>VGBV01000096.1 GCA_016870325.1 Actinomycetota bacterium
GCAGCCCAAGGACGCAGGGGGCAGCCCAAGGACGCAGGGGGCAGCCCAAGGACGCAGGGGGCAGCCCAAGGACGCAGGGGGCAGCCCAAGGACGCAGGGGGCAGCCCAAGGACGCAGGGGGCAGCCCTTGGCGGCGCCAAGGGCAGGCCCGAGGACGCCGGGATGCGGCGCGCCGGGCGGGGCCTCGGGCGTGCGTGGTCGTGGAATCGCTCATCTAGTGGCCCTCCTCAAGACGTCTCACCGGAAATGACTGGTCCAGATCACCACCATGCTGCGTCCTCGGTCGTCCGGATAGCGCTGCTATTCGGACTCCCTGCCTCCTTGCCTGGCGGCGCCTGGCCTGCGTCATTTCCTGGCGAACGTTCCGAGAAGGGCCACTAGCCGCCGAAGGGGCGGATCCGGAACGCGGCGCCGCCGGAGCGGCGGCGGAAGGCCCGGCCGAAGAGGAAGGCGGCGGCGGCGAATGCGACGGTGCCGCCCGCCGCGGCAACCAGGGGGCCGACCCCGGCGAGCACGTAGAGGAAGGCGATCACGACGACCCCGACCGCGCCGCCCAGCACCAGCGTGTGCGAGCGGTAACCGCTGAAGTGCTCGCGGACCGACAGCTCCAGCCCCGCCAGCGATCCCAGCACGAGCCCGGCGCCCAGCATCACCGCCCCGCGGGGCGGGGCGACGAAGAAGCCGGCGGCCAGCAGCACGATCGCGATCAGGACGACGATCTCCGAGAGCGGGAACGAACCCCAGGGCGGGGGCGGCGGACCCTCGCCGCGGCGGGCGCGGGCGCGGGCCGAGTCATCGGCCGCGACCGCGCTCCCCTCCGGCGCCGTGGGCTCGGAAGCGGCGTCAGCGGTCCCCGCCCGGGGGTTCGGCTGGGGGCCCGTGCCGGCGGGACGGCGCCGCCGCTTTTGCTTCCGCTTCGCCATCCGCTCAGGCTCTGTGGTGGAAGGGGCCGCAAGCCCCCCGGCTAAGGGACAACCCGAGGAGACGATCACCCGCCACCAGCCGAGCAGCATCCCCAGTGGGCCCCAGCGGGGGCGGGAGTGCCAGTGGCGGCAGCCGGGCTCACCGATGTCCTCGTTTGAGACCCGGATCCAGCGGTGTCGCTTGGGGTCGGCGGTCATGTCCTCGATCAGCAGCCGGTGCTGCTCCTCGACCCGCCCGCGCTCGCCCAGCTCCGCGCGCACCTCGCTCAAGCGCGAGGCGAGCGAGTCGCGGACGCGCTCGAGCTCGTCGACGCTGAGGATGCGCGGACCCGCGGCCCGCGCCGACACCCTGAAGTCGATGCCCTTGCGGGGAAAGGCCGAGGCGAAGAGCTGGCCCAGCTCGGCCTCCATCGCGGCGATCTGGCGCCTCAGGTCGGCCCTGGAGGCGCGGTCGTCGTGCTCGAAGAGGACGGTGTCGAGGCCCTCGGGCGGGACGGGCGGCACCAGGGCGCCCTGCGCGCGCGGCGCGGGGGCCGTCTCGGGAAACTCAGGCCTCTGGAGCACCTCCGGCACTACCACCCTCCTCGAACTGGGACCACAAGTCTAGACCCCCCCGCAGGCTTCCCCGAGTAGTTTCGATCCCTCAGCCGAGCCAGTCGCGAGTCCTGACCTCGGCCGCGAGCGGCGCGAAACTGCCGCTCTCGGCGATCTCGGTGGCGGCCGAGGCCATCGCGCCGATCGCGACCCAGGTGAGCCCGCCGCCGGCGCTGACCCGCGGCGCTCCCGCCTCAACCACCCCGCCCATCGAGCGCCCCGTGTGAGCGAGCACGTTGACCGGGGCCGGGACGGCCTCGCAGACCGCCCTCACACTCCCGGCGTCGGCGAGGGCGGGCGCTTGGGGGACGTCGGCCCCGACCGCATCGGCGGCGTCCTCGGGAGTCGGGCCGAAGCCGTCCTCGATGTCTACCGAGAGGGGAGCTCGGTGGTGGCGGCGATCGTCCCGACGTGGCCGGCCAGCTCCTCCGGGCTGACGCCGCTGTCCAGGCGCCCGAGGGTGAAGGCGAAGCCGGCGCTCGTGGCGGCGAGCGCCTCGAACCCCAGCGCCGCCATCGAGCGTGAGAGGGCTCAGGCGGTGGGGCTCAGGCGGTGGGGGCCAACCCGACCGGCGGCGAGCCGATCTCCAGGAACTCGACCAGCTCCTCAGCCTCCGCGAGGGAGAAGTCGCCGGTGACCAGGAAACCGTCGGAGGGGTCCCGTCCCTTGCGGTCGCCAACCGGGTCGACCGGGACCAGCTCGATCAGGTCGAGGTCGAAGGCGACCGCGAACACGCTCGGCGGCGCGTCGCGCTTGGCGATCTTGCGGGTCATCCGCCTGAACGCCACCTCTCCCTCCTCGGTGAAGTCGACGTGGACCGCCGGGCGGCCGGTGCGAGGGTCGGCTCGGACCTCGGGGTCGGTGATCTCCGAGGAGTAGACCGAGGGGCGATCCCGCAGCACCCAGTAGGCGTCGTCGTCCTCGCGCAGGGCGATCGTCCCGACGCGGACCGAGAGCAGCTCGAAGCCGCGGGGCTCCTCGCCCTGCAGGCGGCCCTCCAGCAGCCCCTCGACCGCCAGCGAGGGGCCGTCGAGCAGCTCCTTGCTGCGCAGGTCGAACAGGTAGGAGGTCGGGCCCGGCACCGTGCACCTCTCCTCGACGCAGTCGGGGGGAATGCCCGAGGCGAGGCGGATCGCCTCGTAGGCGGCGGGGAACGGCGTCTCCAGGCGAGCATCGCGCGGCGCATTGGGGTCGGGGATCAAGGTCAGTTCCCAGTCGTAGAAGTTGAGCTTTGCGGGCGCCCCGATCACGTCAGCGGCCTCCGCGGCCCCCTCGCCCGAGAGCAGCACCTCCAGCTCGAGCTCGCTCGGCCGGGAGACCACGGCCTCGGCGTCGAGCGTCTCGGCGCGCTCGCAGAGGATCTCGATCGTGCGGTCGACCTCGTCGCTCGTGATCGGGTTGCGGAAGGGGCTGATCATGCGCAGGACGAGGCGCTCGGCGCCGTCGTCGGCCTCGCTGCCACAGGCGGCGACCGCATCGGGCCCGTCGTCGGCGCATGCCACCAGCAGCAGCGACAGCGCGCAGGCGAGAGCCGCGAAGGCCGAGAGCTGGCGGTGCCGGAGCACTCGCGGAAATCTAGCGATCGGTCGTCCAGCCCCCGGCGCGGCTCAGGCCAGCATCGCGCTCGCGGCGATCCACAGCGACTCCTCCAGGGCGATGTCGGGGACTCCCTTGACCCGGATCGCGGCCAGCGTCGTGCGCTTCGTCGCGCGGCCGACGCCCCGGCCCTCAGCCGTCTTCCCGAACAGGACCTCGAGCGGGCGGCTCTCGTCCGCGATCACGATCGTGCCGGGGAGCAGCGGCGAGGCCCTGCCCTCGAAGGCCTCGTCCTCGCCCGCCAGGCGCAGTCCGAGGCGGCCATCGACCCTGTCGGCGTCGAAGGCGGTCAGCGCGACGCCGACCTCGGCGATCGCGAGCGTGAGCGAGTCGTCCAGGCGGTTGCGGCTGGCGAAGCGACCGTCGCGCATGCGGTCGAGTGAGACGCGCTCGGCCGGGGTCGGATTCTCGTCGGGGTCGAGGCCGATATGGCGGTAGAAGACCCGGTACGCCCAGGGGATCGGCTGCTGGCGCAGGTTGATCGCCTGTGCGCCCCCGAAGCGGCTGCTGAGCTCGCGCAGCTGCTCCTTCAGCGCGGCGGGGCTGCGCCCCCGCCCGGCCGAGACCGTCGTCTGCGCGACGCCGAGCCCGGGGAGCTCCTCGGCAAGGGACGGCTCCACCCAGCCCGGCTCGGGCGCCGCCTCCCACGGGGTCAGACCCTCTTCACGAAGGGGGTCAGAGCCCCGCTGCTCGGGCTGCTTGTCGGCCATCAGCGCACCGTAGCGGCGCGCCTCTTCGATGCCTCGATCAGATCTTCCACACGGTCGGTCAGCTGAGCGGCCCCGAGCTCGCCGATCGAGGTCTCGCGCAGGATGCCCCCCGGATAGGCGTAGATGAAGGTCGGGCAGCCGCCCACCCGGTAGAGGTTGGAGAGGGCGCCGTCGGGGTCGAGCCCGATCGGGTGCGTCCAGCCGCGGGCCCTCGCCAGTCGGGCGACCTCGTCGCGCTCGTCGCGAACGTTGACGGCGAGGAAGTTGGCGTCGGCCCGGCGGGCGCGGTAGACGGTCTCGAAGACGTCCTGCTGGCTCTCGCACTCCCCTCCGCGCGTGAACCAGAACGACAGCACCAGCGGCTTCGCGAACAGGTCGCAGACGCGGATCGCGCCCGCGGCCTCGACCTCGCAGGCCGGGCTGCGGCGCTCGGACTCCGGGCAGGGGACCCGCGCCGCCGCGCAGTCGTCCTGGGCGATGTTCGCATCGCCGTCGAGGTCTCCACGCAGGTCGGCGACGGCGAACTGGGCGAGCGGCAGGTCGCCCTCCTCGCCGGCCCCGATCACGCCGCTGTCCTCGGTCTCGATCGTGTTCAGGGCCGCGACCACGATGATCGCGATGAAGGTCAGCCCGACGATGCCCGAGTAGATCGCGCCCGGCCCGCCCCGGCGGCGCCCCTCGCCCTCGCTCACCGGGCCGCCCCCCGCGGAAAGCGCTGCTCCGCCCAGGCCAGGGCCGCCGGCAGCACCAGCATCACGCCGACCAGGGCCACGGCCAGGTCGGCGACCGTGACCAGGCCGAAGTCGCGCAGCATGCGGATGTCGGTCGCCGCCAGCGCGGCGAAACCGGCGATGGCGGTCACGCCCGAGGCGAGCACGGCCATGCCCGTGCGCGAATAGGTCAGCCGCAGAGCCTGCCCGACCGACATCCCCGCCTTGCGCTCGCGCTCGTAGCGCGCGGCGAGGATGACGCTGAACTCGGTCGCGATCGCGATCACCAGAGCCCCCAGGGTGGCGGACATCGGGTTCAGCGGCACGCCGAGCAGCGCCACCACCAGCGCCGACCAGCCGGTGGCCAGCACGACGGGGACAAGCGGCACCAGCGCCCGCCGAGGCGAGCGGAACAGCGCCAGCAGCGTCAGGGCCACCGCAGCGAGCCCCGCCAGCGGCAACCAGTAGCGGCTGCGGGAGAGCTCGGCGTTGGCCGCGGCGGCGATCACGGGCAGGCCTGCCAGCTCCACGGTGGTACCCGCGGGGGGCCCGCCCTCGGCGCCGATCTGATCGCGGATGCTCTCGATCAGCTGCTGCTGCTCGTCCAGGGGCTGCACGCGGATGCCGAAGGCGATGTTGGCGGTGTCGCCGATCTCGCCCGTGGCGGGATCGCGGGTGACGACGGCCTGCGAGAAGTATGGCGGGACCGAGGCGACCAGCGAGCGCACCTGCTCGGAGCTCGTGATCCGCGCTCCGTCGGCGAACAGGTCGGTCAGCGAGATCGCCGGACAGAGCCGGGCCCGCTCGCAGCTCGGATCGACGCCGCCGTAGCCGGCGTCCTCGAGCACACGGCTCTGGAAGTCCCCGATCCAGGCGATCACCGCGGGATCCGAGAGCCGATCGGAGCGGACGACGGCGTTGACCTCGCCGGAGACCCCGGTCTCCTCCTGCAGCACGTTGACGTCCTCGAGCGCCTGCAGGCTCGAGGGCGCGAGGTCGCGGATGTCCGAGATGACCTCGGTCCGGGTCCCTGCGAGCCAGCCGAGCGCGGCGAGGGCCAATCCGACCAGCAGCACGCGTGCGGGGCGCGCGATCGCGAAGCCGAGCACGCGCTTGCCCGCCTCGCGCAGCCGGACCGCGCCCTCGTCCCTGCGGCGGCCGAGCCGCTCGCTCTTCGGCCCCCAGGAGCGCCGTGGCCGCTCGCCGGGCCCGCGCCAGGCGGCCAGCGCCAGCGCCGCGAAGCCGGCTGTGACGGCGATCGCGAAGGCGAGGGCGATGCCCGCGACCAACAGCAGCCCGAAGGACCGCACCATCGGGATCGGCGAGAGCACAAGGGCGGCGAAGCCGGCCGCCGTCGCGACGCAGGCCGCGCCGATCACGGGGCCGCCGCGACCCGCCGCCGCGACCGCGGCCCGCGCCGGGGCCGTGCCCTCGGCCTGGGCCTCGTTGAAGCGAGCCTGGAACTGGATCGCGTAGTCCACCGCAAGCCCGATCAGGACGGGCAGCACCGCGACCGAGGCCATCGTCAGCGAGCCCCCCAGCAGGGCCAGCAGGCCGAACGTCAGCGCCGAGGCCGCCAGCGCCACCCCCACGGGCAGCAGCCGCAGCGGCGGGGTGAAGACCGCGAGCAGGGTAAGCGCCATCAGCGCAACCGCGACCAGCAGCAGCACCAGCAGCTCGGTGCGCAGGGCCGCGGAGAGCCCGTCGACGACGGCGGGCACGCCGCTGACGACGTAGCTGCCCGCGCTCAGCGCGAAGCGGGGATCCGAGGCCGCATCGCGGAAGAGCTCGATCGCCTCGGCGCGCTCGGAGTCGCTCAGGTCCGGCCGCAGCCGGGCCGAGACGAGCGCCGCGTCGGTGTCGGGGAAGAGGTAGGCGAAGCGCTCCTTGGGGGTGCCGGCGGGCCGCTCGGGGTCGAAGACGACGCGCGAGATGAACTGCGGGTCGTCCAGGCGCGGCTGGC
Organism: Actinomycetota bacterium; assembly: GCA_016870325.1. Taxonomy (GTDB): domain Bacteria; phylum Actinomycetota; class Thermoleophilia; order Solirubrobacterales; family 70-9; genus VGBV01. The sequence continues at coordinate 6,497 of VGBV01000096.1, forward strand.
TGGTGATGCTGAACTGGAGCGCGAGCCGGATCAGGTCGCTCTGGAAGCTGCCCTGGACCCGCTCGCTCGCCTCGCGCCCCGCGGCGTCGGCCTCGGCCTCCGAGGCGCCCGCGGCAAGCGCCTCGGCCTCGGCGACCCGCGCCGCCTCGCGCGCGGCGCGCTGGGTGGCGCCGATCTGCCCCCGCAGCAGCTTCTGGATCTGGGCGACCGACTGGTAGAGGAAGGTCGCGGGCCCGTACACGACCCGGGCGGGCGCCAGCTCGGCGATCCGCTCGCAGACCTCGGGCAGCGGCGAATCCGGCCGCCGCGGCAGGCTCTCTCCCAGGTCGGTCCCGCCCGCCAGGCAGGTCTCCAGCTCGAACAGCCTGCCGAGGTCGCCGGTCAGGGTCAGCTGGCGCAGGTCTTCGCGGACCAACACGACCGCGGCCTCGTCCCCGAAGCTCTGCCGGAATCGCTCGGTCGCCTGGAACTCCGGCGAGTCGCGGTCGACCAGCGTCTCGGTGCCGGCGTCGGTGTCCAGCGTCAGGGCGCCCGCGGCCCCCGCAAGGGACAGCGCCAGCACGACGCCGAGCGCCGCCCGCGGCCACCGCACCGCCGCCCCGGCCACCCTCTCGAACAACCCGCTCATCAGAGAGGCGAGGCTACGCGTCCGCCCTCAAGGAAGCGGCAGGGCCGGCGTCAGTCCATCGCGAGCGGGCCCTTGACCTCGGCGTTCAGGAACTGGCGGACGAACTCGTTGTCGGTGTTGAAGAGCTCGTCGGCCGGGCCGCTCTCGACGATCTTGCCCTTCCACAGCACCGCGAGGAACTCAGCGATGCGGCGCGCGGTGCCGAGGTCGTGGCTGATCACCAGGTAGCAGCCGCCGTTCTCCTCGTGCACCTCGCGGATCAGCTCGCAGAGCAGCGCCGTGCGGACCGGGTCGAGGCCGGAGTCGGGCTCGTCGAACATGACGATCGCGGGGTCCAGCACCAGCGCCCGGGCGAAGCCGGCGCGCTTGCGCATCCCGCCCGAGAGCTCGTTCGGCATCTTGTACATGGCCTCGGTCAGGCCGACCTCGCGCAGGCGGCGGTTGACGATCTCCTCGATCTCCTCCTCGGACTTGTCCGTGTGCTGGCGCAGCGGGAAGCAGGTGTTGTCGAACACGTTCATGGAGCCGAACAGCGCCCCGTCCTGGAACAGCAGCCCGAACTTCTTGCGGGTCTCGAACAGCTGGTCGTCGGACATCGAGGGGATCGACTCGCCGTGGACGAGCACGTCGCCGGCGTCGGGGTAGAGCAGGCCGACGATGTGCTTGATCAGCACGGACTTGCCGGTGCCCGACGGGCCCAGCACCATCGAGATCATGTTGTCGGGCAGCCCCAGGTTGCAGCCGTTGAGGATGCGGGTGCGGCCGAACTGCTTGACCAGGTCGATGATCTCGATCGCGTCGACCCCGCCGTGATCGCGCTTGGCCCCGGTGTGCCACTTGTAGGGATGCGGGTCGTCCGCGTCGACTCCCGGGATCACGTAGTCGCGGGAGGCGAAGTCCTCCTCGGCGGCGGCCATGCCCTGGGCGGCGAGCGGGTCTCTCTTGGCGGGCCGCGCCTTGGGCTTCGAAGCCGAGCGGCTGCGGGTGGTCGTCGCCTTGGAGCTGGCGCGAGCGCGCGCGGCCCGCTTCGCGGCGGGG
>VGBV01000097.1 GCA_016870325.1 Actinomycetota bacterium
CACCAGCGCCGCGCCCACCAGCGCCAGGGCCGCCAGCACGGCGGGCCAGCTGACCAGCACGCCGACCCCCGCGGCCGATCCGTTCTCGCTCCAGACGTAGATCGTCCAGCCGATCCAGGCGACGAACAGCAGCGCCCCGGCGATCCAGGCGATCGCGACGCGGCGGTCGCCGCGCGCGCGCTCCAGGGCGGCGGCGCCGCCGATCCGCTCCCAGGTGCCGCCCTCTCCGTTCGCCGCGGCGCCGCTCGCCTTCGCGGGCGCCGGCTTCGCTTTCGGCCCGGAGTCCTCCCCGCCGCGGCTGACGGCGCCGCGCAGCTTGCCCGGGGCGCCGGCGACCCCTTCCTTGACCCAGGTCGCCGTGCGGGCGGTTCCCTCGCGGGCGCCGTTCCAGGCCGAGGTGGCGCGCCGGTGCGCCCTCTTCAGCGGGTTGCTCACGACCGGCAAGCTAGCGCGATCGGGATCGCCCCGCCCCGCCTGCGCGGGCTCCCCACGCGTTCGACCCAGATTGCAGGGAGATCTCGTGCGTCCACGCGCATTCCTCTGGGCACGGAATAGGCAGGGCTATACTTGGCCTCTCGCCGTCCCCGACAGAACCGGAGGTCAGATCGATTCTCGGCAGGCAGGAGCCGATGGAGATTGGGCCCCCGGGCGAGTCCGCGTCCCTTCGAATCAGCACCCGAAGCGCCGCTAACTTCAACAACCCCGAGCGCAGCAAGCACAACCCAGGACAGCCGAAGCGGTTGATAGACCAAAGGCAGATCTAGATGTTCGAGAGATTCACCGAGAGAGCGCGTCAGGTCGTCGTCCTCGCCCAGGAGGAAGCCCGGACGCTGAAGCACAACTACATCGGCACCGAGCACATCCTGCTCGGCCTGCTGCGCGAGGAGGAGGGCCTCGCAGCGCGGGTGCTGGAGTCGCTCGACATCACCGTCGAGCGCGTGCGCTCCCAGGTCGTCCGCATCGTCGGTTCCGGCGAGGAGGTCACCGCCGGCCAGATCCCGTTCACGCCGCGCGCCAAGAAGGTGCTGGAGCTGGCGCTGCGCGAGGCGCTGTCGCTGGGCCACAACTACATCGGCACCGAGCACATCCTGCTCGGCCTGGTGCGCGAGAACGAGGGCGTCGCCGCCCGCATCCTGCTCGACTTCGACGCCGACTCCGAGAAGATCCGCAACGAGGTGATCCGGATGCTGTCGGGCCCCGGGGGCCGCCGCCAGGGCTCCGGATCGGGCGCCGGCGGCGAGGGCAAGAAGTCATCCAAGCTGCTCGACCAGTTCGGGCGCAACCTGACCAAGCTCGCCTCCGACGGCAAGCTCGACCCCGTGATCGGTCGCGAGACCGAGATCGAGCGGATCATGCAGATTCTCTCGCGGCGCACCAAGAACAACCCGGTGCTGCTGGGCGAGCCCGGCGTCGGCAAGACCGCCGTCGTCGAGGGCCTCGCCGCCCGCATCACCAAGGGCGAGGTGCCCGAGCTGCTGAAGAACAAGCAGATCTACACGCTCGACCTGGCCGCCCTGGTCGCGGGCTCCAAGTACCGCGGCGAGTTCGAGGAGCGGCTGAAGAAGGTGATGAAGGAGATCACCCAGCGCGGCGACATCATCCTTTTCATCGACGAGCTCCACAACCTGGTCGGCGCCGGCGCCGCCGAGGGCGCGATCGACGCCGCCTCGATCCTGAAGCCCGCGCTCGCCCGAGGCGAGCTGCAGACGATCGGCGCGACCACGCTCGACGAGTACCGCAAGTACCTCGAGCGCGACTCCGCGCTGGAGCGCCGCTTCCAGCAGATCAAGGTCGAGCAGCCCTCGACCGAGGAGACGGTGAAGATCCTCGAGGGCCTGCGCGAGCGCTACGAGCAGCACCACCGGGTCAAGATCACCGACGAGGCGCTCGAGTCCGCCGCCGAGCTGGCCGACCGCTACATCTCCGACCGCTTCCTGCCCGACAAGGCGATCGACCTGATCGACGAGGCCGCCAGCCGCATGCGCATCAAGTCGATGACGCAGCCGCCGGTGTACCGCGACCTCGAGGAGGAGATCGAGACCACGCGGCGCGAGAAGGAGGCCTCGATCGAGGCCCAGGAGTTCGAGAAGGCCGCGAACCTGCGCGACCAGGAGCGCAAGCTGACCAACAAGAAGAAGGAGCTCGAGCACGAGTGGAGCTCGGGCGACGGTGGCGAGCGCCCCGAGGTCGGCGAGGAGGAGATCGCCGACATCGTCGCGATGTGGACCGGCATCCCCGTCTTCAAGCTGACCGAGGCCGAGTCGAAGAAGCTCGTTCGCATGGAGGACGAGCTGCACAAGCGCGTGATCGGCCAGGAGATGGCGATCACCGCGGTCTCCAAGGCGATCCGCCGCTCGCGCGCCGGGATCAAGGACCCCAAGCGGCCGGCAGGCTCGTTCATCTTCCTCGGCCCCTCCGGCGTCGGCAAGACCGAGCTGGCGCGGACCCTCGCCGAGTTCCTGTTCGGCGACGAGGACGCGATGGTGCGCATCGACATGTCCGAGTACATGGAGAAGCACGCCGTCAGCCGCCTGGTCGGCTCGCCCCCGGGCTACATCGGCTACGACGAGGGCGGCCAGCTGACCGAGGCCGTGCGGCGCAAGCCCTACTCGGTGCTGCTGCTGGACGAGATCGAGAAGGCCCACCCCGACGTCTTCAACATCCTGCTGCAGATCCTGGAGGACGGGAGGCTGACCGACGCCCAGGGGCGCACGGTGGACTTCCGCAACGCGATCGTGATCATGACCTCCAACATCGGCGCCCAGGACATCGCGCGCAACACGCCGCTGGGCTTCGCGATCAGCGACGACACCGGGATCACCTACGACGACATGAAGTCGAGGATCACCGGCGAGCTGAAGAAGGTGTTCCGGCCCGAGTTCCTGAACCGGATCGACGAGGTGATCGTCTTCCACAAGCTGGCCAAGGACGAGATCAAGGAGATCGTCGACCTGATGATCAGCCGCGTGCGCGCCCAGGTGGCCGAGCACGAGCTGCAGCTCGACCTGACCGAGGAGTCCAAGGACCTGCTCGTGGACAAGGGCTGGGACCCCGCGATGGGCGCCCGCCCGCTGCGCCGCGCGATCCAGCGCTACATCGAGGACCCGCTGGCCGACGAGGTGCTGAAGGCCGGCCCGCTCACCCCCGGCACCACGGTGCTGGTCGAGCGGGACGAGAAGGGCGACGAGCAGGACAAGCCCCTGAAGCTGAAGCTGGTGAAGCCGAAGAAGAAGCCGCCCGCGAAGAAGAAGGAGCCCGAGAAGGTCGGCGTCGGCGCCGGCAAGAAGTCAGACGAGGACTCGGGCGACGACGGCGAGTCGGGCGACGGCGACGCCGAGCCCTCCAAGGCTTAGCTTCCCCAGTTCCGCGGAACCGCGAGTAGCAGTCTCGGCGAGACTCGGCTACGAAGTCGCTACACGACGCGCGTCCCACGTACGCGCGCGTCGTCAACGCTCTGAGTGCGGAGCGTGAAGCGACGAGGCGTCGCGTCCGGTTGCCAACCGCGACGACCGGCTAGCACCTGGTTGGGGTTTGAGTCCCCCGCGCTCCGCCGCTACGCCGGGGGCGGTTCCGTGGCAGGTCCGCTCGCCGGCGTGCAAGACTTGGAGAACGGTTGGCAATCGGACTCGGGGTTGCTCCCCGGCCGCAACCTACGGCCCGCTCGCTGCGGGCCGTTGCGGTTGAGAAGGGCCACTGCTAGTCGACCCAGACCCAACCGAGTCCCAGAACCCAGAAGGACAACGCGGCGAAACCGGCGATCGTGAGCAGCATGTACACGGTCCCGATGGTGCGCGCACCCGGATGCGCCAGGGCGAGGCCGGAGGTGACGCCTGCGCCGAGCACGGAGGCACCGAGGAGGGCTAGGGCCAGCTTGTATGCCGAGTACGCAACATCAGAGGAACAGGGGTACTCACAGCTTCCGCCCATCTCCGAGACAGCAGCGACCAAGACCGCGGCGCCGCCCAGCAATCCTCCGACGAGGATCAGTCCAAGGGAGATTCGAGTGCGCCACGAAGGTGAGCCCACTCGACAACGGTAGGCCAGCAGGCTGGCCCTAGCGCGCGGCGATCACGGCCTCGGCCGCGGCGACGGCCTGTTCGAGTTGATCCTCGACCAGGTCCAGGCCCGAGTCCCAGAAGCCGGGGTCGGTGAGGTCGACGCCGACGATCTTGCCCAGCTCCTCGGGTGAGCGCGAGCCGCCGGCGGCGAGCAGCTCGAGGTAGCTTGGGACCATCTCCTCGCCGCGCTCGGTGTAGAGCCTGTAGACCGAGAGCGCCAGCAGCTGGCCGTAGGCGTAGGCGTAGACGTAGCCGGGCGTGCCGATGAAGTGGGGGACATAGGACCACCACGAGCGGTAGCCGTCGGTGATCTCGACCGAGTCGCCGAGCAGCTCGTGCTGGGTCTCGTGCCAGAGCTCGCCGATGCGCTCGACCGCGAGCTCGCCCTCGGAGCGGCGCGCCGTGTGGACGCAGTCCTCGAACTGGTTCATCGCGATCTGGCGGAAGACGGTCGCGATCTGGCCCTCGACCGCCTCGGCCAGCAGGCCCAGGCGGGAGCCGGGATCGTCGGCGTCGGCGAGCAGCCTGCCGAAGACGATCTCCTCGGCGAACACCGACGCCGTCTCGGCGACGGTCAGCGGGGTGTCCTGGTGGAAGACGCCCTGCTCGCGCGCCAGCGTCTGGTGCAGCCCGTGGCCGAGCTCGTGGGCCAGCGTCAGCACGTCGCGGCGGCGGCCCGTGTAGTTGAGCATCACGTAGGGGTGGACCGAGGGAACGGTCTGGGCGCTGAAGGCGCCGCCGCGCTTCGAGGGCGTCGGCGGCGCGTCGATCCAGCGCTCCTCGAAGAAGCGGCGGGCGACCTCGCCGGCCTGCTCGGAGAAGGAGCCGAACGAGTCCAGCACCAGCTCGCGTCCCCGGTCCCATGGGATCTCGACGTCGTCCTCGCTCACCGCCGCCATGCGGTCGTAGTCGGCGAGGCGCTCGAGCCCGAGCAGCCGCGCCTTGGTCTCGTACCAGCGCCGCGCCAGCCGGTAGCGGCTCTTGACGGCCTCGACCAGGGCCTGCACCGACTCGTCGGAGGCCTCGTTCGAGAGGTTGCGGCTGGCGAGCCAGTTGGGGTAGTGGCGCAGCCGGTCCTTGATCGCCTTGTCGTGGAGCAGCGTGTTGAAGACGTAGGCGCGGGTGCGCAGGCCCGGCTCGAGTGCCCCGGTCACGGCCTCGGCGGTCCTGCGGCGCTCGTCGCGGTCGGGGTTGAAGAGGTTGGACAGCGCCACGTCGAGCGGCTGGGGCTCGTCCTCTCCCTCCAGCTCGACCCGGATCGCCGAGGTGAGCTCGTCGAAGAGGCGGGTCCAGGCTCCGCGCCCGGTGACCGAGAGCTCGGTCGAGATCGTCTCCTCGGGCGCAGACAGCAAGTGGGGCCGGTAGCGGCGCTCCATGCGCAGGTAGTGGGCCGCGAACTCGAGGCCGTCGCTGGCGAGCAGCTCCTCGGCGCGCGCCTCGTCGACCTCGACCCACTCCAGCTCGAAGAAGAGCAGCTTCGTCTGGATCGCGGTCGCGCGCTCGCTCACCAGCTGCACCAGGGCGCCGTTCGCCGGGTCCTCGGTGTCGGCCGCGAAGCGCAGGTGGGCGAAGTTGGCGGCGCGGCCGGCGAGCTCGGAGATCGCCGCCAGCTCGCTCATCGCCTCGCGCAGCCCGGCGCCGTCGAGCTCGGCGACCCTGCCCTCGTGGGCCTCGGCGAATGAGTCCGCGCGCTCGGCGGCGCTGTCGAGCAGCGCCGCGACCGCGGCCTCGTCGTCGGCGCCGGAGCCCGCCTCCTCGGCGTCGAGCAGGTGGCTGAGGTCCCAGGTGACCTCGTCCAGCGCGCTCACGCGGGGGTTCCCTGCGCCAGCTTGCGGCGCAGGATCCAGTCGCCGATCAGCGAGCCGGGCGGCCCCAGCGTGACCAGCACGAGGCCGGGGAACCACCAGTCCCAGCGCTCCTCGAAGCAGCCGACGGCGCAGAGCGCCAGCAACGCCACGTAGCCGCCGCCGTGGATCGGTCCGAGGATGTGGACCATTCCCTCGTCGTCGCTGAACGACGCCCACAGCAGCACCGCCAGCAGCAGGGCGTCCAGGATCGCCACGACCGCGATCACGTTCAGCCTCCGCAGCGTTCGCGCCCGCTCGGTGGGGTCGGCGTTGATCGGTCCGGTGTCCAGGGCCAAGGTCGGGGCAAGCTAGCAAGGCGCGGCGCTCGGCCGGCTCGGCCCGGCGGCGAGGCTCGCTAGCGTTCGGCCCGTGAGGGAACCGGGCAGAGCGGCGGTCGGCACGTGGAGCGGGGGCCGCTTCATGCACTTCGGCGAGGCCATCGACGAGGACCGCCTGGCGGCGCTGCTGCGCCCGGGCGAGGGCATCGACACCGTGCTCAGCGCCGACGCCTACGGCCAGGGCGAGGCGGACTCTCTGCTGGGCAGGGCGCTCGAGGGGGCGACGCGCGAGGACTATTGCCTGGTCGGCGCCGTCGGCCACGACTTCTACGAGGGCGAGCGCGACGGGCCGAAGGGCTTCCCCAGGTTCACCGACCCGCGCCTGCGGGGCCCGGACCAGTACGCGGGCTACCTGCGCATGGCCGCGGAGCGCAGCCTCGAGCGCCTCGGCCAGGACCGCTTCGATCTGCTGCTGCTGCACAACCCCGACCGCACGGGGTACGAGAGCGAGGTCGTCTGGGACGGGATGGAGGCTCTGCGGGAGGCGGGTCTGACCGGCATGACCGGCGTCGCTCCCGGCCCCGCCAACGGCTTCACGCTGGACTTGATCAGCTGCCTGGAGCGGTTCGGCGAGCGCATCGACTGGGCGATGGTGATCCTGAACCCGCTCGAGCCCTGGCCGGCCGGCCTCTCGCTGCAGACAGCCGAGCGCGAGGGCGTCGGCGTGATCACCCGCGTCGTCGACTACGGCGGGCTCTTCTGGGACGACCTGGTGCCCGGGACGGTGCTCGGCCCCAGCGACCACCGCAGCTTCCGTCCCGACGGCTGGATCGAGGCCGGCCGCGAGAAGCTCGAGCGCATGCGGCCGATCGCCGAGGCCGCGGAGTTGACGCCCATGCAGCTCGCCTGCCAGTGGAACCTGGGCCAGCCGGCGGTCGGCTGCGTCGTCCCGACGCTGATCCAGGAGGCGGGGGAGGGCGCGCGCCGGATCGAGGAAAAGCGCGCGGAGCTGGTGGCGCTGCCCGCCGAGCAGCGGCTCGGCGAGGCCGAGCTGGCCGAGCTGCGAGAGATCGGGGACAACACGGGCTGCATGGCGCTGAAGGGGGGGAGCCCCGAGCACGAGGGGCCGGAGCTTCCCGACCGCTGGGAGCTGGAGCCCCGGCTGGTCGCCGCCGGCGAGCGCTGGGGGATCGACCCGGAGCGCGATCTGCGCTCGCTACCCTGACCGTTATCGCGCAGTCAACTGGGGCTCGGAGGTCATGACGGTCATCCACGCAATTCGCAGGGCGCTGGTCGGGACGGGATCGACCGCGCTCAACCTGCTCGGAGCGTGCCTGATCGGGTTCGGCGTGCCGCTGCTGTGGATCTGGCTCGCCTCGACCATCTACGACAAGCCGGGCGCGGTCACCGGCCCGGTCGCGGTGTTCATCTTCACCGGCATCCTCGTCACCTACTGGGGCCTGCTGCTGCTCGGCTCCTGGATCCGGGGGCGGATGCTGGAGGAGGAGGAGTTGGGCCGGTCTCGCCGCTCTTCGTGGAACCGCAGCATGCGCGACTCGAGCCACCGGCCCGGGGAGCGCAAGAGCGACCCGGTCGAGCGCCTGTTCGTGACCACGGCGATCGTCTCGATGATCGCCTTCGTGATCTGGTTCGCGTTCTTCGCGGGCGCGCCGTTCCCGACCAACTGACGAAGTCGTCACCGGCTCGCGCCGGTTCCGCCGAAGCCGGCGCGAGTGTCGTCGGCGGCGCTTCGTAGGCTCGTTCGGTGGCGAAGCGAGGCGGCGGCTACAGATGCTCGGAGTGCGGCAGGGCCGCGCTCGCCTGGACGGGGCAGTGCCCCGGCTGCGGCGCCTGGAACACCCTCGAGGCCGAGGCGGCGCCGACGGGGGGCGCGGCCGG
>VGBV01000098.1 GCA_016870325.1 Actinomycetota bacterium
CTAGTGGCCCTTCTCGGAACGTTCGCCAGGAAATGACGCAGGCCAGGCGCCGCCAGGCAAGGAGGCAGGGAGTCCGAATAGCAGCGCTATTCGGACGACCGAGGACGCAGCATGGTGGTGATCTGGACCAGTCATTTCCGGTGAGACGTTTTGAGGAGGGCCACTAGGCGGGATCCGCCTTGCCCAGCAGGCAGGTGAGCACGATCCGCTCCTGCTCGCGGGTGTGGGCGACGGCGTAGCCCTCGCCGGGGCTGGCGCGCGGCGGGCGTCCGACGTAGCCCAGCTCGACGCCCTCGGGCAGCAGCTCGGGCATGCGGCGCTGCATCACCGACCAGGCGCCCATGTTCCGAGGCTCCTCCTGGGTCCAGACGATCTCCTTCAGGTTCGGATAGCCCTCGATCAGCTCGGTCAGCTGCTCCTTCGCGAACGGGTAGAGCAGCTCGACGCGGGCGACCGCGACGCGCTCGGTCCCCTCTCGCTTGGGGGCGGCGTCGATGTCGTAATAGACCTTGCCGCTGCAGAGCACCAGGCGCTCGACGGCCTGCTTTCGCTCCTGGGCCTTGGGGTCGTCGAGGACGAACTCGAACGAGCCCGAGGTCAGCTCCTCCAGGTCCGAGGTCGCGCGCGCCAGGCGCAGCAGGCCCTTGGGGGTGAAGACGACCAGCGGACGGGCCTTGGCGATGTGCGCCTGGCGCCGCAGCAGGTGGAAGTACTGGGCGGCGGTGGTGGGATTGGCGATGCGGATGTTGCCCTCGGCGGCGAGCTGGATGAAGCGCTCGATGCGGGCGCTCGAGTGCTCGGGGCCGGCGCCCTCGTAGCCGTGTGGGAGCAGCAGCGTCAGCCGCGTCATCTGGCCCCATTTCGCCTCGGCCGAGACGATGAAGCTGTCGATGATCACCTGGGCCGAGTTGCCGAAGTCGCCGAACTGCGCTTCCCACAGGACCAGGCTGTCCGGCGAAGCGGCCGAGTAGCCGTACTCGAAGCCGAGGCAGGCCGTCTCCGAGAGCGGGCTGTTGTGCAGCTCCAGCGGCGCCGTTGCTCCGGGCAGGTTCTGGATCGGGGCGAAGCGCAGGCCCGTCTTCTCGTCGTGCAGCACGAGGTGGCGGTGGCTGAAGGTCCCGCGCTCGGTGTCCTGGCCGGTGAAGCGGACGTGCACCCCCTCGGTCAGCAGCGAGCCGAGCGCCAGCGACTCCGCGTGCCCGAACTCGATGCCGCCGCTCCGCAGCGCCTCGATCCGCTTCTCCAGCGGCTTGCGCAGCTTGCGGTGGATCGTGAAGCTGTCGGGGACCCGGATCAGCTCCTGGTTCAGCTCCTTGATCGCGGACTCGGCGATGGCCGTGTCCACCTTGGGGCTGCGGGTGCGGTCGAGCTCGCCGGTGCCGGTCGCGGTCGGATCCTCGAACTCGCCCGCCTCGATCTTCGAGCGCAGCTCCTCGTGGGTCCGCTTGAGTGCGCGCTGGCGCTCCTCGCGCCGGGTCTCGACCTCATCGGCGGTGGCGACGCCGCCGGCGACCAGCGACTCGGCGTAGAGCTGGGAGACCGGCGGGTGCTCCTTGATCTTCGCGGCCATCAGCGGCTGCGTGTAGGCGGGCTCGTCGGTCTCGTTGTGCCCGAAGCGGCGGTAGCCGATCAGGTCGATGACGACGTCGCGGCCCCAGCGCTCGCGATAGCCCATCGCCAGCCGGATCGCCGCCACGCACGCCTCGGGATCGTCGGCGTTGACGTGGACGATCGGCACGTTGAAGCCCTTCGCCATGTCGGCGGCGTACGGGGTGGAGCGAGCCTCGAAGGGCTCGGTCGTGAAGCCGATCTGGTTGTTCTGGATGATGTGGATCGTGCCGCCGGTGCTGTACCCGGCCAGCGACTGCAGGTTGAGCGTCTCCGCGACCACGCCCTGGGCCGGGAAGGCCCCGTCGCCGTGCAGCAGCACCGGCACCGCGACCGAAGGGTCGTGCTCGATCGTGGAGTTGGAGCGCTTCGTCTGCGCGGCGCGGGCGGCGCCGGTTACGACCGGGTCGACGAACTCCAGGTGGCTCGGGTTCGGGTAGAGCCGGACCGCGATCTCGCCGCCGTCGCGGGTGGCGAAGCGGCCCTGGTGCCCGTAGTGGTACTTGACGTCCCCGGTGCCGCCGGTCGGGATCGCAGCGACCGCCTTCACCGCCTCGATCGCCTTGGCGCCCTCGAACTCGGCCAGCAGGGAGGCGGGAGAGCGCCCCAGGTTGTGGGCGAGCACGCTGAGCCGGCCCCTGTGGGCCATTCCGATCACGACCTCGCGCGCGCCCTCGGTGTGGGCCATCTCGAACAGCTCGTCGAGCATCGGCACGACCGCGTCTATGCCCTCGATCGAGAACATCTTCTGGCCCAGGTACGCCTTCTCGACGTAGCGCTCGAAGCCGAACACGTCGATCAGCCGGTCGAGCAGGTCGTGCTTCTCCTCGGCATCGAGCGGCTTGCGGTGCCAGCCGGTCTCGATCATCTCGCGCAGCCACATGCGCTGCTGGTGGCTGGAGAGGTGCTCAATCTGGTACGCGATCGTCCCGCAGTAGGCGTCGCGCATCCGCGGCAGCGCCTCGAGCAGGGTCTCGCCCTCGACCCCGATGCGGAGGATCTCGGCCGGCAACCGTGACATCAGCTCCGGGGTCAGGTTGAGCGTTTCGGGCTGGATCGCGGGGTCGCCCTTGGGCTCGGAGCCGAGCGGGTCCAGGTCGGCGGCGAGGTGGCCGTGGGTGCGGTACGCCTTCAGCAGCGAGGTGCCGGCCTGCACGGCCTGCAGCAGCTCGGTGTCCGGCTTCGCGGACGGCGCCGCGGCGTCGGCGGCGGGGACCGCCGCCAGGGGCGCGGCCGAGGTTGCCGCCGGGTGGGCGCTCGCGAGCGCGTCCTCGCTGATCCCGAGCGAGCGGGCGACCGACTCGTAGAACTCGTCCTCGCCCTGCAACAGCTGCTCGATCCGGCGCAGGAACGAGCCAGACTCCGCTCCCTGGATGATGCGGTGGTCGTAGGTGGAGGTAGTCGTCATCACCTTGCTGACGCCGAGCGCCTTCACCTTCTCGGCCGGGGCGTGCGCCCACTCGACCGGATAGGCGAGCGAGCCGCAGGCGACGATCGTGCCCTGACCCGTCATCAGCCGCGGCACCGAGGCGACCGTGCCGAGGCCGCCCGGGTTGGTCAGGGTGATGTTGGTGCCGTGGAAGTCGTCGGCGGTGAGCGTGTTCTCGCGCGTCTTGGTGATCAGCTCCTCGTAGTAGGCGTGGAAGCCCGCGAAGTCGAGCGAGTCGGCCCCCTTGATGCAGGGGACCATGAGGCTGCGCTGCCCCTTGCGCTCGACGTCCACGGCGATCCCGAGGTTGACCCGGCCGGGGTCGACGACGAAGGGCTTGCCCTCGCGCTGCTCGTAGTGGCGCACCATCGCCGGCCACTCCTCGGCGGCCTTGACGATCGCCCAGGCGATCAGGTGCGTGAAGCTGACCTTCATCCCGCGATCCTTGAGCACCCCGTTCAGCGCCTTGCGCTTGGCGTCGAGCGTGTCCACGGCCAGCGTCCGGAACGAGGTCGCCGTGGGTATCTCCCGGCTCTCCTCCATCGCCTTCGCCAGCATGGCCTGCGGTCCCCGCAGCGTCTTGGCCTCTCCCTCGGTCGGGGTGGGAGCGCTTGCGGCGCCCTTGCCGTCGCCCGCGGCCAACACGTCAGCCTTGGTCACCTTGCCCTCGGCCCCCGTGCCCTTGACGGCGCCCAGGCTGACCCCGTTCGCCGCGGCGATGCGCTTGGCGACGGGCGTGGCCCTCGCGGCCCCGCCACCACCCTTGGTCATTTCCGCGAGTGGCTCCCCGACGGCAATGGTCTCGTCGGGCTGAACCAAGTGCTTGACGACGGTGCCATCGGCCGGAGCGGGAACCTCTGCATCGACCTTGTCCGTGGAAACCTCGACCACGGTGTCGCCCTCAACGACCGAATCGCCCTCTGCGACGTGCCACTCGAGCACGGTCCCCTCAGTCACGGACTCACCCATCTCCGGCATCACGATCTCAATGCTCTCCCCACCGGACGTCTCCTCACTCGGCTCGACGGCGGTCGCCGTCGCTTCCTTCGTCTCGTCGGCCGGCGGTGACGCGGGGGGCGACGCAGGTGCGTATTCAGGCGCCTTGCCGTCTGCGGAGACCGGTCCGTTGCTCGCCGAATCAGCACCCGCGGCGGTCCCCGCGTCACCGCCGGCCGCCGGGTCGATCTCAGCCAGCGCCGCGCCGACCTCGATCGTCTCGTCGGCAGCCACCAGGATCTTGCTCACGGTCCCGTCGGCGGGCGCCGGAACCTCGGCGTCGACCTTGTCGGTCGAGACCTCGACCATCGTCTGGCCCTCCTCGACTGCGTCGCCCTCGGCGACGTGCCACTCGAGCACCGTCCCCTCGGTCACCGATTCGCCCATCTCGGGCATCAGAAGCTGGGCCGTCGACGTCGTTGCCATTCCTCCTACAACTCTATGAGGTTGGGGCGGGCGGGCCGGGCGTCGTCACCCGAGGCGGGCGATCAGCTCGACGCGCGGCCAGCCCCGCTCCTGGACGTAGTCGCGCGTCGGCGCCTCTGACCCGCAGAAAGAGCAGGCGAGCCGCTGGTCCCATCCGGCCGGCCCGGCGATCGCGACCGGCACCCCGCAGGAGGGGCAGGCGAGCGAGCGCTCGGCAAGCTGGGCGACCCGGGTGGCGGGCCGAAGCTCGACCCTGGCGCCGCTCGCTCGCAGCTCGTCCTCGCGCTCGGGATTCGGCTGGGAGCTGGGGTCGAGATGGAGGGCCACGAACAGACTGTAGATTCCGGCCCTGAGCGACCGCCCCTTTGGAGGAGAGGTAGATGAGCTATTTCGTCACCGGCGGCACCGGCTTCATCGGCCGCAACCTGATCGAGCTGCTGCTCGAGCGGGAGGGAACCATCTACGTGCTGGTGCGCGAGGGCTCGCGCGGGCGTCTCGAGGAGCTGCGATCGCGCTGGGGTGCCGACGATGACCGCATCGTGCCCGTGATCGGCGACCTCTCCCAGCCGCAGCTCGGGGTCGGCGAGGACGTGGTCAAGGAGCTGAAGGGCCAGGTCGACCATTTCTTTCACCTCGCGGCGATCTACGACATGACCGCGGACGCCGAGAGCCAGCGCGTCGCCAACGTCGAGGGCACGCGCGGGGCGGTCGCGCTGGCCGAGGCGCTCGACGCCGGGCGCCTGCACATGGTCAGCTCGATCGCCGCCGCCGGCCTCTACAAGGGCACCTTCACCGAGGAGATGTTCGACGAGGCCTACGACGTCGAGAACCACCCCTATTTCCAGACCAAGCACGAGTCCGAGGCGGTCGTGCGCGAGGAGGCCGAGGTTCCGTGGCGGATCTATCGCCCGGGCATCGTGGTGGGCCACTCCGAGACCGGCGAGATGGACAAGGTCGACGGGCCCTACTACTTCTTCAAGCTGATCCAGCGGGCGCGCAACATGGTGCCCCAATGGTTCCCAGGGATCGGCATCGAGGGGCAGGAGATCAACCTCGTCCCCGTCGACTTCGTCGCCCGGGCGATGGACGAGATCGCACACCAGGACGGCCACGACGGCAAGGTCTTCCACCTCACCGACCCCAACCCGCTCAGCGCCGGCCAGATCATCAACCTGTTCGCGAAGTCGGCCCACGCGCCCGAGGCGGTGATGCGGCTCGACTCGAAGATGCTCGACGTGATCCCGAAGCAGGTGCGCTCGGGAGTGCAGATGCTGCCGCCGGTGAAGCGGATCTCCGACCAGGTGCTGGCCGACCTCGGCATCCCGCGCTCGGTGCTCGTCTACATCAACTACCCGACCACGTTCGACTCCTCCAACACCCAGCAGGCGCTGGAGGGGACCGACATCTCGGTTCCGCCGCTGCCCACCTACTCGGACAAGCTCTGGGACTACTGGGAGCGCAACCTCGATCCCGACCTGTTCAAGGACCGCTCGCTCTCGGGCGCGATCGGCGGCAAGGTCGTGATGATCACCGGCGCCTCCTCGGGGATCGGCAAGGCGGCGGCGATCAAGGCCGCCGCCGCGGGCGCGAACGTGCTGCTGGTCGCCCGCACCCCGGAGAAGCTGGAGGAGACCAAGAGCGAGATCGAAGAGGCGGGAGGCGAAGCGCACATCCACCGCACCGACCTCTCCGACATCGACGACATCGAGCGCATGGCAGAGGAGGTGCTGGCCGAGCACGGCAAGGTGGACATCCTCGTCAACAACGCCGGCCGCTCGATCCGGCGTTCGATCGCGCTCTCCTACGACCGCTTCCACGACTTCGAGCGCACGATGCAGCTCAACTACTTCGGCTCGCTGAAGCTGATCCTGAGCCTGCTGCCGGCGATGCGAAAGGGCGGCAAGGGCCGCAAGAAGGGCGGGCACATCATCAACGTCAGCTCTATCGGCGTGCAGACGAACACGCCGCGCTTCTCGGCCTACGTCGCATCGAAGGCGGCACTCGACGCGTGGTCGCGCTGCGCGGCCTCCGAGATGGTCGACGACAAGGTCAGCATCACGACGATCCACATGCCGCTGGTGCGGACTCCGATGATCGCGCCGACGAAGATGTACGACGCCTTCCCGACGATCACGCCCGAGCAGGCGGCCGACATGATCTGCGACGCGATGATCCGCAAGCCGAAGAAGGTCGCGACCCGCCTCGGCAACTTCGGCGAGATGCTCTACACCGTCGCGCCCAAGGCCTCGGACGCGATCCTGAACACGGCCTACAAGCTCTTCCCCGAGTCGAAGGCGGCCAAGGGCGAGGACAAGAAGGACGGCAAGCCGGCCGCCAAGGACGAGGAGCTCTCGACCGAGGGCGTCGCCTTCGCCTACCTGATGCGCGGGGTGCACTGGTAGACGGGCGAGGGGGCGGTAGGGTCGGCGCGTGAACGCCGGCGGCCGCCGCCTCAAGCACTGGGGCTGGGGATACGAGGACCAGCAGCCCGACCGCGCGGCGCTGGAGGCGACGGCGAAGGCCGTCACCGAGCGGCTCGGCTTCGAGGTGGACGAGATCGAGGAACCCGTGCCGCTGGAGGGGGTCGAGCTGCCGCAGCCGCGGCTGAAGCCGCCGAGCGGGTTCGAGGCGATCTTCTCGGCCGCGCCCCACGACCGCGTCAGCCACGCGCTCGGCAAGGCCTATTGCGACATCGTGCACGGCTTCCGGGGGGAGTTCGCCCACGTACCCGACCTGGTCGCCCGTCCGGAGTCCCCCGAGGACCTGGACATCGTGCTCTCGTTCGCCGACGACGCCCGCGCCGCGGCGATCCCGTTCGGCGGCGGCACCAGCGTGGTCGGCGGCGTCGAGGCGCGCGTCGGGGAGGACTACAGGGGTGTGGTCAGCGTGGACATGCGGCGCATGGACCGCGTGCTGGAGGTGGACGCGGTCTCGCGGGCGGCGCGGATCCAGGCCGGCGCGACCGGGCCGGTGCTGGAGGAGCAGCTGCGGGGGCACGGGCTCACCCTGCGCCACTTCCCGCAGTCGTTCGAGTACTCGACGCTGGGAGGCTGGATCGCGACCAGGGCCGGCGGCCACTACGCGACCCTCTACACGCACATCGACGACATGGTCGAGTCGGTGCGGGCGCTGACGCCGGCCGGAGAGCGCGAGTGGAACAGCCGCCGCCTGCCCGGCTCGGGCGCGGGGCCGAGCCCGGACCGGATGCTGCTGGGCTCGGAGGGCACCCTCGGCGTCATCGTCGACGCCTGGATGCGCGTGCAGGAGCGCCCGCGCTGGCGCGCGTCCTGCGGGGTCGCCTTCCCGGACTTCGCCTCGGGCGCCGTGGCGGTGCGGGCCCTGTCGCAGTCGGGCCTGTACCCGACCAACTGCCGGCTGCTGGACCCGACCGAGTCGGCGATCACGAGCGCGGGCCCGCCGGGGAGGGCGCTGCTGGTGCTGGGGTTCGAGTCGGCCCACCACCCGGTGGACGAGCCGATGCGGCTGGGGCTGGAGCTGGCCCGCGAGCACGGCGGCGAGCCCGGCGAGCTGAGCTCGCGGGGGCCGGGCGACGAGCGCGAGCGCGACGACCCCGGCTCGGCCGCGCGCAG
>VGBV01000099.1 GCA_016870325.1 Actinomycetota bacterium
AGCCGGTACACGCCCGGCCGGGCGACGGCCCCGGCCACGTGCACAACCACGTCGCGGCCCGCGTCGGCGGCCGGCTCGAAGCCGTCGGCCTCGAAGCTGATGCCCTCCGAGGCGCCCGCCGCCGGGGTCTCGGAGGAGCGGATCCAGCGCGCGCCGACCAACAGCACCGCGATCGCGACCGCGGCGTAGACGAGGAGCTGGGTGCGGCTCAGCTCGGGCACGCACCCAAGACTCGCCCCCGGCGGCTCACGCGAGGCGCGCGGCCCGTGACGAATCGCGCGCCGGTTCGGCGCACCTCAGCGGATCTCGAACCCGCTGAGGCCCTCGGGCGGCTCCTCGGCGACCTCGAGCGAGGCCACCTCGGCGCGCTCGGGGCCGCGGCGGCAGAACTGGACCATCGCCTCGACCGCGCCGGGCTCGCCCTCGAGCACCGCCTCGACCGCTCCGTCGCCGCGGTTCGCGACCCAGCCGGCCACCCCCAGCTCGCGCGCTCGGCGGCGGGTGCTGTCGCGAAACCAGACGCCCTGCACGCGGCCGCGCGCGAGCACCCTGCGTCGGATCAATAGTCCTCTTCGTCGAACTCGGCAGCGCCCGCGGGCGTCGGGGAGAAGACCTCGCTCACCGTCACCGCCGGGGACTGCACCGAGACGCAGCAGAGGTCGCTGTCACCGTCGTTCGAGATCGAGTGGTCGGTCGCGGGCGGCACCAGCACCAGGTCGCCCTCGGCGATCTCCTGGCGATCGCCGGCGACGATCATGGCGCCGCGGCCCTTGCTGACGACGTAGATCTGCTCGGACTCCTCGTGGGAGTGCAGCTCCTGCTCAACGCCCGCCGGCACCTCCACCCAGGTGACGGACATGTGGCGAGAGCCGAGCTCTCCTGCGTCCATGAGGATCTTGGTGCGGAGCTTGTGCCACTCCTCAACGGGAGCCTCCGCGAGCCGCCTGACCAGCACGCCGCGGTTTGTACCAGACCCACCGAGGATCCGTGTGAAGGCCCGGCGCCCGGCGTGGCCTCTAGCGGACCACGAGGTTGACGAGCTTGCCCGGGACGACGATCTCCTTCACGACCTGCTTGCCGTCGATGTGGGCCCGGACCCTGTCGCTGGCGCGCGCCAGCTCCAGCAGCTCCTGCTCGGAGGCCCCCGAGCCGGCCTCGACGCGGTCGCGGAGCTTGCCGTTCACCTGGACCACGAGCGGGAATGTGTCGCTGGCGAGCAGCCCCGGGTCGGCCTCGGGCCAGGGCTGCTCCCAGACGCGTTCTCCATTGAGCAGCTCGTAGACGTCGCTCCCCAGGTGGGGGGCGAAGGGGAAGATCAGGGAGGCCGCTGTGCAGGTGGCGAAGCGCACGGCGGCGTCGCCGGCGGGATCGCCGTAGAGCTCGTCCTTGAGGCGGTAGATCTCGTTGACCAGCTCCATCACGGCGGCGATCGCGGTGTTGAACTGGAAGCGGGGCTCGATGTCTCGGGTGACCTTGTCGATCGCCCAGTGAGCCTTGGCGAGCAGGTCGCGGGCCGGACCGTGCTCGGGGGCGCCCCCCGGGCCGGCGCCCGGCTCGGTGCGCTCGTCGACCTCGCGCGAGAGGCGCCACAGCCGCGCCAGGAAATGGTGGACGCCCTCGACGCCCTGGTCGTTCCAGTCCCCGCCCTTGACCGGCGGGCCCATGAAGCAGATGTAGGTCCGCGCCGCGTCCGCCCCGACCCGGTCGACGATCTCGGCCGGGCTGACGGTATTGCCCTTCGACTTCGACATCTTGGCGCCGTCCCGGGTGATCATCCCCTGGGCGAAGAGGTTCGTGAACGGCTCCTGCGCGTCGAGCACGCCGATGTCGCTGAGCGCCTTGCAGAAGAAGCGCGCGTACATCAGGTGCAGGATCGCGTGCTCGACCCCGCCGATGTACTGGTCCACCGGCATCCAGTATTCGACCGCATCCCGCCCCCAGGCCTGCTCGTCGTTGCGGGGGTCGAGGTAGCGCAGGAAGTACCAGGAGGAGTCCACGAAGGTGTCCATCGTGTCGGTCTCGCGCCGCGCCGAACCGCCGCAGTTCGGGCACTCCGTGCTGACCCAGTCCTCGGCCGCGGCGAGCGGGCTGCGGCCCGAGGGGGCGTAGTCCTCGATCTCGGGGAGCAGCACCGGCAGCTGATCGGTGGGAACGGGGACGATGCCGCACTGGTCGCAGTAGACGATCGGGATCGGCGCGCCCCAGTAGCGCTGGCGGCTGACCAGCCAGTCGCGCAGGCGGTAGTTGACGGCCGCCTCGCCCAGGTCCCTCTCGCCCAGCCAGGCGGTGATCCGCTCGATCGCCTCGGGCGAGTTGAGGCCGTCGAACTCGCCCGAGTCGATCAGGCGCTCGTCGTCGGAGTGCTCGACGAAGGCGGCTCCCTCGGCGGCCTCCCGGGCAGTCTCGGCGGCCTTGGCCGGGTCGCCGCCGGCGCCGTCGTAGATCGCGGCGGGGACGACGACGTAGCGGACCGGCAGCTCGAAGGCCTTGGCGAACTCGAAGTCGCGCTGGTCGTGGGCGGGCACGGCCATGATCGCGCCGGTGCCGTACTCCATCAGCACGTAGTCGGCGACGAACATCGGGATGCGCTCGCCGTTGACCGGGTTCGTCACCTCCCTGCCGAGCGGCACGCCGGTCTTCTGGCGCTCCTCGGAGGCGCGGTCCTCGGTCGAGGTGCGGGCGGCCTCGTTGACGTAGTCGCGCACGGCCTGCTCGTGCTCGGTGCCCTCGGCGAGGCGCAGCACGTCGGGGTGCTCGGGGGCCATGACGAAGAAGGTGGCGCCGAAGAGGGTGTCGGGGCGGGTGGTGAAGACGGTGAAGCCGAGGTCCAGGTCGTCCTGGCGGAAGACGACCTCGGCGCCCTCGGAGCGGCCGATCCAGTTGCGCTGCATCGTGATCACGTTCTCGGGCCAGGACTCGAGCAGGTCGAAGTCGGCGAGCAGGCGGTCGGCGTAGTCGGTGATGCGGAAGAACCACTGCTCGAGGCGGCGCTGCTCGACCAGCGATCCGCAGCGCTCGCAGTGGCCGTCGATCACCTGCTCGTTGGCGAGCACGGTGGCGTCCACGGGGCACCACTGCACGGGGGCTTCCTCGCGATAGGCGAGGCCCTTCTCGAACAGCTTGAGGAAGATCCACTGCGTCCAGCGGTAGTAGGCGGGCTCGTGGGTGCCGAGCTCGCGGGTCCAGTCGAGCGAGATGCCCCAGCGCTTGAACTGCTCGCGGAAGACGGCGATCGACTTCTCTGTCGCCTCTCGCGGGTGCTCGCCGGTCTTGATCGCGTTGTTCTCGGCGGGAAGCCCGAAGGCGTCGTAGCCCATAGGGTGGACCACGTTGAAGCCGCGGCGGCGGCGGAAGTGGGCGATCGCGTCGCCGACCGAGTAGGTCTTCAGATGCCCGACGTGGGGCTCGCCCGAGGGATAGGGGAGCATCTCGAGCACGTAGTTCTTCGGCTTCGACGCGTCGAACTCGGGGGCGCCGGGGTTGGATACCTCCCAGGTCCCCTCGGCCTCCCAGATCAGCTGCCAGCGGCGCTCGAGCTCCCGGGGGTCATAGCGCTCGCCCTCCGCTTCCGCGCCCGAGCCGCGCTCGGCCTGCGCCGCGTCGTCCTGTCCGGGGCTCGTCATCGTGGGCCAGTTTAGGTCGCGGCCGGGGCGGCGCTTGCGAACGCGGCGTAGACTCGCCGCGTTACCCGGGTGGACCTGTCGGCGAGCACGGAGGCGGTGATGGAGATCGAGGACGGGGACGCGAGCGAGCTGGCGGCGGCGCTGCGGGGCGACCTGATTCGCCCGGGGGACGCGGGATACGAAGAGGCGAGGGCGATCTGGAACGGCATGATCGACCGGCGGCCGGCGCTGATCGCGCGCTGCGCGGGAGCGAGCGACGTCTCGGCTGCGGTGCGCTTCGCCGCCGAGCGGGGGCTGCCGCTCTCGGTCCGGGGCGGCGGGCACGGGGTGGCGGGGCTGGCGCTGGCGGCCGGGGAGCTGGTGGTGGACCTGACGGGGATGCGCGACGTCGAGGTGGACCCGAAACCGCGACCGCGCGCGCTGACGGCGGCTGCACGCTCGGTGACCTGGATGCGGCGACCCAGGAGCACGGGCTGGCGGCGCCGGTCGGCGTGGTCACGAGGACCGGGATCGCGGGGTTGACGCTGTCGGGCGGGCTCGGGTGGCTGCGGCGCAAGCACGGGCTCAGCGTCGACAACCTAATCGGCGCCGAGGTCGTGACCGCCTCGGGCGACGTGGTGCGGGCGTCGGCCGGCGAGAACGAGGATCTGTTCTGGGCGCTGCGCGGCGGCGGTGGCAACTTCGGTGTGGTGACGTCGTTCGAGTACCGGCTGCACCCCGTCGGCCCCGAGGTGCACCTGTGCTTCGTGCTGTACCCGGCCGAGCGTGCGGGCGAGGTGCTGGGCGCTTGCGCCGAGCACCTCGACCGGCTCGCCGAGCCCGCGGCCCCGCTGGGCGTGCTCGGGCACGTGCCCGAGGCGGACGAGTTCCCCGCCGATGCCCACGGCGATCCCTATGTGGCCCTGCTGTGCGTGTATCCGGGCGACGCCGGGGAGGGAGAGTCGGCGCTGGCGCCGCTGCGGGGGATGGGCGGCGAGATCGCGGACCTGAGCGGGCGGATGCCGTTCGTCGAGGCGCAGGGGGCGCTGGACGAGGACTATCCCGACGGGTTGCGCTACTACTGGAAGTCGATCAACCTCGGGGGGCTGAGCGACGCGGTGGTGGATGAGCTCGTGGCGCGCAACGACGCCGCGCCCTCGTCGCACTCGACGATCGACGTCTGGTTCCAGGGCGGAGCGATGGCCGAGGTCGGCGAGACCGAGACGGCGTTCGCCAACCGGGGGTCGCCGTATCTGCTGGGGGTCGAGGGGAACTGGGAGGACGCGGCCGACGACGACGCCAACGTGGAATGGGTGCGGGGCACGTTCGCGGCGATGCGACCGCACTCGGACGGGGGCGTGTATCTGAATTTCCCGGGCTTCCAGGAGGAGGGAGAGGAGCTGATGCGCGCGGGCTACGGGCCCAACTACGAGCGCCTGGCGCGGGTCAAGGCCGAGTACGACCCTGAGAACCTGTTCCGGCTCAACCCGAACGTGGCGCCGGCGAGCTGAGCCGGGGCGGGTGGGACGAGCGAGCCCCATCGGGACCCCTCCCGCCGGATCGCGCCTGGGCGCTCAGCGCGCGGCCGGCCAGTCGGGACGCCTGTCCCCCTCCTCGTCGCCGCCGCGCCGCGGCCGCCTGTACTTGAAGCGCATCATCGGGCGCTCGATCGCGTACCAGCTGAAGGCGGCGAGCGGGATCGAGATCAGCAGGGTCAGGGGAAGCACCTCTCCGAAGCTCGCCTCCGCCCCGCCGGTCCCGAGCTGGTAGGCGATCGTGAAGTGCCACAGGTAGAGGCCGTAGGAGATCAACCCGAACCAGATCGCAACCGGATGCCCGAGGAAGCGCCGGCTGGCGCCGCGGTTGGGGTCGCCGAAGACCACGGGGAGCAGGATCAGCGTCGCCATCGCCAGGTGCCCTAGGTGCATCGAGACGTATGCGAGGTCGTCGGGCTCGAGCGGGAACGGGACGGGCGGCAGCGCCGCCACCATCACCGCGTAGATGGCGAGCGCTCCCAGATAGCAGCGGCCCGGATGCGCCGCCACCGCGCGCACGAGGGCCGGCGGCTCGCGGCCCTCCAAAGCCACCGAGATCACCGCCAGCGCCAGGCCGAGGCCGAGCCAGTCGAAGTGGCCCACGAAGCTGAACAGGAACCAGAGCGAGTCGCTGGGAAAGCCGGGCATCACGTGCAGCAGCAGGGAAAGGGTTCCGGCGGCGGCGATCAGCGCCAGCTCCACTGGAACCCAGCCGCCCTCGGGGCGCCGGCGCCAGAGCCTGGTCGTAGCCCAGGCGAAGGCGGGCAGCAGGATGTAGAAGCTCATCTCGGTCGTCAGCGTCCAGGTCTGCGGCAGCCCGCAGAGCTGGGTCCCGTAGCAGGTGGCGCTCGAGTACTCGGGTATCCAGTTCGCCGCGAGGCTGTAGTAGGCCCACCATCCGGGACCGAAGACGCCGGCGAGCCCGGGTACGACGGCGAGGACCGTGAGCGTGAACCAGTAGGTCGGGTAGATGCGGAAGAACCGACGCCGTGCGTACTCGCGGGTCGAGGGACCATGCGGCCCGCCGGTTCGCCGCGCGATCATCGGCCGGTAGAGCAGGAAGGCCGACAGCGCGAAGAAGATCGCCACGCAGGCGTCGAGGCGGATCACCATTCGAGAGATCAGGTCCGTTCCGTAGGTCTCGGTGACGAGCCAGACGTGGACCACGATGATCGCCAGGGAGGTGATCCCCCTCACCCCCTCGCTGAGGGGGAAATCCCGGCGGCGGCTCATCCAGAGCTGGGCAGGAGAACCCTGTCCAGGCGCACCGCGCAATCACTGAACCCGAAGGAGCGCGCGGACTGGAGCTGCTCTTCCGCGACGCCCAGGATCGCCTGCTCGAGCGCCTGGCTTTCGGCGGAGTCGCCCTGGAGGCCCACACGGAGGCGCTCCTGCAGGAGCGCGCCGACCACATCGAACTGGCCCAGGTAGGCGTTCAGCACCTCGCCGTCCTCCTCGGGCCGGGGAAGCGCGCGCAGCCGCCGCGCCTCGCGCTCGTGAACCGCGATGCCGGGCGGAAGGATCAGCTTCGTGAACGCGGCGTAGCTGTTGCCGGATTCGGGTAGCGGCTGGGTCAGGACCTGCTCTCGCAGCCGCCTCGTCTCGGCCGCGGCCCGGCGGCAGATCGCATCCGCTCTGCGGATGTACTCCTCCTTGCTGGGCACCGCGCCTGGCCCACCGGCCGTGGTCTCGGGTGCGCCGGCGGGCGGATCGGTTTCAGCGGAGCCTCCGCCCCCCCCGCCGCAGCCCGCGGCGGCGATCAGGACAGCCGCGAACGCGCCGGAGGCGACGGCGCGTCGTGCCGACCCCGCCCGTGAGCGAAGCAGTGGGCCCAGGCGGTCGAGCAACCAGACGATCCCGATTCCGGCGGCGATCAAGAGGAAGGGATCGGCCGGGAGGCGATAGCGGGGGAGGCCGCCGAGCGGGGCCGACCCGATGATGATCAGGAGCGGGACGAGCCAGAGGAACAGGGGGCCCGCCTGCGGCCAGGCGGGTTGGGAGCCGGGCCGCGATCGCGAGCGAGCGAGCAGGATCGCCGCCACCCCCAATCCCGCCAACAGCACCGCCAGCGCCAGCGAGGCGGTCTCGACCGGGCTGGACCGGTTGCCGATTCCGGGCGCGGTCGTCTCGACCCCGCCTGCCACCACGGCACCGCCTTCAAGTCCGAACATCCTCGGCAGGTTATGGGCAAGGACCGTGACCAGGTAGCCGGGATGCTCCCCGACGAAGTCGAGCGATTCGATCCGCAGTTGGCGGTCGAAGGTCGCCTCGTCGAGCGCCGGAGTTGCGAACAGGGCCGCGAAGTCGCCCACGATCGACGGGTTCCTCCAGCCGGCTGGAAAGCGCTGATCCGCCCGCGCCTCGCTGTTGTAGGTGCCCGCGAGGGTGACCCCGCTGCTGGAGGCGATCGGCAGGAAGCGCCCGAACTCGACCGCGTTGCGCACCGTCCAGGGAGCGATCGCCAGGGCCACGCAGACGAGCGCCAACGCTGGGGGAGCCAGCGAGCGGGGGCGCAACCAGGGCCGTCCCCAGAGCCCGATCACGAGGGGCACGAGCAGCGGCAGCGCCGCATTGCGGGTCAGCAGCGCCAGTCCCGCGGCGACCCCCGCGGCCGCCGCCCAGCGCAGCTGCTCGGGGCGCTCGCGAAAGCGCAGCGCCAGCAGCAGCGCAAGCAGCATCAGAGGGATGTAGAGGGTCTCGGTGA
>VGBV01000100.1 GCA_016870325.1 Actinomycetota bacterium
CCGCCAGCAGCGCCCCGCCTGCGGCCGCCGAGGCGGCGATGGCGCCGGCGATCTCGAGGGCCTCGCTCACCCCGCCGGCTCCGCGGGCTCGGCGGCGGGCTGGGCGGGCTCGGTGATCCGCAGCTTCTCGCCCGAGACCGCGCGGCGCTCGGCCCGCTCGAGCGTCAGCCGCAGCCGGTAGGTCCCCGCCGGGACGGCGACGCCGGCCTCGTCGAGTCCGTCCCAGTCGAAGCAGTTGGCCGAGCCCTTCCCGGCCGAGGGATCCCCCTCGATCGGGAGGTCCTGCGCCAGGATCGCCACCGCTCGGCCGTCGGCGCCGACGATCGCGACCTCGAAGCTGTCGTCCCGGGGGGTCTGGAAGCAGATGCGGTAGCGCGGTCCCCCGGGCCCCTCGATCGCCTTGAAGTAGATGCTGCTCGCCGTCGGCCCCTCCGAGCGCAGGTGCTGGGTGTAGGCCATCGCCGCCACGATCCCGGCGAGGAAGAGAGCCACGCAGACGGCGGCCGCCTTCGCCGGGATGCGAGCCGGGTTGGTCAGATCCCGGAGCTGTCCGTTGCGGTGCTGTCGGCGGCGGCTCCGCCCGAGGCCTTGTCCTCGCCGAGGACGACCGCGACGTCGGCGCCCTCGGAGATGCCCTGGATCTCGCTGTCCATCGGCTCACTCGCCTGCACGCCCACGACCTCGCCGATCTCCGGCGCGCACTGCTGGGCGCCCTTGGCGAACATCAGCACGCTCGCCTCGAAGCCCGACTCGGTGTTGGTGATCGGACCGACCACGTAGCCCTTCGTCTCGAGCTCCTCGGCGAAGCCGGCCGCCAGGCCCGACTCCGCGGTCGCGTTCAGGACCGCGACGTCGGTGTCGCCCGGCTTGCAGGCGAGCGGCGCCTTGTCGCCGCCGCCGCCGCCGCCGCCACCGTCGCCCCCGCCGAGCAGGCGGGTGGCGCCGAACACGATCCCGGCGAGCAGGATCACCGCGCCGACAACGATCACCGCGGTCGAGAAGATATCCCTGCCGCCACCCCCCTCACGGCGCTCCTCGAATCGCTCCCGGCGCTTCTTCGCCTGATGCTGGAGCTCGGCGCGGCGGAAGGCCTCGGCGTCCGAGACCGGAGCCTGCCCCCGGGCCTGCGTCGCCGCCTCGCCGCGCGCCTCGGCGGCCGCCTCGGCGCCGATCGGGGCCGGGGCCTCGGGGACGTCGGCATCCTCGTCCAGCAGGAACTCGGCGTTCTCGCGCAGGCGGCGCACGTCGCGCGCCTGCGCGAAGTAGAGGAGGGCGAGCACGGCGAGCCCGATGAAGGCCGCAATGCCCGCGAACGCGCCCAGTTCACGGATCACATCCTGCATGAGTGCGGCGCAATGCTAGCCGCAAGGGGCCGTCAGGCCGCACTCCCTCTGAGCGGCTGCTTGCAGCCGCGATTGACGTGGGCGGCCGCTACGGCCCCGCCTGATGGGGGCCGTCAGGCCGCACTCCCTCTGAGCGGCTGCTTGCAGCCGCGATTGACGTGGGCGGCCGCTACGGCCCCGCCTGATGGGGAACGGTCAGCCGAGCGGCTGGTCGATCTCCGCAGCGGCCTCGCGGCGCTCCTTGACCAGGTCGACGGTCTTCTCGGCCAGGTGGGCCTCGTCGCCCTCCCGGACGAGCTGCTCCAGGCGCTGCACGGCCTCGCCGACCCACTCGGGGTCGAGCGGGGTGCGCCTGACGGCGCGCACGATCTTGTCGGCCGCTGTCGGCTGCGGGCGCTCGTCGGAGTTGAACAGCTCCTCGTGCAGCTTCTCGCCGGGCCGCCGGCCGGTGAACTCGATCGCGATCTCCGTCTCGGGCTCGAATCCCGCCAGCCGGATCATGTTCTGGGCCAGCTCGACGATCCTGACCGGCTCGCCCATCTCCAGCACGAACACCTCGTCGGTGCCGGCGCCGACGTCGCCGGCCCGGATCACGAGCTGCACGGCCTCGGGGATGGTCATGAAGTAGCGCGTCATCTCGGGGTCGGTGACCGTGACGGGCCCGCCGCGCTCGATCTGGCTGCGGAAGATCGGGACGACGCTGCCCGAGCTGGCCAGCACGTTGCCGAAGCGGACGGTGATGAAGCGGGTGGTCGTGTGCTTGACGCGGGCCGCCTCGACGATCCACTCCGCCATCGCCTTCGAGGCCCCCATCACCGTGCGCGGGTTGACGGCCTTGTCGGTGCTGACGAGCACGAAGCGCTCGCAGCCGGCGGTCGCCGCCGTCTCGGCCGTGACCCTGGTCGCGATCGCGTTGTTGCGCACGGCCTCCAGCGGGTTCGACTCCATCAGCGGCACGTGCTTGTAGGCGGCGGCGTGGAAGACGACGTCGGGGTGGAAGCGCTGCATCACCTCGAGCATGCGGTCCGCTTCCTTGCAGTCGGCCAGCACCGACTCGACCCGGGTGAAGTGGCGCTCCTCGATCATCTCGCGGTCGATGCGGAAGAGGTTGTCCTCGGCGTGGTCGAGCAGCACCAGCAGCTTCGGCCGCACGCGCGCGATCTGGCGCACCAGCTCGGAGCCGATCGAGCCGCCGGCGCCGGTCACCAGCACCACCTTGTCCTGCAGGTAGGCGCCGACCCGGTCCAGCTCCATCACGATCGGCTCGCGGCCGAGCACGTCCTCGACCTGGACCTCGCGCAGCTGCTTGGTCAGCTGCACGCCCCCGCGCAGCAGCTCGAACACGGTCGGCAGCGTGCGCACGTTGACTTCGCGCTCGCGACAGGCGGCGACCACGCGCCCGCGCAGCTCGCCTGGGGCCGAGGGGATCGCGATCACGACCTCGTCGGGCTTGAGCTCGTCCAGCACCCGCTCGACCTCGGTGGTCGTGCCCAGCACCTTGACTCCGTGCAGCCGCATGCCGCGCTTGCGCGGGTCGTCGTCGAGGAAGCCGATCGCGGCCTGGCCCAGGTTGGGGTTGAGCTGCAGCTCGCGCACCACCATCTGGCCGCCGGAGCCCGCCCCGACCACCAGCACCTTCTGGGTCTTGCCGGGGGTGCTGGATCGCGAGGGTCGCTCCACCACCATTCTCGCCAGCAGCCGCGCGCCGCCGAGCATGAACGTCGTCAGCAGGAAGTAGCTGACCAGGACCGAGCGCGGGATCGCCTCGTCGAAGGGCCGGATCAGGTAGAGCGCGATCAGCAGGATCAGCACCGAAACCGCCGTCGCCTTGACCAGGTCGGCGAAGTCGGGCAGCCGGAAGTAGCGCCACCACTTCTCGTAGATGCGGAAGCCGGCCAGCACCAGCACGGTCCCGAGCACGACGAAGGCGATCGACCCCCAGAAGAGCTCGCCGTAGCGCTCCGGCACGCCTCCCGGCGTCTCCAGGAAGCGCAGGCGGAACGAGAGGTAGTAGGCGACCGTGATCAGGACCGCGTCCGCCACCACCTGCAGCGCCTTGTTGCGATAGACGGGGTGCTTGAGACGGTGCACGCGACCAGCGAGTCTAAACCGGCGCCGCGGGCCCTGAGCCGGAATCAAGCACTTCGGTCAACACCCTGCAGCCACGGGCGCAGCGCCTCCGCGGACGCGGCGCCCGAGTGGTGGCGCTCGACGTAGGCGCGGCCCGCGGCGCCGAGGCGCCGCATCCGATCCGGGTCCGCGACCAGCTCACGCAGCACCGCCTCCAGCGTCTCGGGCGTCGCCGAGACGACGGGCAGCTCGCCGGGCAGGTGGCGGCGGGCGAACTCGGAGACGTAGGAGACCACCACCCGCTCGCACGCCATCGCCTGCAGGCCGAGTGTCCCGTGGGACCCCATCACGAGCTGGTCGATGACGACGTCGGCGTCGCGAATCTCACCCGGCATCCGCCGGTGGGGCACCCCGCGCAGCCGCCTGTAGGCGATCACCCCCTGCCGGTGCAGCGGCTCGCAGATCGCGTCGATCAGCGCCGATCCCTTCGTCCACTCCTTGGGTGGCGCGTGCAGCACCCGCGGCGGGCTGCAGGCGGGAACGGGCTCACCCGGGTCCCACTCCCCGGGATCGACGATCAGCGGCAGCCAGGTCGCGCCCGGCAGGTCCTCCAGCAGGTCGGTGCTGCTGACGAAAGCGGGCAGGCCGTGGGCTTCGATCAGGGCCCGGATCTCGTGGTTTCGCTTCCTCACACGCTCGAGCAGCTCCGGATCGCCGAAGTCGCCGCGGAAGGGCGAGAACGGCTCCCGCTCGGCGTGCCGGTCGGGGTCGCGGATCTCGGAGCCGCGCAGCCAGAACGCGACCTCGACCCCGGACCCGCGCAGCAGCGCGATCTCCCTGTCGGGGTCCCCGAGCTTGTGACCGAAGACGCTCAGCCCCTGCTCGACCAGCAGGTGCGAGCTGCGTGAGATCAATCGCTGGGCCCGCTCGGCCTGCACGGCGAGGGACTTCCAGTCCTCGCGGGAGATGGAGACGTCGCAGGGGAAGTCGAACTCGAGCGGCCCGCTGGGGAACTCGGTCTTGAACGACTCGGCCGAGGACCCGCGCATCGATCGCTCGAGCGCGCGCGCCAGGAGCCACGCCTGCCCGTTGCCGTTTCGGGGCCCGATCCCGATCCTGACCCGTGGGCTGCCGGGGGCAGCGCGGGAGGGCCCCGGAGTCGGGAGCACGCCCAGTCGCCGGTAGAGCTCGAGCAGCACCGGCTCGGTCGCCTCCCAGGAGGTGAGCCAGCGCACCCCCGGTGCGGCCAGCCGCTCGCTGATCCTCTCGTGGCGCTCCAGCACCCGGCCGGCGACCTTGGCGAGGGAGCGCGCGTCGCCGTGCTCGAACAGGCGGCCGATGC
The DNA here is from genome assembly GCA_016870325.1 of Actinomycetota bacterium. GTDB lineage: Bacteria > Actinomycetota > Thermoleophilia > Solirubrobacterales > 70-9 > VGBV01. Next base: position 4,756 of record VGBV01000100.1, read on the forward strand.
CGAGCAGCCGCACGAACCGCGACACGGCCCCGCAGTCGCTGGCGACGACCGGCAGCCCCGCCTGCGCGTACTGGAAGACCTTGTTCGGCATCGTCACCTCGTGCTGCCGGTTGCGGTGCAGCGGCATCAGCGCAAGGTCCGCGTCCCGTATCGTCGCCAGCAGGTCGTCCGGTGACACCGGCTCGAGCAGGTGCATCCGCTCGGCCAGGCCATCCCGCTCGGCGAGGCGCTGGAGCTTTGCGGCGTGGCCGGGGGCCATGGGGCCGATCAGGACCAGGTGCACGTCCGAGGGCAGGTGTGAGAGCGCGCTGACGGACTCATAGACGCCGCGCCTCTCGGCGATCCGCCCCACGTAGACGAGCAGGCGCTCCCGCCCGGAGAGGCCGGTCAGCTCTCGAAGCCCCGGGACCCCGGTTGCGCGGGCGAGCGCGGCGGGCGGAGCGCTGTAGACGACCAGGGGGCGCGCGTCGAGCGAGTAGCGCTCGGCCAGCAGGTCGGCCAGCGGCTCGCTGACGGTGATCACCGCGTCGGCGCGGCCGATCGCCTTCCCCTCCAGCTCGACCTCGCTCTTCATCCCCGGCGGCGGCGTCACGTAGGACTCGCGCCCGACCGTCCACTCGTGGGCGTCGTAGACGATCGGGGGTCGCGGGCCCCGCCGTTCTAGGGCCCGTGCTGCATCCACCGCGACAGTAAGGCCATCGGCGTCGTTGGCGTGGATCGCGCCCGGGGCCAGGGCGATCAGCTCCTCGGTCAGGCGGCGCAGCCTGTACACCGCCCGGCGTTGTCGCAGGGAACGGAGCGCCCGCTTCCTGAGCTGCCGCTCGATCCGCTTCAGCCCCGCCTCGGCCGCGCGCCGCGGGGCGTAGCCCCGGCGGGCTCTGACCAGTCGCCGCTGTGCTACCGCCGCATCGGCCTCCGCCGCCGGGCGCTCCGCCTCGCTGGAGCGGCGCCCGACCCTGCGCGCCTCCTTCGCGGCCGCTCGCAACGGTGCCATTCGCCCCCTCCGGCGTTCTTCCGAGCCCACCCGCAGGCGGCGCAGCGACTCAGCAGATCGATCCAGCGCCCGGTAGCCGCGTGGCTGGAGCGCCTCACCGCCGAGGATGCGCATGCGGACGCTGCCGAGCTCCCGCTCGGCGTCCCCCGGTTCGAAGCCGATCCCGAGGATCACCACCTCCGCGCCGGCCGAGGCGAGGCTCGCCGCGACGGTTCGCACGCGCGAGTCGAACTCAACGTCGTTGAAGACGACCGAGACGATCGGGGCCTCCGCGCTCGTGTCGCTCTTCATGGGGATGCCCATCCGCCTCAACCTGCGCCCCGCGTGGTCGCGACGGTTGCGAGCAGCCGCTCCCAGTCGCCGACGAAGCGGTCAATCCCGAGCTCGGCCTCGGCGAAGGCCCGGCCCGCGGCTCCCATCGCTCGCCCACCGTCGGGGTCGCCGGCCAGTCGCGTCACAGCCTCGGCCAGGGCATCGGGTCGCTCGGGCGGTACTACCAGGCCCCCGCCGCTCCCGCGCAGCAGCGTCGCCGCCTCGCCGCCGGCGGCCAACACCACGGGTCGCCCAGCGGCCAGCGCCTCGAGCAGCTTCGTCGGCACTGCGCCCTCGAACACCGGCTTGTCTCTCAGCAGAACCGCGACGGCGTCGGTGTCGGCCAGCAGCGCGGGCACCTCGTCGTGGGGGATGCGCCCGAGCATCGTCACGTTCCCGAGGGACTGTGCCCGTCGCTGAAGCTCCGGGGTGTCCGCCCCGTCGCCGGCGATCCGCAGCTCCGCATCGGGATGCGCGCGCGCCAGCAGCGCGGCGGCGTCGAGCAGCGTGCCGACACCCTGCGCCATGCCGGTCGTTCCGGCGTAAACGACCCGGAATCCCCCGGAGTCCGTCCTCGGGGCCGGGTCGAACGCGTCCAGATCCACTCCGGTCAGGATCCGCCTCACCTTGCCAGCCGACTCGGGTCGAGCCTCCAGATCGGCCTCGATGCCCTGCGTCGGGCAGACGACCGCCGCCGCGGAGCGGTACGCGCGCCGCTCCAGGGCGTGCGCCGCCGCAATCGCCGGGGGAAAGCGCAGGGCGCCGAGCTCGATCGCGGAGCGCGGCCAGAGGTCGGACACGTTCAGCACCAGCGCCGCGCGCTTTCGCCGTGCGTAGGGAATCGCCGCTGCGGCAAGGAACAGGGGCGGGGTCTCGGCCACGACCACGTCGGCGGCGCCTGTGCGGCCGGCGGCGGCAACCGCCGTCAGCCCGAAGCTGGCGTGGTCGGCGAGTCTGCGAGCGAAGCCCCGGTTCGGGGCGGGCAGCACCGCGCTGCGCCGGACCCCGACTCCATCGCGGGTCTCCTTGGTCAACAAGCGGTTGCGGTAGCCGTGCGGGATGCGGCCGTCCGGGTAGTGCGGCGGCGGCGTGTGGACCTGAACCTCGTGTCCCCGTGACGCCAGCCCTCGCGCCAGGGCACTGATCCTCGCCTGCGGGGCGCCGACCTCAGGCGGGTAGTAGTGGGTCAGGAAGGTGACCCGCATCCGGGGCAGGCTATTCGAGCGCCGCCGTTCCCCGTCCTTGACCCTAGGCTGGAGGTGGATGGAGGAGGAGAGCTCCCGCCTCGAGGCCGTCTACGGCGGCTACGCGCGAAGCGCAAGGCGCCGGAGCGCCTGGGACCGCGACCATCCGGGCAACAGGGCGATGCGCGCGGAGCTGTGCGAGCGCCTGCTCGCCGGGGCCGCGTCCCAGCTCGAGCGCGGCGCCGAGGTCCTCGACATCGGCTGCGGTGGCGGCTACTGGCTGCGCGAGCTGGCGGCCGCGGGAGTCGCGCCCGGGCGCCTGCACGGCGTCGACCTGATCCCGTCACGCGTCGCGGCCGCAAGCTCGATGCCCGAGGCCGACTTACGGCTCGCCGACGCCCGCCGGCTGCCGTTCGAGGACTGCTCTTTCGGGCTGGCGCTGATGCTGACGGCGCTCTCGTCGATGCCCGACCGCACAGCGGCCCGGGTGGCGGCGACCGAGGCCGTCCGGGTGCTCGAGCCGGGCGGGCTGCTGCTGGTCTACGAGCCGATGCTGCCGA
>VGBV01000101.1 GCA_016870325.1 Actinomycetota bacterium
CGAGGCCCGCGACGCCGCCGGCCGCCAGCTCGAGGCCGCCCGCGACGAGGTCGCCGAAGCCGCGGTGGGGCTGGCCCAGAAGCTGCCGAAGCCCCGCCTGCGCGGCGTCTCGCACCAGTGGGCGTTCTTTGCCTCGCTGGTCGCCGGGGCCGCGCTGATCGTCGCGGCCCAGGGCACCCGCGAGGTGGTGGCGATGTCGGTCTACGCCTTCTCGCTCTCGGCGCTGCTCGGGACCAGCGCGCTGTATCACCGGGTCGACTGGGAGCCGGAGGCGCGGCGCTGGATGCGGCGCCTCGACCACACGATGATCTTCGTGCTGATCGCCGGCACCTACACGCCGTTCGCGCTGCTGCTCATGGAGGGCACGATGGCCGAGCTGATCCTGATCGTGGTCTGGGCGACCGCGCTCGGCGGCGCGACGCTGAACCTCGCCTGGTGGGACGCGCCGAAGTGGTTCACCTCGCTCGTCTACATCGGCACCGGCTGGGTCGCGATCGCCGCGCTGCCCCAGCTATGGGAGGCGATGGGCCCGGTCGGCGTCGGCCTGCTCGCCCTCGGCGGCGCGCTCTATACCGCCGGCGCGGTGGTCTATGCGACCAAGCGGCCGGACCCCAGCCCCGAGGTCTTCGGCTATCACGAGATCTTCCACCTGTTCGTGATCGCGGCCGCCGCGATCCAGTACGCGACGATCGCGATCTACGCGCTGCCCGCCGGCTGAGCGGGCGTTGAACCGTGGCGCCTCCGCGCGCGTAGCCTCCGGTGATGGGCGCGATGGTCTGGTTTCGCCGCGACCTGCGGGTGCGCGACAACCCCGCCCTGCGCGAGGCGCTCGCGGAGGGCCGGCGGGTCGTGCCGACCTTCTGCCTCGACGATCGGCTGCTGCGCGGCCGCCACGCCTCGGGCCCCCGCACCCAGTTCCTGCTCGAGTCGCTGGCCGAGCTCGATGCGGCGCTACGCGAGCGCGGCGGCCGCCTCTTCATGCGCTGGGGCCGGCCCGAGCGCGAGCTGGTCTCGCTGGCCCGCGAGGCGGGTTGCGAGCGGGTCCACTTCGCCTACGACGTAAGCCCCTTCGCGCGGCGGCGCGGCGAGCTCGTGGCGCGGGCGCTCGAGCGCGCGGGCGTCGAGCCGGTCGCGCACGAGGGGGTGAACGCCGTCGACGTGCGCGCGATCGAGACCAAGGAGGGCCGGCCCTACGCGGTGTTCTCGCCCTTCCATCGCAACTGGCTCGGAGTCGAGCGGCGCCCGCTGCTGCGGGCCCCGCGCGCCGTGCCGGTCCCCGACGGCCTCGATCCCGGCCGCCTCCCGGAGCTGGGAGATCTGGGCCTGCGCCATGAGGTGGCCGAGCCGGCCCCGGGCGGCGAGCGCGCCGCCCGGGCGCGGCTCGACGCCTTCCTCGGCGACGACGTCGCCGACTACGCCGACAATCACGACGCGCTCGGCGCCGACCGCACCTCGCGCCTCTCGCCCTACCTGCATCTGGGTTGCGTCTCGCCGCGGCAGATCGAGGAGCGGCTCGGGCCCGGGGCCGGGCCGCAAGCCTTCCGGCGCCAGCTCTGCTGGCGCGACTTCCACCACCACGTCCTCTTCCACAATCCGGGCAACGCCCGCAGCGAGTACCAGCGGCGCTACCGCGGCATGCGCTGGAGCCGCTCGGGGTGGGCCTTCGACGCCTGGGCCGAGGGCCGCACCGGCTACCCGCTGGTGGACGCCGGCATGCGCCAGCTGCGGCGGGAGGGCTGGATGCACAACCGCGCGCGCATGGTCGTCGGCTCCTTCCTGACCAAGCACCTGGGGATCGACTGGCGTCGCGGCGAGCGCCACTTCATGCGCCTGCTGCTCGACGGCGACGAGGCCAACAACAACGGCAACTGGCAGTGGATCGCCTCGGTCGGCACCGACCCGGCGCCCTACCACCGCCGCATCTACAACCCGAAGCTCCAGATGGAGCGGTTCGACCCCGACGGCCGCTACGTGCGTCGCTACGTGCCGGAGCTGGCGTCGGTGCCCGACGAGCACCTGCGAGAACCCTGGTTGATGCCGCCCGAGGTCCAGGCCGAGGCGAGCTGCGTGATCGGCAGGGACTACCCCGAGCCGATCGTCGATCACCGCGAGGCCCGCGAGGAGGCGATCGCGCGCTATCGGGAGGCCGCCGGGCGCTGAGCCTTGGTCGGAGGGGGGCTGTCTACGCCGAGGCGCCGAGCGCCTCGGCGTGGCGACGCTTGGCGGCCTCGATCAGCTCGCGGACCTCGTCGCTGCGGCCCTCGCGGATCAGCTCGACCGGGTCGGGGTCGCCGTTGATGATGTCCTCGAAGAAGCCGCGGCGGTCGTTGTAGGTCGGCAGCGTGCCCTTGGCCCAGCCGCGGACCTCGTTCAGGATCACGGCGAGCTCGGCGTAGGCGGGGCCGAACTGGTCGGCGATCTCTCGCTTCATGCGCTTGGCCAGAGCCGGCGAGGCCCCCTGGGTCGAGATCGCGATCGCCATCGATCCCTGGCGCACGATCGCCGGCAGGATGAAGTTGCACAGCGGCGGCACGTCGACGACGTTGACCAGCATCGCGCGGCGCTCGGCGTCCTCGTAGATGCCGATGTTGACGTCGGTGTCGTCGGTCGCGGCGATGACGATGAAGACGCCCTCGAGGTCGGAGGGGCCGGCGTAGGCGCGCCGCTCCCAGGCGATCGAGCCCTCGCCGGCCAGCCGCGCCAGCTCCTGGTCGGCCTCGGGCGCGATCAGGGTCACCTGTCCGCCGCAGGCGAGCAGGCCCTCGACCTTCTCGAGCCCGATCTCGCCGCCGCCGACGACCAGGCAGCGCCGCCCCGAAAGTCGCAGGCAGGCGATGTAGACCGGCGTGTCGAGCATGTCGCGCACGCAGGTCTGGTCGCAGATCCCGCGCCTGAACTGGCAGACGCACTCCTTGCCCGCGTAGGCCTGGGCTGGCATGGGGGCAAAGGTTAGTCAGGCCGGAGGCCGGCTCCGCCCGCGGGCTCAGCCCAGCGTCAGTGCGAGGCCTCCGTCCAGGTCTCGCTGCGCGCGCCAGCCGAGCTCGCTCGCGGCGAGCGAGGCGTCCAGCACCGAGCGCTGGATCTCGCCCTCGCGCGCGGGCTCGAAGCCCGGCTCGAAGTCGTCGCGTCCCGCGCGGGCGCCGATCGCGTCGGCCAGCCCGAGCACGCTCGTCTCGACGCCGGTGCCGACGTTGAAGGGGCCCGGCAGCCCCGCCTCGCGCGCGGCGAGCAGGGCCGAGACCACGTCCCCTATATATACGTAGTCGCGGGTCTGCTCGCCGTCCCCGAACACGGTCGGCCGGCCGCCCTCGCGGGCGAGCCCGCAGAAGATCGCGACCACGCCCGCCTCCAGCGCCGGGTCCTGGCGCGGGCCGTAGACGTTGCCGAGCCGGAGGGCGGTCGTCCTCAGCCCGCGCGTGCGGCGGTAGAAGTCGAGGTAGCCCTCCGCCGCGAGCTTGCTCTGCCCGTAGACCGAGAGCGGCAGGCGCTCGGCGTCCTCGGCGAACGGGAGCCGCTCGGGGCGCTCGGCGCCTTCGCCGTAGATGGCGCCGCCGGTCGAGGTGAAGACGAAGTCGCCGGCGCCGGCCCGGGCCGCGGCCTCGAGCACGCCGAGCGTGCCCGCGACGTTGACGCGCGCGTCGAAGGCCGGATCGGCCATCGAGGTGCGGACGTCGATCTGGGCGGCGAGGTGGAAGACCGACTGGGGCGAGAAGCTCTGCACCGCGGGCTGCAGCGCGGCCGCATCGCAGACGTCGAGCTCGACCAGCTCGGCGCCTCGCTCGAGCGCCGCGGCCAGGTTCTCGCGCTTGCCGCTCGTGAGGTCATCGACCACCAGCAGCTCGTCCCCGGCCTCCTGAAGGGCGTCGACCAGGTGCGATCCGATGAACCCGGCTCCGCCTGTGACCAGGGTTTGCACAGGGCCAGCCTAGATGGCCGACCGCCGCGCCCGCGCCCTGCTCGTGCCTGGCCAGGCGCAAAATGCAGCGATCGCGTCTGAGGGCTCCTGCTACTCTCGCCGCCGACCGCCGTCCGGGGAACGGCCAGTCGGAGTCCGCCCCTGTGGCTACCTTGGAGTGTGCGATGCGTCTGATCGTCACCGAGAAGAACAACAGCGCGAAGAAGATCGCGGAGATCCTCTCCGGCGGCAGCGCCAAGGAGGAAGCCTCCTTCAAGACCCCCTACTACACGTGGGAGGGCGAGAAGGGCCCGCAGACGGCGATCGGGCTCAAGGGGCACGTGCTCAACCCGGCCTTCCCCGAGGACTACAAGAGCTGGCAGCAGATCGATCCCCGGGACCTGATCGACGCGCCGCTGATCAAGCTGCCGACCGACAAGAACGTCGTCAAGGCGATCAAGAAGGTCGCCAAGGACGCCACGGACCTGGTGATCGCGACCGACTTCGACCGCGAGGGCGAGCTGATCGGGCTCGAGGCCCTGCAGGAGATCGTCGAGGCCAACCCCGGTCTGGCCACCGCCGAGGGCGTGCACGAGAACGGCACCCCCGTCAAGCGCGCCCGCTACTCCGCCCTGACCAAGGAGGAGATCGAGCGCGCCTTCGCGAACCTGGACGAGCTCTCGATGCCGCTGGCCAACGCCGGCGCCGCGCGCCAGGACATCGACCTGATCTGGGGTGCGACGCTGACCCGCGCGGTCTCTCGCGCGACGCGGCGCTTCGGCGCCAACTTCCTCTCGGTCGGCCGCGTGCAGAGCCCGACCCTGGGGCTGATCGTCGAGCGCGAGCTGGAACGCCGCGCGCACGTGCCCAAGCCCTTCTGGGAGGTCCTCGCCACCTTCGCCCATCCCGACGGCTCGTTCGAGGCCCACCACGCCACGGACAAGTTCTGGAAGGAAGCCGAGGCGAAGGCGGCGATCGAGGGCACCAAGAGCCCCGGCAAGGTCGTCGAGATCAAGGCGCGCAGGCAGACCCGAAAGCCGCCGAGCCCGCTGAACACGACCGCCTTCACGACCGATGCCTCGAACCGTCTCGGGGTCACGCCGGCGAGGGCCATGCGCCTGGCCGAGGACCTCTACATGGACGGGTGCATCTCCTATCCGAGGACCGACAACACCGTCTATCCCGACTCGCTCGACACGAGGCAGCTCGTCACCGAGCTGGTGGCGATCGAGGACTTCAGCGCCGCGAAGTTCCTGCTCGACAAGCCGCTGGAGGCGACCCGCGGCAAGAAGGAGACGACCGACCACCCGCCGATCTACCCGACCTCGGCGGTCAACCCGAAGCGGCTCGAGGCGCGCTCGGACGCCCATCGCAAGGTCTATGAACTGGTCGCCCGCCGCTTCCTGGCGACGTTCTCGCCGCCGATGATCAGCGAGTCCACCCGCGCCGACATCAAGGCCGGTTCCGAGGAATACTTCGTGCGCGGCTCGCACGTCGTCGAGCCCGGCTTCGCCGCGATCTACACCTACGCCATCTCGGCCGACACCGAGATCCCCAAGCTCGAGCAGGGCCAGGAGCTCGATCTGGACGGCGACCCCGAGCTGATCCCCAAGGAGACGCAGCCCCCCGGCCGGATCTCGCAGGGAAAGCTGATCGAGATGATGGAGGAGCGCGGCCTCGGCACCAAGGCGACCCGCGCGGACATCATCCAGAAGCTCTACTACCGCGGGTACGTGCACGGCAACCCGCCCGAGCCGAGCGAGACCGGGATCAAGATGTACGAGGGCTTCAAGACCTACGTCCCGCGCATGGCCGACTCGGAGATGACAGCCCAGCTCGAGGCCGAGATGGACCAGATCGCCGCCGGCGAGATGAGCAAGGACGAGGTGCTGACCGACAGTCGCGACGCCCTGCGCTCGGCCTATGACGAGATGGGCCCGGACGTCGACGTCGAGGACGAGGACGAGCCCTGGCGCAAGTTCGCCAAGCTCGTCTGGAGCGGGATGGACGAGGACCGCATCCTCGGCCCCTGCGTCGTCTGCCAGGAGGCCGGACGCACCAAGGAGGATGGCTCCCCGAACATGCTGCGCGTGATCCGCGCCCGCAAGTCGGGCAAGTCCTTCGTCGGCTGCACGGGCTGGGACGGCGAGGCCCCGGATTCGCCCGACTCGTGCGACCAGACCTTCCCGATGCCGCAGCCGCGCTTCTACGACGTGCACAAGCTCGAGGACGTCTGCTCGGTCTGCGGGCGCACCCCGCGCGTCTCGGTCGCCCAGAAGTTCAAGCCCGGCCGTCCCTGGAAGCTCTGCTTCAACGACGACTGCCCCTCGATGGAGGAGATGAAGCGCAAGCGCGCCGAGCGCGAGGCAGCCAAGGCGGCGAAGGAGGCCGCGAAGGCGGCCGAGGAGGCCGAGGCCGCCAACGGCAAGGCCGACGCCGGCGCCGACGAAGCCGTCAAGGAGGCCGAGAAGATCGCCGGCCAGGCCTCGGCGACCAAGGTGAAGCGCGCGCGCAACGGCAAGAACGGCGCCAAGTCCAAGCCGGGCTCCAAGAACGGCGCCAAGGTTGAGAAGCCCGCCCGCTCGGGCAGCGGCCCCAGCAAGCGCTGAGTCGCCCCCGCGGCCATCGCGCCGGGCGCGGGTCGGGATCGACGGGGCGCCCGGATAGCCTGGGGGCGTGTTCATCGCGCTCGAAGGCGTCGACGGGTCGGGCAAGACCACGCAGGCCGCCAGGCTCGCCGAGGCCCTGGGCGAGGAGACGCTGCTGGTCCGCGAGCCGGGCGGGACGGTCGCCGGCGAGCGCATCCGCGAGCTGCTCAAGGACGGCGAGGTGCGGCTCGATCCGATGGCCGAGCTGCTGCTGTTCCTGGCGGCGCGCGCCCAGCTCGTGGCCGAGGTGATCCGGCCGGCGATGGAAGCGGGGCGCGACGTCGTCTGCGACCGTTTCAGTGACTCCAGCGTCGCCTACCAGGGGTCCGCGCGGGGACTCGGCGCCGAGCGGGTGGAGGAGCTCTGCGACCTCGCGACCGGCGGGCTCTGGCCGGGGCTGACGGTGCTGCTGCGCATCCACCCCGAGTTGGCGGCCGAGCGCATGGACGCGCAGGGCCGCACGGCCGACCGCTTCGAGGGCGAGGGGATGGAGCTGCAGCGAAGGGTCGCCGAGGGCTACGAGGAGGTCGCGAGCCTGCACCCCGAGCGGGTGCGGGTGGTTGACGCCTCGGTGGATCCCGACCGGGTCCACCTGGCGGTGATGGCCGCGGTCGCCGCGGTGCGCGCGTGAGCGTCGCCCACGTCGACACCCCGCCCCCGCTCGCGGACGCTACCCGCCACCAGCCCCGGGCCCGGCTGGAGCTGGCGTCCGGGCTGGCCGAGCCCATCCACGCATATCTCTTCCGCGGCCCCGTCGGGTCCGGCAAGGCCGCCGCCGCCCGCGCCTTCGCCGCGGAGCTGTTGGCCGCGGGCGCCCCCGACGGCGATGACGCGCGGCGACGGGCGATGATCGACCCCTCGCCGCATCCCGACCTGGTCTGGCTGCGGCCCCCCGGCGCGCAGCACCTGGTCGAGGACGTACGCGAATCCGTGATTCGCGCCGCCAGCCTGCGCCCGGCGGAGGGCGACCGGCGGGTGTTCGTGATCGAGGAGGCCGAGGCGCTCCGCGACGAGAGCCAGAACGCCCTGCTGAAGACGCTCGAGGAGCCGGCCCCCTACGCTCATCTGATCCTGCTCTGCTCCGAGCCCGAGCTGCTCGCGGGCACCATCCTCTCGCGCTGCCGGCCGGTCGAGTTCTCGCCGCTCGGCCCCGACGCCGTGCTGGAGGCGCTCGACCGCGGCGGCCCGGAGGCGGAGGCGGCGGCCCGGCTCTGCGGCGGGGACGCCCGCCTGGCGGAGCTGTTGCTGACCGAGGCC
>VGBV01000102.1 GCA_016870325.1 Actinomycetota bacterium
CTAGATGAGTGATTCCACGACCACGCACGCCTGAGGCCCCGCATGGCGCATCGCATCCCGGCGTCCTCGGGCCTGCCCTTGGCGCCACCAAGGGCTGCGCCCTGCGTCCTTGGGCTGCTCGGCCATGCGTGCCCTCAGGCGCACGGCGCCGTGGAATCAATCATCTAGGTGCTGAGAGCGGGCTCCAGCTCGGCCTCGATGCGGGCCTTCGGCATCGCGCCGACGATGCGCTTGGCGGGCTCGCCGTCGCGGAAGAGGATCATCGTCGGGATCGAGAGCACCTCGTACTTGGCGGCGGTCTGCTGGTTGTCGTCCACGTTGAGGCTGACGATGCTGAGGTCGTCGCGCTCGGCGTCCATCTCCTCGAGCACGGGATGGACGACGCGGCAGGGACCGCACCAGGGGGCCCAGAAGTCGACGAGCACGGGCCCGTCGGAATCGAGCACGTCGGACTGGAAGTTGGCGTCAGTTACGTCGGTGAGCTTGCCCGGCACTTTGGTCTCCTGTCGTCGTTGCGGAGTCTTCTCCGCCCCTCACTATACAAACTGAAGCAAGGTTCCCCGCCCTGTGGTCCCGTCGCCTCAAGAATAGTCACGACCGGGGGCGCCGCAACCGCATCGCGGGCACCCGCCAGACCGCCTCGGCGAAGATCGCGCGGCTCATCTTCGAGCTGCCCTCGGTGCGGTCGCGGAAGACGATCGGCACCTCGACCACGGTGAAGCCGGCGAGCAGGGCGCGGTAGGTGACCTCGACCTGGAAGGCGTAGCCGCGCGATCCGATCGTGTCGAGCTCGATCGCCTCCAGCACCTCGCGGCGGATGCACTTGAAGCCCCCGGTCAGGTCGCGGATCTCGACCCCCAGCGCGGTCCGCGCGTAGGCGCTGCCGCCGCGGCTGATGAACCGGCGAACAGGGCCCCAGTCGGTGACGCCGCCGCCCGGGACGTAGCGCGAGCCGATCACAAGGTCCGCCTTCTCGGCCGCGCGCAGCAGCTGCGGCAGGTAGGCGGGGTCGTGGGAGAGGTCGGCGTCCATCTGCACGACCAGCTCGGCGCCGCCGGCGAGCGCCTCGCGGAAGCCCGCGATGTAGGCCGGTCCCAGCCCCTCCTTGACGGCGCGGTGCAAGGACGCGACGTCGTCGTGCTCGGCCGCGAGCCGGTCGGCGATCTCGCCGGTGCCGTCGGGCGAGCCGTCGTCGACGATCAGCACCCGGCGCGACTCCGGCAGCCGCTCGCGGATCCCGGCGACCAGCCGCTCGAGGTTGTCGGCCTCGTTGTAGGTCGGCAGGATCACCCAGACGCTGGGCGCGGACGGCGGCGGCGCGGACACGCGGGCGATGCTAGTTCGCCTCTGACTTGTTGCGTACCCCGCGCATGCGGTACGCCCGCAGGACCTCTCGTGTCCTCTTGTGAGAGGGACTCTCGATCAAAGGCGGGCGATCAGACTGCTGAGGGAGCACGGATGGAAACAGGAGCGTGGTGGGAAGCATCAGGTGAAGATGACGAAGCCGGGGCGGAGACCGATCACGTTGCCTCAGAACAAGGGTCGCGACTATCCGCCCGGCTTGGCCCACGCGATCCTGCGGCAGGCGGGACTAAGATGACCCAGGAGGAGGGCATTCGATGGAGTTGACGGCCACAGTGCGCATTGAAGAGGGCACCTACTGGGCGGATGTGAAGGAGTTGCCCGGTTGCTTCGCGTCAGGGCAGACGCTGGATGAGTTGTTCGAGTCCCTGCAGGAAGCCGTCGCGTTGCTCGCGGATTCCGACGATTCCACCAAGGGGGCCGACCGAACGCTGCGACTGACCTCCGCCGTGCTTTCCGACAAGCCGCCGGTCACCGCCTGAGGACGCGTGCGAAACGCCGAGATCGCAGCCGCCCTGCGGGAGCTGGGCATCCTCTACGAGCTTGACGGCGCCGACCGCTTCCGGGTGCTGGCCTACAAGGAGGCGGCGCGCACGATCCAGGACAGCCCCGTCTCGGTCGAGCAGCTCGCCCGCGAGGACCGCCTGCAGGAGCTGCCGGGAGTCGGCAAGACCCTCGCCGTCAAGGTCGTCGCCCTGCTCGAGACCGGCGAGATCCCCGCCGCCGAGAAGCTGAAGGCGAAGTTCCCGCCGACGCTGGTCGAGGTCACCCGGGTGCCGGGCCTGGGGGCCAAGAAGGTGCGCAGGCTCCACGACGAGGTGGGCGTGACCGACCTCGAGAGCCTCCGCGACGCCGCCGAGCAGCAGCGGATCCGGGAGTTGAAGGGCTTCGGGGCAAAGGTCGAGGAGCGTGTGCTGGCGGAGCTGGAGGCGCTCCCCGACGAGGGCGAGGAGTCCGAGCGCCGCCTGCTCTCGCAGGTGCTGCCGGTGGCCGAGGAGCTGAAGGCGGCGATCGAGTCCCATCCCGCCGCCGGCAGGGTCGAGGTGACGGGCTCGGCGCGCCGCTGGGCCGAGACCTGCAAGGACATCGACATCATCGCGACCAGCGACGATCCCGGGGCGCTGGCGAAGGCGGTGGCCGAGCACCCGCTCGTCGCCCAGGCCGGCTCGGCGGGCGAGAAGGGGACGAGCGTGGTCACCCACGCGGGCCTCAAGGTCGATCTGCGGATCACACCCGCGAGGACCTTCGGGAACCTGCTGCAGCACTTCACGGGCTCGATGGAGCACAACGTCGAGCTGCGCGAGCGCGCGCTCAAGCGCGGCCTCTCGGTCAGCGAGCACGGGGTGACCGAGACCGAGCCCAAGAAGGGGAAGAAGGCGAGGGTCCACACCTGCGAAGACGAGGCCGGCGTCTATGAGCTGCTCGGGCTGCCCTGGATCGAGCCCGAGCTGCGCGAGGGCCGGGGCGAGATCGAGGCCGCCCAGAGCGGCGAGCTGCCCGAGCTGGTCACGCTCGGCGACATCCGCGGCGACCTGCACTCCCACACCACCCTCTCGGACGGGCGCAACACCCTGGACGAGATGGCCGAGGCGGCGCGCCGGCGCGGCTACGCCTACTTCGCGATCACCGACCACTCCGCCAGCCACGGCTTCGGGGACCACGTGGACGCGAAGGCGCTGGCGAAGCGGATCGGGGAGATCGCGAAGTGGAACGAGTCGGCGCCGAAGGGCTTTCGGCTGCTGGCGGGATCCGAGGTCAACATCGGCACCAAGGGCGAGCTCGACTACCCCGACGAGCTGCTGGCCGAGCTCGACTGGGTCGTCGCCAGCGTCCACACCTCATTCCGGATCTCCGCGACGGCGATGACCGAGCGGGTGATCGAGGCGATCGAGCACCCGCTGGTGGACTGCATCGGGCACCTGACCGGGCGCCTGCTGCTGCGCCGCGAGCCCTACGGGGTCGACGTCGAGCGCGTCGCCGGGGCGGCGGCCGCCACCGGAACCATGATCGAGATCAACGGCAACCCCAACCGCCGCGACATCAACGAGCGCCACGCCCGCCTCGCCGCCGAGGCCGGGGTGATGATCGCCTGCAACACCGACGCCCACGGCGTCGACACGCTGGAGAACATGCAGTACGCGGTCGCCACCGCACGTCGCGCCTGGCTGAACGCCCGGCAGATAGCCAATACCCGCCCCTGGCGCTCGTTCGCGCCGCTGCGCAAACGCCACGGGCTCGCCAGGGCAAAGGCGCCCTGAGCCCGCATCCCCGGACGCGAAGCGGAGGAGATGCGGGAGTCCGTGGGCGGCGGGGGTGGGTGCCCGCTCAGCGCGCGGTCCCGCCGCAGCCCCGGCGTCCGCACCAGCGTCACGGGGTGGAAGACCGAGCCCGGCTCGACGTAGAAGCGGACGCCGTCGCGCTGCTCGACCGCCGTGACCGCCCCCTCACGCGTGCGCAGGACGAGCGCCGCGGCGAGCGAGAACCCGGTGCCGACGGCCGCCACCCCGGGATAGACGAAGCCGACGATGCCGGCGAGCAGCGCGAAGGCGGCGAGGGGCCACAGCCGCGCGAGCGCCACGCGCCCGGGGTCGTCACTCGGCAGCGTCGGTGTCGTTCGGGCGCCGGCCAGCAGCGGGCGCATCGCCTCGGCCGCGCGCGCCGGGCGGCCGAGGAAGATGCCCAGGCCTATCGCCAGCACCCACCAGACCCCGGCCACGATCAGCGTCGCGGTGTCGCCATCGCGGTCGGCCGCGATCGCGGTCACCGCCGCGAGCGCCGTCCCGGAGCCGGCGGCGAGCAGCGTGGTCATTCGCAGCAGGTCGCAGAACTGCACGGCTCAGCCCCGCACCGGGACTCGCGGGATCCCGCTCACTGCGCCAGCGCCCGCAGCACGCCCGCGAATCCCTCCGGGCCGTCCACGGTCAGGTCGGCGTTGGCCGTGACCTCGGCGGGCGCCTCCTCCGAGCCGACCGCGACGCAGGCGACCGAGTCCAGCTCGCCGTCCTCGCGCAGGGTCCGCAGCGCCGTGAAGGCGTCGACGTCGGTGCGGTCGTCTCCCCCGTAGAGGGCGGCGCGCACGGGGCGGGCGGGGATCAGGGCCGCCACTGCGATCCCCTTGTTGATCGCGACGTCGGGGCGGATCTCCAGGACCTTGCGGCCACGGTGGGCGACCAGCCCGGTCCAGTCGGCCCCCGACTCGATCTCGCGGGCCAGCGACTCGGCCTCGCCCTCGTTCTCCGCGCCGCGCCAATGCAGGGCCACGATCGCCCCCTTGTCCTCGACCCTGATCCCCACCCGGTCGAGGTCGCGGGCGTCGAGCGCGTCGACGAAGCGCCGCGCGTCCTCCTCGTGGCCGTCGAGTGAGGGGTCCGGCCGGGGCATCTCGGCGCCGGGGAGCAGCAGCTCGAAGCCGTGGTTGCCCGAGTAGGCGACGTCGTCGAGGCCCACGATGCGGCGGGCCTCCAGCGCCGGGCGGCCGCTGACGCAGGCGACGAAGGCGTAGCGCTGGGCGAGCAGGCCGAGCAGCTCGCGGGTGCCGCCGGGGACCGCGGCGTCCTCTGGCCGGTCCACGATCGGGGCGATGGTCCCGTCGACGTCGGTCAGGATCGCCGCCGCCGCGGGATCGGCCCGCAGCGGCGCCAGCACCGCATCTGCTGCTGCTTCCATCTCACCTAGTATCGCCGCCCATGCGGAGGACCCTCCAGCTCGCCGCCATAGGGACCGCCGCCGGCGCCTTCAGCGGGCTCTTCGGGGTGGGCGGCGGCACGATCATCGTACCCCTGCTGATCACCTGGCTCGCCTACGGAGAGCGCGAGGCGACGGGGACGAGCATGGCCGCGATCATCGTCATCGCCGCGCTCGCGGTGGCGATGCAGGCGACCTACGGCAACGTCGACGTCGCCAACGCCGCGCTGGTCGGCGTCCCGGCCGTGTTCGGCGCGATCGCCGGCACGGCGCTGCAGCAGCGCATCCCCGAGCGCGCGATCTCGCTGCTGTTCGCGGCGATCATGGTGGCGCTCGCCGCGGAGCTGATCATCCCTTGAGCGCGCGCGGCCGCAGGAGCGAAAGCTGATGGACGAGGTCTTCGTCGTCATCCTCGGCCTGCTCGGCGGCCTGCTCGGCGGCCTGCTCGGTGTCGGCGGCGGCGTCGTCTTCGTGCCGGCGCTTTCGATCTTCCTCGGCGAGTCGCAGGTCGAGGCCGAGGCGACCTCGCTGCTGGCGATCGTCCCCGTGGCGCTCGTCGCGACCTGGCGCCAGCGCCGCTACGGAAACGTGCGGCTGCGCGAGGGCCTGATCATCGGCGCGCTGTCGCCGCTCGGCGTCCTCGTCGGCGTCGTCGTCGCGAACAACATCAGCGAGCGCGCGCTCGAGCTCGCTTTCGCGGCGCTCGCCCTGCTGATCGCGGCAAGGCTGGTCAAGCGCGGGCTCAGGCGGCCCGAGCCAGACCCTGTTCCAGAACGCCCTTGACGCTCGCGTCGAGCGCGTTCAGCCGGTGGAGCGCGAGCGCCTCCGGGGACCCGAAGCCGCCGCCGTAGCCGCGGCTGTGACCCCCGCCGCCGGCCGTGCGGGCGCCCTCGGGGCCGTGGTGCGTGAGCAGGCAGTGCAGCAGCGCCGCGCGGCGCCCGGGGTCGAGCCCGCCCGCGGCGCCGCCGACGATCTCGGCTCCCAGCGCCAGGTGGCCGAGCAGGCGGCCCTCCTCGGTCAGCTCGAACTCGGCGCCGTAGGAGAACTCGCGCACCTTGCCGACGTCGTGCAGCAGCGCCGCGGCCATCAGCAGGTCTGAGTCCAGGCGCGGGTGGAGCTGGCAGACCTCGCCCACCAGCGTCCCGACCGCGACCGTGTGCTCGATCAGGCCCCCCAGGTAGGCGTGGTGGCCGCCGCGGGTGCAGGGCGCGCGCCGGAACTCGCTCGCCGTCGGCTCGCTCAGCAGCACACGCTCGGTCAGCTCGCGCAGCGCCGGGTCGTGGACCTCGCGGATCAGGTGCTCGAGGAAGCCGGAGAGCTCGTCGCCGTCGCGGTATGCCTTCGGCAGCAAGTCGGCGGGATCGAGCTCCGTGCCCTCCAGCCTCCGCACCTCGTCCAGCTCGGCGACCAGCTCGCCCCGGAAGCGCTCGACCTTGCCGGCGACGCGAACGGCGTCGCCGCGCTCGAAGCGAGCCGCCATCCGGTCGACCTCGCGGAAGGCGCGGGCGGAGATCGAGCCGCTGCGGTCTCGCAGCTCCAGGCTCAGATAGGGGGACCCGTTGCGGGCGGTGAGCCGGTCCTTGCGCACGCAGGCGTAGTCGCCTCGGAAGCGCTGGCCGGGGCGGAGCTCGGCGATCGTGGGGGCGGCGCGGGTGGGCTCGGCTGCTTCGGCGGGCATGCCTCGATCTTGCAGCCGCGCCCGGACGCTTCCGGCGCGCTAGGCTCGCAAGATGGACGCGCTGGTATGGGAGGGAGAGGCCCCGCAGCTGCGCTCGCCGGTTCTGGTCTGCGCCTTCGCCGGCTGGAACGACGCGGCGGGCTCGGCGACCGCGGCGCTCACCTCCGCGGCCGACGCGCTCGACGCCGAGGTGATCGCGCAGATCGACTCCGAGGAGTTCTTCGACTTCCAGGCAAACCGCCCGACGATCAGCCTGGCCGAGGGCCGGGCGCGCGAGATCGAATGGCCCGGCAACGTCTTCATGTCGGCGCCCGCTCCGCGCGCCGAGCGCGACCTGGTGCTGCTGGCGGGGACCGAGCCCAACCTGCGCTGGCGCACCTTCTCGGAGGGGATCGCCGAGACCGCCGAGGCGCTCGGGGTCGAGATGGTGGTCACGCTCGGCGCCCTGATCGCCGACGTCGCGCACACGCTTCCGGTCCCGATCACGGGGCTCGCCTCGGACCCCGAGCTGGTCGAGCGGCTGGAGCTGTCGCAGTCGAGCTACGAGGGGCCGACCGGCGTCGTCGGCGTCGTCCACGACGCCTGCGACCGCCGCGGCATCCCCTCGGCCAGCCTCTGGGCCGCGGTGCCCCACTACGTCGCCGCCGTCCCCAACCCGAAGGCCGCGCTCGCGCTGCTGCGCCGCCTCGAGGGACTGACGGGCGTCGCGGTCGAGGCCTCCGAGCTGGAGGATGAGTCCGAGGCCTACGAGCAGCAGGTGACCAACGCCGTCTCCTCGAACCCCGAGATCGAGGAGCTGGTGCAGAAGCTCGAGGCCGAGCAGGCCGAGGACATCGAGGCCGAGGGTGACCTGCCCTCAGGCGAGAGCCTCGCCCGCGACTTCGAGCGCTACCTGCGCCAGCAGGGTGGCCCGGGGAGTCCCTAGTGGCCCTTCTCGGAACGTTCGCCAGGAAATGACGCAGGCCAGGCGCCGCCAGGCAAGGAGGCAGGGAGTCCGAATAGCAGCGCTATCCGGACGACCGAGGACGCAGCATGGTGGTGATCTGGACCAGTCATTTCCGGTGAGACGT
>VGBV01000103.1 GCA_016870325.1 Actinomycetota bacterium
GGCAGCGGCTCGGGGAACTCCGGCAGCGGCTCGGGGAACTCCGGCAGCGGCTCGGGGAACTCCGGCAGCGGCTCCGGGGGCTCGGGCGGGGACGACGACCCCGACCATCCCGAGACCGAGACCGAGTCCGGTTCCGGCGGGAAGGACTAGCGAGCGCCGGCTCAGGGCCCGTGGCCGCGGGGCGTGTAGCCGGCGTGGCGGCGGTGGAAGGGGAGGCGCACGTGCATGCGCCCCCCGACCAGCAACGCGCAGATCGCAAAGCCGATCAGGGCGAGCCCGGCGTCGAGCTTGAAGGCCGCCTCGATCCCCTCGATGAAGGAGTCCACGCCCGAGGAGCCGTCACCGGCCTCGATGAACACCGTCGTCGTCAGCCCCAGCCCGACCGAACCGCCCGCGATCTGGAACATGTAGATGATCGCGCCGGCGAGGCTCGAGCGCGACTCGTCGACCGAGGTCACCCCCGCGGTCGTCACCGTCGGGGAGAAGAGCCCGACGCCGAGGCCGGTCACCACCAGCCCCGGGACGAGCCATCCGTAGCTCTGCTCGGAGGCGACGAGCGCCACCAGCAGCGGCCCCAGGGCGAGGCAGCCGGCGCCGGCGGAGGCGAGCAGCTTCGGTCCCAGGCGGTCATAGAGCGGCCCCGCGATGAACGAGACCACCGCGAACACGCCCATCATCGGCAGCATCCCCAGTCCCGTCTGGATCGGCGTCAGATCGAGCACCTTCAGCATGTACTGGGGCAGGTAGAGCATAATCGCGAAGAAGACCGCGGAGATGAACAGGATCGCCGCGCATGCGTAGGTGAAGTTGCGGTCGCTCATGACGTCGCCGGGGACCAGCGCATTGCGCCCCGCGGCCCGCTCGACGAAGGCGAAGGCGGTGATCCCTACGACGAAGAGGCCGAGCAGGGCGACGATGCGAGGGTCGCCCCAGCCGCCCCAGTCGAGCACCTGGTCGAACGCGAGCAGCAGCGCGACCAGGCCGACCGAGACGGTGATGACGCCGAAGTAGTCGATCTTGGCCTCCGGGTCGCGCTCGCTGGGCTGGTGGATGAACTTCGCCGTCACCGCCACCGCGAACGCGGTCACCGGCAGGTTCAGGAAGAAGATCCAGCGCCAGCTCAGGAGGTCGTCCATGACGCCGCCGATCAGCGGGCCGGCCGCGTTGCCGATGCCGGCGGCGCCGAGGATCAGGCCGCCGGCGAGACCCGCCTTGGAGGCCGGCAGCGCCGCGAAGGTCATGCCCAGGATCGCCGGCCACATCAGCGCGCCGCCGACCCCCATCAGGACCCTGGCCGCGATCAGCCAGGCCTCGGACTGGGCGACGCCGCCGGCGAGGGACATCGCGGCGAAGATCCCGGCCCCGGCGAAGAACATCCGCCGCCGGCCGAAGAGGTCGGCGAGGCGGCCGCCGGTGACGATCAGCACGCCGAAGGTGAGCGCGTAGGCGTTGACGACCCACTGGGTCGTGTCGACCGTGGTGTCGAAGTCCCGCTCGATCGAGGGGATGACGACGTTGATCGCGGAGAAGTCGTTGGCGACGACGAAGACCGCGATCCCCATCGCGATCAGCGCCAGCCAGGTGCCGCGGTCGATCTGCTCCTCCTGCTGAGTCACCGATGCGCACCCTACTCGCCGAGCTGGCGGGCCAGCCCCGGCGCGTGTACTAGTCTGGCCGCGTGCCCGAGGCTTCCTCCGCGTCCCTGCGAAGCGCGATCGAGGCGGCGCTGCCCGATCGGCCGTTCGCCCTGCGCTTCTGGGACGGCGGCGAGGTCGCCTCGACCAGCCCCGGCCCGACGCTGACCTTCACCTCGCCCGAGGCGCTCGGGCACGTGATCCGCTCCCCCGGCGAGCTCGGCCTCGGCCGCGCCTACGTCCACGGGCTGATCGAGGTCGACGACCTCGACGGCGTCATCGCCCTGCTCGGTCGCTGGCAGGCCCCGCCGCTGTCGGCGGCGACCAAGGCGAGGATCGGGAGCGCCGCGCTGCGCGCCTACGGGCTGCGCAGGCTCCCGGGGCCCCCGGCGGCCGAGCTGCAACCTGGCCGCAAGCGCCATTCGCGCGAGCGCGACGCCGAGGTGGTCCGCCACCACTACGACGTCTCCAACGACTTCTTCAAGCTCTTCCTCGACGAGTCGATGACCTACAGCTGCGCGCTGTGGGAGGACGCCGACACCCTGGAGGAGGCCCAGCGCGCGAAGCTCGACCTGATCTGCCGCAAGGTCGAGCTCGACTCCGGCATGCGGATGCTCGACATCGGCTGCGGCTGGGGAGCCCTCGGCATCCACGCCGCGCGCGAGTACGGGGCATCGGTGCTCGGCATCACCCTCTCCCCTCCCCAGGCCGACGAGGCCAACCGGCGCGCCCGCGAGGCCGGCGTCGGCGAGCTCTGCGAGTTCGTCGTGCGCGACTACCGCGACCTCGCCGACGACGGCTTCGACGCCGTCGCCAGCATCGGCATGGTCGAGCACGTCGGCGGCTCCCAGGCCGACGAGTACGGCCGCCAGGTGGCCCGCGTGCTGCGTCCCGGCGGCAAGGTGCTGAACCACGGCATCGCCTGGGTCCCCCCCACCGACCAGGGCTTCCACATCGGCGGCGACTTCTCCGAGCGCTACGTCTTCCCCGACGGCGAGGTCCAGAACCTCTCGAGGATGCTGCTCTCGCTCGAACGCGCCGGCCTAGAGACCCTCCACGTCGAGAACCTGCACAACGACTACGCAGAGACCCTGCGCCACTGGACGGCGCGCCTGGAGCAGAACCTCGAGGAGGCGACCCGGATCGCCGGCGAGGAGCGCGTCCGCGTCTGGCGCCTCTACCTGCGCGCCGCCCGCAACGGCTTCGAGACCGGCCAGACGGCCGTCTACCAGATGCTCTGCTCGGCCCCGCTGACCGAGCCGCCGAGCCCCGCCCCGACGGGCCGCCGCCACGGCGAGGCCCGCCGCCGCGTCCCCGCCTAGCTAGCTGAGGACGCGGTCGCCGAGGGAGGCGAGGACGCGCTCGGCTACGGCCTCGCCGCTGAAGCCGACCTCCTCGCGGATCAGCGCAGGCTTGCCGTGGGTGACGTAGCGGTCGGGCAGGCCGACGCGCATGACCCGGGCGCGCTCGTCGGAGCGATCGGCCCAGGCGTCCTCGAGGTGCTCCAGCACGCCCGAGCCGAAGCCTCCTGGCAGCACGTTCTCCTCGATCGTGACGAGCAGCTCGTGGTTCGCGGCCAGCTCCTCGACCAACTCGCCGTCGAGCGGCTTCGCGAAGCGGGCGTCGGCGACGGTGGGCTCGAGGCCCCTCTCACGCAGGATCTCGGCCGCGCGCAGGGCGATCTGGACGCCGTAGCCGTAGCCCAGCAGGGCGACTTTCGCAAACGGCGCCTCCTCCGCTTCGCGTCCGGGGGCGCCTGGCCCGGGCAGCAGCAACTCTCCCTTGCCGATCGGGATCTCCATGGGGGCGTCGGGCATCGGAGCCCCCTCGGCGGAGCCGCGCGGGTAGCGGAAGGCGACTGGGCCATCGTCATGGGCGAGCGCGGTGCGCAGCATGTGCACGAGCTGGGCCTCGTCGCGGGGCGCCATCACCACGACGTTCGGGAGCGGGCGGAAGTAGGAGACGTCGAAGGCGCCGTGATGGGTGGGGCCGTCGTCGCCGACGAGGCCCGCTCTGTCCATCGCGAAGACCACGTTCAGCTTCTGCAGACAGACGTCATGGACGAGCTGGTCGAAGGCGCGCTGCAGGAAGGTCGAGTAGATCGCGCAGACCGGCTTCGCTCCCTGGATCGCCAGGCCCGAGGCGAACAGCACGGCGTCCTGCTCGGCGATGCCGACGTCGTAGTACTGCCCCGGCAGCGCCTTCTGCAGCTTGTCGAGCCCGGTACCGCCGGCCATCGCGGCGGTGATCCCGATCACGCGCTCGTCGCGCCGTGCCTCGGCGACCAGCGCCTCGGCGAAGACCGCCGTGTACTGCGGCGGCGCCTTCGGGGGCGGCTTCTCGAGCTTCTCGATCTCCTCGGGCGAGTCGGACTCGCTGACCGGCACCGTCTTGGGTCGGGGCTTCTCGGCGGCCCTGCCGTTGACGATCGAGCCCGGCTTCGCCGCGTGCCACTTCTCCATCCCCTCGAGCCCGCCCTCCTCGGCGGGCTCGAAGCCCTTGCCCTTGACGGTGTGGATGTGGACGACGACCGGGCGCTCCGCGGCGAACGCGTCCTCGAGCGCGTGGCGCACGGCGCCGACGTCGTGGCCGTCGATGACGCCGACGTAGGCCAGGTCGAGCTCCTCGAAGAACAGGCCCGGAGCCCAGTAGGCCTTGATCGCCGCCTTGACCTCGGGGCCGAGGCGCTCGATGCGGCGGCCGAGGCCGAGCGGCAGGTGGGTCAGGCGCTCCTCGGTCTTGGCGCGCGCGTCATACCAGCGCGGGTTCAGCCGGACGCGGTTGAAGTAGCGGGAGAGGGCGCCGACGTTGGGCGAGATCGACATGCCGTTGTCGTTGAGCACGATCACGATCGGCGTCTGCAGCCCGCCGGCCTGGTGCAGCGCCTCGTAGGCGACCCCGCCGGTGAGCGCGCCGTCCCCGATCACGGCGGCGACGCGGCCGTCCTCGCCGATCCCCTTGCGCATCGCCTCCTTGAGCCCGACCGCGTAGCCGATCGAGGTCGAGGCGTGCCCCGCGCCCATGATGTCGTGCTCGGACTCGAACACCGAGCAGAACGGGGCCAGCCCCTCGTACTGGCGGATCGAGCCGAGCTTGTCGCGCCGGCCGGTCAGGACCTTGTGGGGATAGGCCTGGTGGCCGACGTCCCAGAGGATCTTGTCCCGGGGGGAGTCGAGCAGGCTGTGCAGCGCGACCGCGAGCTCGCAGGTGCCGAGGTTGGCGCCGAAGTGGCCACCGATCTCGCCGATCGTGTCGATGATCAGCTCGCGGACCTCCTGGGCCACGCCCTGGAGCTGCTCGTCGCTGAGCTCGGAGAGGTCGTCGGGCCCCTCGATCGTGTTCAGGAGGCGCTCGGCGCGCTCGCTGTGCCTGTCGTCTTGGTCGCTCATCTCGGTGCTCTCAGGTGTGCCTTGTGTGGATGAAGTCGGTGATCCGGGCGAGGTCGTCGGTGGCGGCGCCGGCTCCCCCCAGCGCATCGCGCGCCTTGGCGTGTGATTCGGAGGCCAGCTCCCGCGCCCGCCCCAGCCCGAACGCGCTCACGTACGTCAGTTTGCCATGCCTTTCGTCGCTTCCGCTCGGCTTCCCGAGCTCTTCGTCGCTGCCCGTGACGTCGAGTATGTCGTCGACGATCTGGAACAGCACGCCGAGCTCATCGGCGAACCCTCTGTAGGGAATTCTCGCATCTTCCGGGATTCCTCCCAACTGCAATACGACGCCGACGCTGGCGGCGATCAAACGCCCGGTCTTGAGCGCGTGCATCTCGCGCAGGGCGTCCGGGTCGGCGCGGCCTGACGACCCGTCTACGTCGATCTGGGTCACGTCCACGTACTGACCGCCGACCATGCCGCCGACCCCGGTAGCCGAGACCAGCTCGCCGAGGGCCGCGACGACGAGCTCGGGGTCTCCCTGCTGGCGCTCGCAGAAGAGCCTCATCGCCTCCGCGAACAGGCCGTCCCCGGCGAGGATGGCGACGTTCTCGCCGTACTTGACGTGCGAGGTCGGCATCCCGCGGCGCAGCTCGTCGTCATCCATCGCCGGCAGGTCATCGTGGATCAGCGAGTAGGTGTGGATCAGCTCGATCGCGGCGGCGCCGGGCAGCACCTGCTCGGGCTCGGTACCGATCGCGCGGGCGGTGGCCAGCGCGAGCACGGGGCGGATGCGCTTGCCCCCGGCCAGCAGCGAGTAGCGCATCGCCTCCTCGAGCCCGGCGGTGGAGGGTGCCGAGGAGAACCCGAGCCGGGCCAGGTAGTCGTCGACCAGCTCGCGCAGGTCCTCGGGGTAGTCCCCCACCGTCTAGGCCCCGGGCGCGTCGCGCACCTGCGAGGCGGACTGCAGCGCGGCCTCGACCTCGCGCCCCACCTGCGCGGCGAGCTCGGAGGCCTCGCGCACGAGTTCGGCCGCGCGCTCCTCTTCGGGCTCGGAGTCGAGCTCGCGAGAGAGCGACTCGAGTCGCTCGATGATCCGGGACAACTCGTCCATCGCCGGCAAGGCTAGGTCAAACGCGTCAGCGCCAGCGGGCGTCGTCTGCCAGCAGCGCGGTCAGCCGGGCGATGGAGTCGATCGTGGCCGTCGGCTCGATCCCCGAGCGCTCGACGAACTCGCGGCGGTACTTGCCGGTCCGCACCAGGATCCCCGACAGCCCCGCCTCGATCGCCCCGCCGACGTCGGTCTCGACGTCGTCGCCGACCATCGCCGCCCGGCCTGGCTCGAGCCCCATCCCCTCCAGCACCAGCTCGAAGAAGGCCGCGGCGGGCTTGCCGACGACCAGCGCCTCGCGCCCGGTCGCGTACTCGATCGCCGCCACGAAGGGCCCGGCGTCGAGCGCCAGCCCCTCGGGGGTCATCCAGAAGCGGTTCTTCTGCAACGCGATCAGCTCGGCACCGTCCATCACCTGACGGAAGGTCTGGTTGAGGATGGGAAAGCCGAACGCCTCCCCCAGGTCGCCCATGATCACGGCGTCAACGTCCTCGTCGGCCTCGGTCAGCCCCTCGAAGTCCTCCTTCACCTGCTCGTTCATGACCAGCGCCACCCTGCTGTGACCGGCGTCGGCGCAGCGGGCGCGCGCCAGCGCGGCGGGCGTGATCAGCTCCTCGGGGGCGACCTCGAAGCCGAGTCGCCCGAGGCGCTCGAGGATCTGCCGGCGCGAGCGCGATGTCGTGTTGGTGACGAAGCGGCAGGTGAGGCCGCGGTCGCGGATCGCGGCGACCGTCTCGGCGGAGCCCTCGATCGGCTCGTCCTCTACGTAGAGGACCCCGTCCAGGTCGATCAGCAGGCCGCCCAGCGTCAAGCCGGCTCGCCGACGGCGGCGCCGAGGATGCCGTTGACGAAGCCGGGTGCGTCGGCGCCGCAGTACTCCTTGCTCAGCTCCACCGCCTCGTCGATCGCGACCTCCGCCGGGACGTCCTCGCTGTGCAGGGCCTCCTGCAGCGCCACCCGCAGGATCGAGCGCTCCAGCGGCGCGATCCGCTCCAGCGCCCAGCCCTTGGCGTGGCGCCCGATCAAGTCGTCCAGCTCGGCGCGGTTCGCGTCGGCGGACTCGGCGAGCTCACGGGTGAACGGCTTCGAATCGTCCAGCAGGTCGGCCAGGGGCCTGCCGGTGACCTCGTGCTGGTAGAGCGCGAAGACCGCGTCGCGCCGCTGCTCGGACCGTCGCATGCCCCAATCGTGGCAGGCCTCGCCGCGGTTAGGCTTTCGCGCCGATGGAGGCAGCCACGAGCCGCAGCCGCAGGATCTCCCCGGCCCTGCGCCAGACCGAGCGGGTCAGCCCGCTGGAGCTCTTCTTTGACCTCGTCCTCGCGCTGGCGCTGCTCGCGCTGGTGCCGCTGGCGTCAGAGGTGGATTCGCTGCTCGCGGTCACCGCCGTGGCGGCCGCGCTGTGGGCGATGATCGCCGTCGAGACGCGCAACTACGGCGACGCCCGCCGCGAGCTCCGGGCTCAGGTGGCCCGCGGCGAGGCCTAGTGATCTAGTGGCCCTTCTCGGAACGTTCGCCAGGAAATGACGCAGGCCAGGCGCCGCCAGGCAAGGACGCAGGGAGTCCGAATAGCAGCGCTATTCGGACGACCGAGGACGCAGCATGGTGGTGATCTGGACCGGTCATCT
>VGBV01000104.1 GCA_016870325.1 Actinomycetota bacterium
GGGCGCCGAGGCCACGCCGGTGCCGGCCCCCGCCAGCCACGCCGATCCGGGCCCGCGGGAGGCGCTGGCGATCCCCCCGGCGCAGATCGACCGCCTGCGCGAGGCGCCGCCGATTTCGGTCGTGGTCCCCGTCCACAACGCGCCGGAGGCTCTCGAGCGCTGTCTCGATGCGCTGCTCCGCAACACCGACATACCTGCGCAGCTGCTGGTGATCGACGACGCCAGCACCGACCCCGGGATCTCGCCCCTGCTCGAGCGCTACGGGGAGGATCTCCGCGTGAGGATCTTGCGCAACGAGCGCAACATCGGCTTTCCGGCGACCGTCAACCGCGGCTTCGCGGAGACCGAGGGGGATGTCGTGCTCCTGAACAGCGACGCCGAGGTCGGACCCGGCTGGCTGCGGAACCTGCGCCTGGCGGCCCAGGCGGCCCCCGAGACAGCCACAGCGACGCCCCTGTCGGACAACGCCGGCGCCTTCTCGGCCCCGGAGGTCGGGGTCGCCAACGAGCATCCCCGCAACCTCTCCCGCGACGAGGCCGCACGGCTTGTGGCGCGAGCGAGCGAGCGCCTGACGCCCGAGATCCCGGTCGGAAACGGCTTCTGCATGTACATCAAGCGCGCCGCGATCGACGAAGTCGGCGGCTTCGACGCCGAGGCCTTCGGCCGCGGCTATGGCGAGGAGAACGACTTCTGCCTGCGCGCGTCAGCCGCCGGCTGGAGGCACGTGCTCGATGACGCCGGCCTCGTCTGGCACGAGCGCAACGCCAGCTTCGGGGAGCGCGAGCCCGGCGAGGTCAAGAGCACCCGTGCCCTGATCGACGACCGCCACCCGGAGTACACCGACAGGGTCCGGGGCTTCCTCGCCGACCCGGAGGTCCGCCGGGCCCGCGCCAACGTGGCCGACGCCTACCGCGCCGATCCCGGCTCGGCGGCGCGCCCCCGCCTGCTGCACGTTGTCCACGCCGGGGGCGGTGGCACCCCGCAGACGAGCGCCGACCTGATGCGCGCGCTGGCGGACCGCTACGACTCCTACCTGTTCACCTCCGATACCAAGCGGCTGCGCCTGTCGGTCTGGCGCGAGGACGGCTTCGAGGCGCTGGACTCATGGCGTCTGGACCCGGCCTGGAACGTGATGGACCTGACCCGCCCCGACTACCGCGAGGCCGCCGCCTCGGTGCTCGCCACGTACGCGATCGACCTGGTGCACGTGCGGCACCTGTTCAAGCACACCTTCGACCTGCCCCACCTGGCCGGAGCGCTGGGCATCCCGGTCGTGGTCTCCTTCCACGACGGCTACCTCGCCTGCCCCACCGTGCATCTGCTCGACAACAAGCTCGAATACTGCGGCGGCGTCTGCACGCCCGGGGAGGGACAGTGCTACCTGCCCGCGCCCTCGCTGCAGACCCTGCCCCCGCTGAAGCACCGCTGGGTGTACCAGTGGCGCAGGCACGTGGGGGAGATGCTCGAGAACGCGGAGGCGTGCGCTACGTCCTCAGAGCACACCAAGGGGGTGATCGAAAGCGCGCTGCCGCGAACGACCGAGGTCCCCTTCGAGGTGATCGAGCACGGCCGGGACCTGAGGCAGGCGCGCGGCCTCGGCCGGCCTCCGGGCGATTCCGGTCCCGTCCGGATCCTCGTGGCCGGAAACTTCGACGTGCGCAAGGGCGCCGGTGTGATCGCCGGCATCAAGGCGCACGATCTGGACGGGCGCCTCGAGTTCCACTTCATCGGCAGGATGGCCACGGGCTTCGAGGACCTAGGCGTGGTCCACGGCCCCTACGAGCGAGACGAGTACGCCTCCCTGGTGGAGAGAATCCGCCCCTCCTTCGCCGCCTGTCTGGCGATCGTCGCCGAGAGCTTCTCTCACGTGCTGACCGAGGCGTGGTCGGTTGGGCTGCCGGTGCTGGCGAGCGACCACGGCGCCTTCCGCGAGAGGATCCTCCGCCACGGAGGAGGCTGGCTGCTCGACCACCGCGATCCGGCCGCCGCCTGCGCGCGCATTCTCGAGATCTGCGACGACCCCGCGGAGTACGAGCGCGTCGCGGGCCAGGCAAACATCGAGGGTCAACCAAGCACGGCAGAGATGGCGAACGGCTACGACCGGCTCTACGGCGAGGTGCTGGCCCAGCGCCGTTCGCTGGCGGGGGACGCACCCGGGCGCGGACGTCGTCACTTGCTGCGCGCCGCCGCCCTGCTGCCGGGCAGCCCCGGCCTCCGGAACGCGTCGTCTTACGTCCGCTGCCTGCAGCGCCACAGCCACCCGGGCGTCAGGCGTGAGCTCCACGCAACGGAGCGCAGCGCTACCGAGCTGGGGGGGCTCGCCAACGGGATCGATGCGGTGCTGGTCCAGCGCGACGCCGTAGAGCCGGAGCAGGCGCCGTCGTTCACCCGGGCGCTAGCGGACAGTGGCCTGCCGCTGGTGCTGGAGCTGGACGACAATCTGCTCGAGTTCGGCGACTCCTCGCCCATCACCCGTGACCGGGACCGGGTGCGGGGGCTCCGCTGCCTCGCCGAGGCCAGCGCGCTGACGATGGTCAGCACCCCCCGGCTCGCCGAAGCGGCATCCCGGCACTGCGAGCGGGTCACCGTTGTGCCCAACATGCTCGATGAGCGTCTCTGGATGCCCGCGAACTCCGAGCGGCCTCCGACGGCTCGCCGTGAACGGAGGGGGCCTGTTCGGATCGGCTACGTCGGCACCCGCACCCACAAGCACGACCTGGCGCTGCTGCGCCCGGCGCTGGAGTTGCTGCAGCGGGAGGGGCTTGAGCTTGAGCTTGAGCTGGTCGGGGTGCAGGAGGAGGACGGCGGCGACGGGTCCTGGTACCGGCGCTTGAACACACCGGCCGGGCACTCCGCCTATCCGCGGTTCGTGCCGTGGCTCCGGCGGCAGCGCAACCGCTGGGACCTGGCCGTGGCGCCGCTCCAGGACACCCCGTTCAACCGCTGCAAGAGCGACCTCAAGTTCCTCGAGTACTCGGCGCTGGGCTTGCCGGGCGTGTACAGCGAAGTCGGCGTCTACGAGAGCTGCCGCGACGATCACAGCGGGCTGCTGGTCGAGAACGAGCCCGAGGCATGGGCGGCCGCCATCGCCCGGCTCGCCGGCGACTGGGCCGTGCGCGAACGGCTCGCGGGCGAGGCGTTCCGCTACGTCGCCGAGAACCGCCTGCTCGGGGACGACGACGGCGGCTACGTGGAGGCGCTGCGCAGTGTGGTCTGAGGGCGGCGGGCGCAGGCGATTGAGCCATGCCGAGGCCCAGAGCATCGGCGCCGCGGCGCGCCGCCAAAAGCAGCAGCTGATGCTGGAGCTGGAGACGCGCACCCGCGAGCTGGCGCGAGTCCGGGCCGAGGCCGGTGACGCCCGTCGGCTGGTCGAGAGCGCGGAGGCCTCGCGCTCGTGGCGCCTGGGGCACCGGCTGATGCGCGCGGGCCGGGCGCTGACGGGGCGCGGCCGCGAGCGGGGTAGCGCTCTTACCGCCGCCGCCGAGCAGCTCGCAGACATCGAGGCGATGGGGGAGGACCTCCTGGAGCGCACCGGCCGGAAGCCGGGGTACCTGTTCGTCAGCGGCTGCGCCCGCTCGGGCACCTCGGCGACGGTGGAGCTGCTCAACAGCGATCCCCGCATGGCGATCGGGATGGAGCGGTTCAAGTATCTGCAGGGGCGGATTCGGCCGTACCATTTCCGCCCCGGCTACTTTCTCAACCCCTCGCCCGACGAGACCAACGTGCTCCATGGGGGCACCTATCGCGAGCTGCGCCGAAAATGGGAGGACGGCGAGGTGCGCCTGGTCGGCGACAAGGTCTTAGCCCAGCGGCGGGCTCGGGTCTACGCGCAGCTGATGCACCACTTCTCGCGCCCGAAGCTGGTCTTCCTGCTGCGCGACCCGGAGGCCGTCGCGGGCTCCTACGAGCGGCGGCTCGCCAACCCACGTGACATCAACTGGCCGCACGACCACCGCCGCGCGATCGATGACTGGAACCTGAGCATCGCGGCCCTGCGCGAACTGGCCGAGGACGACCCGGAGGCGGAGTTCTTCGTGCTCCGCTACGAGCGCCTTTTCAGCGGCGACGTCGAGTATCTGCGGCAGCTGTTCGCCTACCTCGAGCTCGAGCCCTCGCCCGAGGTCGAGATCGCGCTGGCCGGGATGACCTCGGACTGGCCCGAGCGGGAGGCGCGCGGGGACCAGCTCTCCGACGACCAGCGCGCGTTCGTGCGCGAGCACGCCGACCGGCGCCTTGCCGAGTGGA
This sequence comes from Actinomycetota bacterium, assembly GCA_016870325.1. GTDB lineage: Bacteria > Actinomycetota > Thermoleophilia > Solirubrobacterales > 70-9 > VGBV01. Next base: position 4,246 of record VGBV01000104.1, read on the forward strand.
TCGCTCGCCAGCCCGGCGCGGCCGAGCGCGTCTAGCCGAAGCGCGCGGCGATCGCCGCCGCGGCCCGGGGCCCGGCGACGCCGTCCCAGAGTGGGATCCTTACCTCGCCGCCGGGCGGCCCCGCTTCCAGCTCCTCGGCCGCGGCCGCAACCAGCGCCTCGGGATCGCGCCCGACCAGCCGGTTCGTGCCCAGCGAGACGGTGATCGGCCGCTCGGTCGACGGGCGGTAGGTGAGGCATCGCACCCCCAGCGCCGAGGTCTCCTCCTGGACCCCGCCCGAGTCGGTGATCACGATGCGGGCCGAGGACTCGAGCGCGACGAAGTCCGGGTAGGTGAGCGGCTCGGTCAACCGCAGCGAGGCGGTCGGCGCCAGCCCCGCGGCATCCATCCGCGCCCGCGTGCGCGGGTGAAGCGGCAGCAGCACCGGCAGCAGGTCGGCGCTGATCTCCCCCAGTGCCCCGATCACCCCTTGGAGCGCCCCGGGGTCGTCCACGAGGGCGGGTCGGTGCAGAGTGGCCAGGCAGTAGCCTTCGGCGTCGAATGCGTGGGAGCGCAGCACCGCCTCCGCGTCGACGGAGTCCCGCACCCGCAGCAGGCTGTCGATCATCGTGTTCCCGACCATGCTCACGGCGCCGCCGCCGATCCCCTCGGCGGCGAGGTTCTCGACGGCCTCGTCGCAGTGGCAGAGCAGCAGCTCGGCGACCCGATCGGTGACGACGCGATTCACCTCCTCGGGCATCGAGAAGTCGTAAGAGCGCAGGCCGGACTCGATATGGACCACGGGGACCCGGCACTTGGCCGCGGCCAGCGCCGCCGCCATCGTCGAGTTGACGTCGCCGGCGAGCAGCACCACGTCGGGTCGCCGCCGCTCGAGTTCGCGCTCGACGCCAACCATCACCGCGCCCGCCTGGGTTGCGTGCGACCCGGACCCCACCCCCAGATTGAGGTCGGGCTCGCGCATTCCCAGCCGCTTGATGAACTCGGCCGAGAGCGTCTCGTCGTAGTGCTGGCCGGTGTGCAGAACCCGCACCCGCTCGATGCCAAGCTCAGCGAGGCCGTCCAGCACGGGGGCGGTCTTGACGTAGTTCGGCCGCGCGCCGACCACGGCGAGGACGAGCAAGGTCGGCCCTAGTCCGAGGCGGCGTCGCCCGGCGGGCGCGCCGCTGCCGGTTCGCGGTTGTTGATCAGCCCGATCAGCTCGCCCAGCTTGCCGGGGAGGTGGCGGCGAAAATGGTCCTTGTGCACCGTGTGGCCCTCGTAGTCGGACCAGGTGATCTCCAGCGAGAGCTGCTCGCTGATCGCGCAATGGTCCTCCAGGATCTGGGTGGTGAATCCGTGGACGGGATCGCGCTCGCTGATGAACAGGTGGATCGCCGTGGGCCGCGCCGGCTGCACGGGGGACTCGGTACCCGGCTCCCGCAACCTGCCGATGATCAGCCCGTTGAGCCATTCCCTGGCCCTGTCATCGCCCCCGCCCGCCCATAGTTCGCCCTGCGCGCGCAACAGGCGACGGTCGGACTCCCGCTTTCGCTGCCCGAACATGAAGTCCCCGAGAGCCACCACGGGCGCGCCCACCAGCAGATGACCGAGCCCGAGGCCCACGCCGTAGGAGAGCGCCCGCCCGCCCCCGGCGCTGCCCCCCGTGGCGATCACGTCGGCGGGATCGATCTCGCGCTCGGCCAGGAACTCGGGCAGGAACTCGAACACCTCGTCGGCGACCTCGGTGCCCCCGTTCGTGCCCCACGGTGAGGGCGCATCCAGGCGCAGGAACAACGTCGTGCAGTCCCCGCGGGTGCACTCGCGAACGTACGAATAGCCGGGCGGCGTGTCGCGGGCCGAGGAGAAGCTGACGAGCAGCGCCCGGGAGTCGGTCGCGGGCTCGCTGACGACGTAGCGAACGTAGTCCCCGTATTCGGTCTCGTCGCGCAGCATCACCTTCATCCGCCGACGCGACAGCACCCTGAGCTCGCGCCTCATGCCCGGCGGCATTCCGGCCGCCTCCTCTTCCTCCACACAGCTCGCGACCAGCTCGTCGGCCAGCACCACCGCGCCGACCGGCCAATCGGCCTCCGACAGCCGCCCGAGCTCATCCACCCCCAGCTCCAGGGTGGCCAGCTCGCCGGCGCCGACGCCGGCGTTCATCAAGGCCTTGCCGTTTGCCTGGCGGTCGGCGAACGAGGTGCGCGAGAACAGGTGCAGGCCGATCAGCGCGTCGCGGTCGCGGTCGCCCTCCTCGGCCGTCACCGTCCGCATCGCCGCGGTCAGCTGCGAGGCGACCTCGGGCGGCGTACGCTCCTGCGCGGCCGCGATCTCTGCGGGCGTCTTACCTCCGTTCACAGCCGCGCGAAGCACCGCGGCCTCCCCGGCGTCCAGCCGCCTCAGCGAGTTCCCCACCGACAGCACGTCGGGCCGCTTCACCATCGCGCGGGCGATCCGGCCGAGAGAGCGCAGCTGGCTTCGCGGGATCGCCCCGGTCGCGATGATCAGCGTGGGGAATGCGAGCAGGATCGCCAGGTGGGCCGCGGTGTGCGCCGGCCCGGCGAGGCCGTCGGCCCAACGCGTTGCCACCAGGCAGGCCGCGGTCACCCCGGCGACGGCGAAGAGGCGGCGGCCACTTACGTCGATGGGATTCGGCCCGACCTGGGAGCGGAAAGCGATCCAGGCGACCCCGGGGAGGAAGGCCGCGACCACGGCCAGGGCGGCGCCCTCGGGCCCAAGCCGCGGGATCAGCGCCATCGCGGCGATCACGAACAGCCCGACAGAGGCGACGACCACGGCAACGTAGGTCCTCCGCTGGTCGGGGAACTGGGAGGCGCGGCGGACTGCGATCAGGAGCCCGTGGGCGATGAACGCCGCCCCGATCAGAGGCACCAGGGGCGCCGCGCCGGAGTACTCGGGAGGCGCGATCTGCACCAGCAGATCGGCCCCGACCGACATCGCCACCAGCAGCCCGGCCGAGGCGACCGCGTAGTAGGAGAGCACGGTTCCCTCAACGGCGCGCCCGTGCTCCTCCTGCGCCGCCGCGAAGCTCGCCGCCCTGCGGATCGGCAGCCAGGCGAGCAGGAAGGCCGAGGTGGCGTAGCCGACCACGGCAGCGATCCTGCCGGCCAGGCGATAGAAGCCGACCTGCTCGTTGGACACATATCTCGAGAGCGCGAACAGGTCGGCGTTCTGGACGATCCAGAACGAGATGATCACCGGGATCATGTAGAAGCCGCGACCCCAGATTTGCCGGACCTCCGATGTATTGAAGCTCGGGACCCAGCTCGATCGCGTGGCCGCCAGGCCGACCGCGAGCGCGACTACCGAGCCGATCGCGGTTCCGAGCATGGCTCCGCCGATGCCGCCTCCGGAGGCGACCAGGGCCGTCACGGCGACCAGCACGAGGACGGATCGGGTCGTGGCCAGCGCCACGTAGGTGCGGGGCTGCCGCTCCATCCGAGGAACGTTCTGGACAA
>VGBV01000105.1 GCA_016870325.1 Actinomycetota bacterium
CGACGACCCCGGCTCGGCCGCGCGCAGGGGGGCGCCGCCGGCCTCCGAGGCGGGCGCCGACCCGGTCGGCGCCTGGCGCCACGCCTTCCTCTTCGCGCCCTACCTGCGCGACTCCCTGGTCGCCTGCGGGATCCTCTCGGAGACCTTCGAGACGGCGATCACCTGGGACCGCTTCCCCGACTTCCACGCCGAGGTGATGGAGGCCGCCCGCAGGGCGGTCGCCGAGGTCGCGGACGGGCCGGCCGAGGGGCCGGGAGCGCCGCTGGTGGGATGCCGCTTCACCCACGTCTACCCCGACGGCGCGGCGCCCTACTACACGGTGCTCGCCAAGGCGAGGCGGGGATCCGAGGTCGCGCAGTGGGATCAGGTCAAGGCCGCAGCCTCGGAGGCGATCGCCGACGGCGGGGGCACGATCACCCACCACCACGCCGTCGGCCGCGACCACCGCCCCTGGTATGACCGCCAGCGCCCCGAGCCATTCGCGGCGGCGCTGCGCGCCGCCAAGGCCGAGCTCGATCCCCACGGCACGCTCAATCCCGGCGTGCTCGTCGATCCGCTCTAACCTCCCTGCCTCGATGGAGGGCAGCACGCTCGAGCAGACCCCTCCGGTCGAGCGACCGGAGCAGGCGGTCCCGCCTGCAAAGCCCCGCCGCGGCCCCCTGCGCGCGGCGATCGTCGCGATGCGGCCGAAGGAGTGGATCAAGAACCTGCTCGTCTACGCGGGGTTGCTGTTCTCGGGCCAGTTCGACGACATCGAGGCGATCGCGAGCGCCACCGTCGTCTTCCTCGCCTTCTGCGCCGTCGCCTCGGCCGGCTACCTGATCAACGACTCGCACGACACCGAGCTCGACCGCCAGCACCCGACCAAGCGCCGGCGGCCGATCGCAGCGGGCGAGCTCGGGATCCCGGCGGCGATCACGCTCGCCGTGATCCTGATCGCGGGCGGGCTGGTCGGGACCGTCGTGGCGGAGGGGCCGGCGATCGCGGGGCTCGTGCTCGCCTACGGGATCGGGACGACGCTCTACTCCTTCGTGCTCAAGACCGAGGTCATCCTCGACGTGATGACGATCGCGGGCCTGTTCGTGCTGCGCGTGCTCGCCGGCGCCAAGGCCGTGGACGCCGACGCCTCGGCCTACCTGCTGCTCTGCACCGGCATGGTCGCGATGTTACTGGGCTTCACCAAGCGCCGCCAGGAGGCGACCTCCGAGCTGCACTCCGGGACCAAGACCCGGCCCGTGCTCGAGCACTACTCGATCCCCTTTCTCGACCAGATGGTGGCGATGGTGACCGCGGCGACGGTGATGAGCTACGCGATCTACGCCGTCAACTCGCCGCTGATCGGCTCGAAGATGCTCGGCACCCTGCCGGCCGTCGTCTACGGGATCTTCCGTTACCTGTACCTGATCTATGACCGCAAGGACAGCCGCTCGACGGCCTCGATCCTGACCGGCGACTACGGGATGATCGGCGCCTCGGCCGTCTGGGTCGCCTCGGCGGTCGTGCTGCTGGCGATCTACAAGTAGGTCCCGGGCCGCAATACCCCTGCGGTCCACCGGGGGGTCCAGGAAAGGGGAAGCGATGGCCGGCGCCTACAGCCAGGAGAGCCTGGAAAGGCACTTCAAGCAGATCAACGAGCGGCTGCGAATGATCGAGCAGCAGCTCGCCGCGCTCTCGGTGAGGGCGGGTGTTCCCTAGCGCTTGATGGTGCTGAGGCCGCGGCCCTCTTGCCAGGCGTCCACCAGCATCCGCTCGCGCGCTTCGTCGAGCCCGACGACGACGAGCTCGCTGACGTCGAGGCGGAACGAGTGCATCGGCTGCTGCCCTCCCTATCGGGGAAGACCGCGCTGGCCTCGTCCTCGCTCAGCTCCTCGGCCCGGCCGGCGAGCTTGGCGTCTCCCTCCCATCCGTCATCGGGGTCGTCCGAGCCGCTGTGCGGCGCGTAGCGCGGGTCGCGGTGCAGGTCGAGCGCCTTCATCGCCCGCCACATGCCGCCGACGTGGAGATCGCCGTCGTGCCAGCGGATCTCGGTGCCGCTGATCCGCGGCGAGCCGTCCCGGCGCAGGGTCGCGATCGTGAGGTGGGTGTGGGCGTCGAGGAACCCCTTCGCCCGCGCCGCCAGCTCCGGCGCCTCCGCCTCGACCTCGCTCCAGCCGGCCACGCGGCAACCCTAGACGCAGGGATCGACCGAGGAGGGGATCAGCGGGGTTCAGCCCCAGCTTGCGGGCGGGGTTCGGCCCAGGTGACTGGCCGGTCAACCAGGCGATAGTCTGCGCGGCGTGGACCTGTCGCTGACCGAGTCCGAGGCCGCCTTCCGCGACGAGGTGCGGATCTGGCTCAAGGAGAACCATCCCGGCCCCGTGCCCGAGGGCGACGACGCGGCCGAGTTCGAGTTCCGCCGCGCCTGGCAGAAGGAGATGCACGAGGCCGGCTGGACAGGCGTCTCCTGGCCCGAGGAGTTCGGGGGCCGCGGCGCCAGCCTGATCGAGCAGGCGATCTTCAACGAGGAGCTCGCCTACGGCTCGGTGCCGCCGCCGGCCAACGTCCTCGGCCTGGTCATGGGCGGCCCGGTGGTCATCGCCCACGGCACCACCGAGCAGAAGGAGCGCTTCCTCGAGCCGATCCTCTCGGGCGAGGAGATCTGGTGCCAGGGCTTCAGCGAGCCCGAGTCGGGGTCGGACCTGGCCTCGATCAAATCGCGCGCGGTGAAGTCGAACGGCGGCTGGAAGATCACCGGCCAGAAGGTCTGGACCACCTACGCGCACGAGGCCAAGTACTGCATGTTCCTGGCGCGCACCGACCCGGACGCCCCCAAGCACAGGGGCATCACCTACTTCATCCTCGAAATGGACCAGCCCGGCGTCGAGGTCAGGCCGCTGCGCCAGATCACAGGCGAGGCCGAGTTCAACGAGATCTTCCTCGAGGAGGCCCAGGTCCCCGACGAGAACGTCATCGGCGAGGTCGGGGGCGGCTGGCAGGTCGCGATCACGACCCTGATGTTCGAGCGCGCCGGACTCGGCGCGGTCGCCGTGGTCGGCCTGCGGCGGACGCTCGAGGACCTGATCGCGCTCGTGCGCGAGAAGGGCCTGGAGAGCGACCCCCTGATCCGCCAGCGGATCGCCGAGTTCCAGATCGGGATCGAGGCGATGCGCCTCGGCGCCCTGCGCACGCTGACGGCGACGATGAAGACCGGCATCCCCGGCCCCGAGGGCTCGCTCGGCAAGTGGCAGTGGGGCAAGTACAACCAGGCGATGACCGAGATGGCGAGCGAGGTCGCCGGCCCGGCGGGGGTCACCGTCGGGACCGACGCCAGCTATCGCTTCCTGCGCAGCCGCGCCAACTCGATCGAGGGCGGCACCACCGAGGTGCTGCAGAACATCATTGCCGAGCGAGTTCTCGGCCTGCCGAAGCTGCGTTGACGATGACGGCGGCCCGAGCGACGACTTCTTCGCGCATGGCGCCACTAACTCGTCGCTCGCCGGGGGGGTTGGGATGAACTTCGACCTCACGGACGAGCAGAGCGAGATCAAGGGCACTGCCAAGCAGTTCATGGCCGACCGCTTCAAGCCCGAGAAGGTGCGCGAGCTCGCCGAAGCGCGCGCCTACGACGACTCGCTGTACGCGCAGATGGCCGAGCTGGGCTGGCCGGGCATCGCCGTCTCCGAGGACGACGGCGGACAGGGCCTGGGCCTGGTCGAGCTGGCGGTGCTGCTGGAGGAGGCTGGCTACGCCTGCGCCCCCTCGCAGCTGCTCGGCAGCGCCGGCGCGGCGCTGGTGATCACGGCGGCGGGCTCCCCCGAGCAGCGCGCCGAGTGGCTGCCGAGGCTCGCCTCGGGCGAGGCCACGGGCGCCTTCGGCGCCATCGGCCCTGCCGCCGGCGGCGAGGACGAGAGCACCCTCTTCTGCGATCTGCCGACGGCCGACGTGGCCGTGGTCTTCGACGCGGAGGGCGCCCTGCTCGCGCCCGCCGGCGAGCTGGACTTCGAGGCGGTCGAGGCGATCGACGCCACCCGCTCCTACGCCACGATCTCGGCGCCCGCTGGCGAGCGCATGCCGGGCGACGCCGGCGCGGGCCGCGACCGCCTCGCGGTCGCGATCGCGGCCGAGCTGACCGGGATCGGCCAGAGGGCGATGGAGATGGCCGTGGAGTACGCGCGCGAGCGCAAGCAGTTCGACCGCGCGATCGGCTCCTACCAGGCCGTCTCGCACCGCTGCGCCGCGATGCTGCTGGGGGTCGAGGAATCGCGCTCGCTCACCTACTACGCGGCCTGGGCCGCGGACGCCGAGCCCGAGTCGCTGCCGCTGGCGGCGGCGATGGTCAGCGCTCGCGCGGCCGACGCGGCCTGGGAGACGACGGCCTCGGCGCTGCAGGTCTTCGGCGGCATCGGCTTCACCTGGGAGCACGACCTGCAGTTCTGGCTGAAGCGCTCCCGCGTCGCGGGGCGCATGCTGGGCACGCCCGGCGAGCACCGCGACCGCGTCGCCGAGCTGGCCGGCCTCGGCGCCGGCTCAGCGGCGGGCGCCCCCGCCTAGCGGCCTCAGTCCGGCAGCACCTCGGCGTCGGTCATCACCCTGGTCTCACCGCGCAGGCGGAAGTGCACGTCGACGGTGTCGTGCTCGCCGTAGGAGCCGAACAGGCCCAGCCACATCGCCAGCCAGCGGCCGCGGCCGAGCTGCTCCTTCATCAGCGGCCTCGCGAACAGGATCTCGCGGCCGCGCACGGTGTAGTCCTCGCCCTCGCGCAGCTCGGCTCCGTTGACGTAGACCTGTACCGGCCGCTCGGCCCCCGCCGGCAGCCGCACCCGCCTTCCAGCCTCGACGCTGTCGGCCATCCCGTGGAGGGTAGAAGCGGGAGGCCGGGGAAGTCAGCTGCAGATCGCGACCGCGTTCAGCTGGCCGGGAAAGACCGTGAGGTTGAGGGCCGAGGCGCGCCAGCCGTTCCCGCTTCGGCGGGATTCGACCACCATTGGCAAGGCGACCGCACCGGTCTGGAAGCTGGGTCCGCTGAAGCCGCCCCCGAAGGAGGCGAGCTTACCGGGGCAGGAGGCCGTGGTCGCGCTGACGACGGTGTCGTTGGTCGCCATCGCCACGCTCGCGGTGCGGGTCTTGGGCGGCTTTGAGGAGCTCCCGCAATAGGCGTGTGTCGAGAACGACAGCGCGCCCGGGGCCAGGGCCACGTTGATCGCCTCGAATCCCACCACGCCGAACGGGCTCAGGCGCAACAGGACACGGGCAAGCCCTCCCGCAGGCCCCGTCGAGGAGAAGCCGCCGGCGAACGCCCCGCGGCCGACCGGGCACGCGGCCCGCGTCGCAAATGGGAGAACCGTTATAGGGGTGAGCGAGGTGGTCCCGGTGGCCTCGGCGATCTTGCCCGCCTTGGCCCGGCAATAGGCCTCGCTGGTCACGGGCAGCGACGGGCCGGGGGTCACGCCGTCGAGGCGCTCGGCGGTGACGATCCAGGCACGGCTGCCGCTGCGACGGGAGACGCTGGTCAAGTGCAGATCCGAGAGGCTGCCGCCCTCGGTGCTGGTGCCGGCGAGGAAGCCGCCGCCGACCGCGGAGGTGCCCTTGGGACAGGTCGCGGTCGCGGTCACGGTCTGGTTGTCGGCCGTGGTGCTGGTCGTGGCGCTGGCGACCCTGATCGGGCCCGGCTTCGCCTTCTTCTTTGCCGCGCCGGCGGCGGGTGCGCCAAGCGCCAGAGCCACCGCGGTTGCGGCCGCCACCAGCATCGAGGCGCGGCGCGCCGGGCTCACGAGCAGACCCCGGTCACGGTCAGCTGCAAGGCGGCGGCGGTGAGGTTGACGGTGCTGACCCGCCAGGAGGAGCCCGACCGCCGCGACTCCAGCGGCAGCCCCGCCGCCCCGCCGCCGGCGACGGCGAAGGGCGGCCCCGCGTAGCCGCCGCCGAAGGGAATGAGTTTGGCGGGGCAGGCCGGCGTCACCGCGCTCGCGATGATGCCGAAGCTCGGGGCCGTGGTGATGGCCGCCGTCCTTGCGACCGGCGCCTTCTTTCGCTTGATGCAGTGGATCTGGGATTCGAGGGACGCCGACCCCTGGCTTAGGCCCGTCTGCTGCCAGCCGACGGAGCCCACGGGGCCGCCACCGATCAAAAGGAGGTCGGACGCGCTGCCAGCGCTCGCCAGGAAGCCGCCCGAGACCGCGGAGCGCCCGACCGGGCAGGCCGCGACCGGGTCCAAGAAGCCGGTGCCCGTCACCGATTCCGACGCCCTCGTCACGGAGATCTTGCCGGGCTTCGAGCGGCAATAGGCGTCGGCCGTGACGGGAAGCGACGGGCCCGCCGCTCCGTTGTCGAACCTGACAGCGGTCACGCGCCAGCTGCGCGCGCTGGCCCTGGTCGACTCGGAGATCAGGTTCAGGTCCGAGAGTATGCCCCCCCCGGCGACGGCCGCCAAGAAGAAGCCGCCGCCGACCGCGGTCGTCCCCTTGGGGCAGGTCGCGGTGGCCGCGACGACCTGCCCGTTGGCCGTCGTGGTCGCCGTCGCCGTCGCCGTCTTCACCTTGCCGGGCTTCGCCGGCTTCTTCTTGGCGGCCGTCGCGGGCTGGACGCCCAGCGCCAGCAGCGCCGCGGCCGCGAGGCACAGAGCCGATGCGCTCCCCTTGCTCATCGCGGCCATTCAATCACGCCGGGCGCCTCAGCTGCAGAGCGCGAACGAGCTGAGCTGGCCGGGGTCCGGGTCGGAGATGTTGATCGCGGAGGTGCGCCAGCTCTTGCCGGCCCTGCGGGACTCGGTGTGCACCGCCAAGGCGGAGCTCCCGCCCAGGCCCGGGCTGCGGTAGCCACCGGCGAAGGGCTGCAGCTTGCCCGGACACGGCGCCGTGACGGCACTGGCAACGGCGGTGTCCGTAGTGGGCAGGGCCGCGGTCCCGGTCCGCAGCCGCACGGCGCCTGGCCCCTTGCGGCAGTAGGCGTGGGCGCTCAGGGTCTGGGACCCCGGTGCCAGTCCCACCCCGGATGCGACCCAGGCGACCGTGCCGGACGGCCGGTTCTGCGACATCAGCAGCGGCACCTCCTGGGGGCCGGCGCTGTACTGGAAGCCGCCGCCGACGAGGGCGCGGCCGAGCGGGCAGGCCGCCACGGCGGTGAAGTAGCTGGTGGGGTCGAGAGCGGAATCCGTATCGGAGCGCTCCGCGATCTTGCCGGCCCCCGAACGGCAGTAGACCTCGGCGGTCACCACCAGCGCCGGTCCCACGGGGTTGGCGTCGAATCGCGTCGCGTTCACGCGCCACGAGTTCCCGCTCGCCCGCCGCGACTCGGTGACCGTGTGGAAGCTCGACAGAGCCCCCATGTCGGTCGCGATGGGCGCGTCGAAGCCGCCGCCGACGGCCTTGGTCTTGTCCGGGCAGGTGGCGGTGACGCTGACCGCCTGCCCGTCGTTCGTGGTCGTGGCCGAGGCGGTCGCGGTCTTCAGCTTGCCGAGGTCGGCCGGCTTCTTCTTGGCGGCCGTCGCGGGCTGGACGCCCAGCGCCAGCAGCGCCGCGGGCGCGAGGCACAGAGCCGATGCGCTCCCCTTGCTCATCGCGGCCATTCAATCACGCCGGGCGCGGCGTCGCAAGCCGGCGACCCCAGCAGCACCCGGTCGCCGCACTCAGCGCCCGCGCTCCAGCTCCTCGCGCAGGCGCTCGAAGGCCTCGTCCAGGGTGTCCGCCTCGA
>VGBV01000106.1 GCA_016870325.1 Actinomycetota bacterium
ATTGGAGGCGTGAGGGAGGACGACACCCAGAGCGGCTCCCCTGCCCAGCACCGACGCGGCCTGGCCGGCGAGATCAGGGAGGCCGAGGAGGCGCTGGAGCGCAAGGCCGAGGAGGAGGTCAAGCGCAAGGCCGAGGAGGTGCGCGAGGCCGAGGAGGAGCCCGGCGCCCTGCTGACGCCGAAGCGGCTGCTTCAGACCGTCGTGATCGTGGTGGCGCTGACCGTCGCGATCTACGTGCTGTTCCCGAAGATCATCGGGCTCGAGGGGGCGCTCGACCAGATCCACGACGGCGACCCGGTCTGGATCGGGATCGCCTTCGCCTTCGACGTCCTCGCCTTCGGCGCGTACGTCGCCCTCTTCCGCGGCGTGGTCGGAGAGAAGGTCGTCCACCTCACGTTCAGCGAGAGCTACCAGATCACGATGGCGGGACTGGCCGCCACGCGCCTGTTCTCGGCGGGAGGCGCCGGCGGCATCCTGCTCACCTACTGGGCGCTGCGCAAGGCGGGCATGGAGCGGCGCCAGTCGGTCTGCCGCATGGTCGCCTTCCTGGTGCTGCTGTACTCGGTCTACCTGCTGGCACTCGTCATCTTCGGCGTGCTGCTGCGGGTCGGGATGCTGCCGGGAGAGGCTCCCGTCAGCGTCACGATCGTCCCGGCGGCGATAGCCGGGGTGGCGATCGTGATCGTGGCGCTGATGGCGTTCGTGCCCGACGACATCGAGCGCCGGATCGAGCGCATGACCTCGGGCCGGTTCGGGCGCCTCGCGAAGCTGCTGGCGACCGCGCCCGCCACCTTGGCGCAGGGAACCCGCACCGCGATCGCCTTCATGCGGGACCCCTCGCGGGGAGGCCTCGCCGTGGCCGGGGCGGTCGGCTTCTGGGGGGCCAACATCGGCATCCTCTGGGCGAGCTTTCAGGCATTCGACATGCAGGTGCCCTTCGGCGTGATCGTGATGGGCTTCTTCGTCGGCATGGTCGCCAACCTGTTCCCGCTGGCCCCCGGCGGCGTCGGCGCCGTTGACGCGGGCATGATCGGCGCCTTCGTCATCTTCGGGCTGCCGGAGTCCTCGGTCTTCGTCGCGGTCCTCACCTACCGCGTGATCGCCTTCTGGGTGCCGATCCCGCCGGGGATCATCGCCTTCTTGCAGCTCCGCAAGACGGTCCAGCGCTGGGAGCAGGAGGGCCGCTCGGCCGAGGACACGGGCGAGCACGGGACCGAGCCGGTGCCGGCCCGGGCTTGACGGCTCAGCTACTATAAAAAGTGAAGTGAGGTCACCCCAGCGGGTCCGGCCCCGGCGCCGGATAGCCTGGCCGGGAACTCCGAAAGGACCGGCATGAGCGACAAGAACGGCGAGAACGAGCGAGTCGAGAACGTGATCATCGTCGGCGGCGGCCCCGCCGGCTACACCGCCGCGCTCTATGCCGCCCGCGCCGAGCTCGAGCCGCTCGTGATCGAGGGCTTCCAGTGGGGCGGCCAGCTCCAGAACACCACCGACGTCGAGAACTACCCGGGTTACCCCGAGGGGGTCATGGGCCCGGAGATGATGAACGACTTCCGCAAGCAGGCCGAGCGCTTCGGCACCCGCTTCGTCACCGACGACGTCACCGAGCTGAAGCTGAGCGACGGCGGGATCCACGAGGTCACCGTCGGCAAGGAGACCCATCGCGCCAGGGCGGTGATCCTGGCGATGGGGGCGGAGCCCAAGCGCCTCGGCATCCCGGGCGAGATGGAGCTCCAGGGCGCGGGCGTCTCGACCTGCGGCGTCTGCGACGGCGCCTTCTTCAAGGGCAAGGACGTCGCCGTGATCGGCGGCGGCGACTCCGCGATGGAGGACTCGATCTTCGTCAGCAAGTTCGCCGACAAGCTCAGCATCATCCACCGCCGCGACGAGTTCCGCGCCTCGAAGATCATGGAGGAGCGCGCCCGCGCCAAGGACAACATCGAGGTGCTGACGCCCTATGTGCCGAAGGAGTTCGTCGGCGAGGAAGGCAAGATCGCCAGCATCCGCCTCGAGCACGCCGAGACCGGCGAGGAGAAGATCCTGCCCGTCGGCGGCGCCTTCGTCGCGATCGGCCACACGCCCCGCTCCGAGCTGGTCGTCGGGCAGGTCGACACCGACGAGGAGGGATACGTCAAGGTGGACGAGCCCTCGACCAAGACCAGGCTCGCCGGCGTCTTCGCGGTCGGCGATCTGGTGGACCACACCTACCGCCAGGCCGTCACCGCCGCCGGCTCGGGCACCAAGGGCGCGCTCGACGCCGAGTGGTACCTGCGCGACACCCCTGGCCCCGACCCCGAGGCCCACTGGAGCAAGCAGACCGGCGCCGTGATCGAGGCGGTCGAGGCGAGCTAGGGCCCGACCGGTGAGCCCGGGTCAGCGACCCGGATCCGGGCGCTTCGTGATCGCTGGGCCGCGGCCGCTGGTCGCATAGAGCCAGCGCGAGCGGCGGGTGAAGACCGGGCCCCCCTGGATCCGATCGGTCTTGCGCACGAGCAGGAAGCAGGCGATCGCGCCGAGCAGCGCTATACCTCCGGCGGCGAAGAAGGTGACCTCGTAGGCCTGCGCGTGCAGGTCCACGATGTCGTTGAGCACGTACCTGATCTTCTCCGGGACCTCGCCGCTCTCCTCGACGGTCTTGCGCCCCTCTTGCTCGACCTGGAGGATGAAGTCCCGCCCCTGCTGCATCTCGCCCTGGGTCACCTTGCCGTATCCGAGCGATTCGATCCGCTCCTCGATCCTGCCCCAGTAGTAGCCCAGCAGCACCGCCGTCAGCACCGCGATCCCGAGCGCGCCGCCCATCTGCTCGGCGGTGTTGATCATGCCGGCGCCCTGGCCCTGGTCCTTCTCGGGGACCGCCGTCAGCCCGGTCGGGTCGTTGACCGTGAGCACGACGCCGAGGCCGATGCCCTGCAGGACCAGGCCCGGAATCAGCGTGGCGAAGGACTGCTCGGGCGCCGCCAGGCCCAGCGCCAGCCCCGACAGCGCCAGCACCACGAAGCCGAATACGAGCGGCGCCCGCCCTCCCATGCGATCGAAGGCGCGCCCCGAGAGCGGCCCGGCGAGGATGATGGGGAGCGTGGAGGGGATCAGCATCAGCCCCGCGACTTCCGGCGAGACGCCGACGACAAGCAGCAGGTAGGCGGGCAGCAGGAAGCCCATTCCCAGCTCGACCATGCCGGCGAGCACCTGGCTGATCATCGCCGCCAGGAAGTTCAGGTGCCGGAGCAGGCGGAACTCGATCAGCGGGTTGGCGACCCGGTGCTCGATCACGACGAAGGCGGTCAGCGACAGCACCGCGCCCGCGAGGGCGCCCACCACCGCGGGCTGGGTCCAGTCGCTCTCGCCGCTGCCCTGGGTGAGGCCGAAGACGATCAGGGCCATCCCCAGCCCGAAGGTGATCACCCCCGGGTAGTCGATATCACGCGTCGCGCCCGGAAGCGGCGCCAGCTCGGGCACCGAGCGCAGCGTCATCAGGATCGTGACGATCGCGATCGGCACGTTGATCAGGAAGACGAGCCGCCAGTCGACGCTGGTCAGAACCCCGCCGAGCACCGGCCCGCAGGCGGCGAAGAAGGCGGACGCGCCGGCGAGGATTCCCAGGGCGCGACCGCGGTCGGGACCGGTGTAGACCGAGCTCACGATCGCCAGCGCCGTCGGCATCATCAGCGCCGCGCCGCAGCCCTGCAGCGCCCGGGCGGCGATCGCCATGATCGTGTCCTGGGAGAACCCGACCAGGGCCGAGGAGCAGACGAAGATGGCGGCGCCCGCCAGGAACACGCGCCGCAGCCCGAGCAGGTCGCCGAGGCGTCCCCCCAGCACCACCAGCGCCGCCAGCGGCAGGATGTTGGCGGTCAGGATCCAGGGTCCCTCGTCGAGCTGGCCCCCCAGGTCCTGGATCAGGTCGGGCACGGCCAGCGGCACCGCGGTCTGGTCGACCAGGATCATGCTGTTGGCGAGCGTCATCGCCACCAGGGTCCAGCGCCGCGCAGAATCCGAGATCGGGGCGTCGCTGCGTCCGCTCATCGCCTGATTCCTACCGATTCGGCTCCGGAGCCGCGTGCCGCCGCCGCGGTGCGCAGCCCTGCCGGGGCCCCGGGTCTGTTACCGACGGCGCGCGCGCCGAGAGGTTGCGCACAGGGAGATCACAGAGGAGAGGGGATGTGTTGATGGGACGTCTGCGAGTGGTGACGCTGCTGGTGCTCGCGCTGGGAGCGCTGGTGGGACCCGCGAAGGCCTCGGCCCAGGACCCGGCCGGGCTCGCTCGCAACATCCTTCCCTCGGGCCAGTACGGGATGCCGCTCGCCCCCGCGGACGACCAGGCGATCCTCTACGACGGCCTGACGCCGCTGTTCGACAACGTCACGCCCGCCGACCTCATCACCTACTTCAAGTCCGAGGCGCTCGGCCCCGGCACCGACGGCCCCCTGATCGAGGACGACGTGCCCTTCGCCGGCGTCCGCATCCTGCGCGACAAGTTCAACGTCCCGCACGTCTACAGCGAGACCTACGAGGGCGGCGTCCTCGCCGCCGGCTGGATCGCGGCCAAGGACCGCGGGCTGCTGCTGCAGCAGGCGCGCTACAACGGCCGCGCCGCGATCATCGACGCCCCGGGCCTGAGCGCGATCGAGCTGATCGCGGGCCTGCAGGACTTCCGGCCGAGCGCCCAGACCGAGGCCGTCACCGCCAAGCAGACCCAGGCGCTGAAGGACGCGGGCAAGGAGGGCAAGGCCGTCCTGCGCGACATCGACACCTTCGTCAAGGGGATCAACGCCTATCTCGAGGAGTCGGGCTCGACGAACGCTCCCTGGACGCGCAACGACGTCTACGCGGTCAACGCCGTCAAGAACCAGTTCCTCGGCGTCGGCGGCGGCGACGAGGCCCGGCGCACGCGCTTCCTCGCCGGCCTGCAGCAGCGGCTCGGCGCCCGCAAGGGCAAGAAGGTCTTCAACGACCTTCGCCAGTTCAAGAACCCCCGTTCGATCACCTCGGTGGACGGCAAGTTCCCCTACGGCCGCATCCCCAAGAAGCCGAGCGGCAACGTGATCATCGACCCCGACAGCTTCGAGACGACCTACTCGGCGCCGGCGACGCCGCCGCAGGTGGCGGAGCCGTTCAACGCCTCGAACGTGCTGATGGTGGACAAGAGCCATTCGACCTCGGGCCGCCCGATCATGGTCGGAGGCCCCCAGATCGGCTACTTCTTCCCCGGCCTCGTCTATGAGATCGACATGCACGCGCCCGGCCTCAACTGGCGCGGGGCGACCTCGGCGCCGTTCCCCGGCTACGTGCTGATCGGCCGGGGCGAGGACTTCGCGACCACTCTGACCTCGGCCGGCGGCGACGTGATCGACCAGTACGCCGAGACGCTCTGCGGCGGCAGCGACACGATGTACCGCTACAAGGGCCGCTGCCGGTCGATGGAGAACTTCGACGCCGGCACGCTCAACGGCGACCCCTACAGCTTCCTGACCACGGTGCACGGCCCGGTCGCCGGCTACGCGACCGTCAACGGCCGCTGGGTCGCGATCTCCGAGAAGCGCTCGAGCCGCAACAAGGACGTGCTCGACCTGCTCTTCAACCGCCGGCTCTCCAACGGCCAGGTGGACAGCGCCAAGAGCTTCTTCAAGGCGGCGGCCAAGACCCCCCAGACCTTCAACTCCTTCTACATCGACGCCAAGCAGATCGCCGCTTTCACCAGCGGCCGGCTGCCGATCCGTCCCAAGTCGGTGGACCCGGGCCTGCTGACCAACGGCAACGGCAAGTTCGAGTGGCGCGGCTTCCTGCCCGCCAAGCGCCACCCGCAGGGGATCGGCGCCGAGGACGGCACGATCGTCAACTGGAACAACGGCCTCGCGCGGGGATTCGGCGCAGCCGACAGCGAGTGGGGGCGGAACGGCTCGGTCGCGCGCAACGACATGCTCACCTACAACCTCAAGCGCCTGCGCAACGGCGCGGGCAAGTGGTCCCCGGCAACGATCACCTCGGCGATGAACGCGGGCGCCACCCAGGACATCCGCGCCATCGATACCGTGCCGCTGCTGGCGCGCCTGCTGCAGGGCTCGCCCGCGCCCAGCCCGATGGCCCAGCAGATGCTCGACCTGCTGGTGGACTGGCGCGCGGCGGGCGGCAACCGCCTCGACCTGAACGAGGACGGCGACATCGACCACCCGGGCGCGGCGATCATGGACGAGGCATTCCCCAAGATCGCGCAGAACGCGATGGCTCCGATCCTGCAGCCGCAGCTCGAAGAGCTCGACTCGCTCTTCAACATCTTCGACCAGCCTCCAGGCGGCCAGTACTCGGGCTGGTACCAGTACATGGACCGCGACCTGCGCGCGCTGCTCTCGAAGAAGCGGCTGCCTGACGAGTTCAACATCGCCTACTGCGGCAAGGGCAAGATCGGCCCCTGCCGCGACTCGATCTGGGTCGCGATCCAGGCCGCGGGCGAGCGGCTGACCGCCGACCAGGGCAGCCCGGACCCGACCACCTGGCGCTCTGACGCGACCGCCGAGCGGATCGACTTCTCGCCGCTGCCGCTGATCTCGATGGCCTACACCAACCGGCCGAGCGGGATCCAGCAGGTCATCTGGTTCAAGAAGTAGGCGGTTAGGCGGCAGACCGCGGGGCCGACGGGCGCGCCCGCGTACCATCGCGGGGTGGCCACGATGCCCGAGCTTGATTCGGCCGCCGTCGCGGAGCTGGGCGAGGCCCTGCGCCAGAACGTTCGCAGGGCGATCAAGGTGCGCGACGAGGCCCTTCGCGACCTTCTCGTCGCCCTCTTGGCCGAGGGCCACATCCTGGTCGAGGACTATCCGGGCGTCGGCAAGACGGCGCTGGCGCGCGCGCTGGCTCGCTCGATCGACGCCGAGTACTCGCGGCTGCAGTGCACCGCCGACCTGCTGCCCGCCGACCTGGTCGGAACCAACGTCTTCAACCAGCGGGATTCCCGCTTCGAGTTCCACCCGGGGCCGGTGTTCGCGAACATCGTGCTCGTCGACGAGGTCAACCGCGCCTCTCCCAAGACGCAGTCGGGGCTGCTGGAGTGCATGCAGGAGCGCCAGGTGACGGTGGACAACGACGTGCATGAGCTGGCGGCGCCGTTCCTCGTGATCGCGACCCAGAACCCGGTCGAGTACGAGGGCACCTACCCGCTTCCCGAGGCCCAGCTCGACCGCTTCATGATGCGCCTCTCGCTCGGGTACCCCGACAGCGAGGCCGAGGCGGGCATGCTCGCCGAGCACGCCGGGGGCGACCGGGTGCTGGAGCTGGAGCCGGTGGCCGAGGTGGCGACGGTGCGCGCGGCCCAGGCGGCCGCGGGCGCCGTCCACGGCAGCGAGGCGCTGCGCGCGTACGTCGTCGCGCTCTGCAACCACACCCGCGAGGACCCCCGCACCCAGCTGGGGGCGAGCCCTCGCGCGAGCCTGATGCTGTTCCGGGCGGCCAAGGCCCTCGCCGCGCTGGAGGGTCGCGATCACGCGCTGCCCGAGGACGTGCAGGCGCTGGCGCACGGCGTGCTCGGCCACCGGCTGCTGCTGGCGCCGGGCGCCGGCGGCGCCGACCGCGAGGCCATCGTCGACGACGCGCTTGAGCGGGTCAGCGCCTTGTAGGGCCGGTTGCCGGGCGCGCGCTCAACGGCCCTGCT
>VGBV01000107.1 GCA_016870325.1 Actinomycetota bacterium
GGCCGCCGCCTGCTCGCGGGCGCCGAGGCGGCGGCGCGCGAGCAGGGCGCCGAGCGGCTCCACGTCCACGCCCAGACCCGGGCGAGCGGCTTCTGCGACGCCGCCGGCTACGAGCCCGAGGGCGAGGAGTTCATGGAGGCGGGGATCGAGCACGTGCGGATGAGCAAGGCGCTCGGCGCCGGGGAGACCGCCGGGGCGTGAGCGAGGCCTCCCCCCAACCCGAGATCCGGATCGACCAGCTGACCGGGCTGCGCACGATCCTCGCCGGCGCCCGCGCGGACCGCCCGATCGACTTCGAGCCCGCGACGCGGGACACCAGCGACGAGGGAGGCGGCGCCGGACGCGAAGCGGAGGAGACGCCGTCGAATGCCTGTGCGTTTTGCGAGGGCAGCGAGTCGAAGACGCCGCCCGAGGTATGGGCCGACCGCCCGGGCGGTGGCCCGGCCGACTCCCCGGGCTGGCGGGTGAGAGCCGTCCCCAACCTCTACCCGGCGCTGGTCGCCGACGCCGAAGAGGCCGGCGGCGGGGTGGGCGGCGACGCACCCCCGGCCGACCCCCTGCTCGCCTCTGCCCGCGCGGGCGAGCCCGACCTCTTCTCCTCGGCCCCGGCGCAGGGCGCCCACGAGGTCGTGATCAGCTCGCCGCGGCACCGCACCGCGCTGGCCCAGCTGGCCGACGACGAGCTGGCGATCGCCGTCGCCGGCTGGCGCGAACGCATCGCCGCGCACGCCGAGTCGAGCTCGTGCGTGCAGCTGATCGTCAACGAGGGCGGCGGCGCCGGCGCCTCGCTCGAGCACTCCCACGCGCAGCTCTACGCGCTCGCCTTCGTGCCTGTGCTGATCGCCCGCGAGCGCGAGCGCTTCACCGCCTACGCGCAGCGCACGGCAGGCGGCGAGCTGCTCGCCGACGTGGCGGCCGAGGAGGTGCGTCGTCGCGAGCGCCTGGTCGCGATAGACGACGAGGCCATGTTGGTCTGCCCCTGGGCCTCGGGCTCGCCCTACCAGCTGCGGATCATCCCCCGCCGGGCCGAGGCCCGATTCGAGCTCGACGGAGAGGTTGGGGTGGCGGCCCTGCGCACGGCGCTGCGAGCGCTGCGGGCGCGCTTCAGCGGCGGCCCCGAGCTCAACCTCTGGGTGCGCACGGCCCCCCGGGACGCGGACGCCTTCCACTGGCACATCGACATCGCCCCCCGGCTCGCGTTCAAGGCCGGCTTCGAGCTTGCCACCGGCGTCGACATCAACGTCATGCCCCCCGAGCGCGCGGCCGAGGAGCTGCGAGAGTCCCTCGGGTGAGCGCGGTATCCCCGATCGGCCTCGGCTAGGAGGACGGCGATGACCTCCGGCTCCAGCGACTCCTCCACCGCCGGGATGAAGGGCGAGGGCTACTACGACGCCCACTCCGAGTACCAGCAGCGGGTCATCGACACCGGCAACGAGCTGATCAGCTCGGCGGCGGCCGGGCTGGATCCCGGCCCCGAGGACAGCCCCATCACGATCGTCGACTACGGAGCGGGGACCGGGGCGACCTCGGTCCGGGCCGTCGGCACCGCGATCCGAGCGGTTCGCGAGCGCGAGCCCGAGCGGCCCGTGCAGGCGATCCACAACGACGTCGCCGGCAACGACTTCAGCGAGCTGTTCGCGAACGTCGCGGGCGAGGACGGCTACCTCGGGATCGCGGGCGGGCCGATCTACGCCGGCGCCGCCGTCGGCTCCTTCTTCGACCAGGTGCTCCCCTCCGGCACGGTGAGGCTGGGGATGTGCTCGAACGCGGCCCACTGGCTGCGCCGCCAGCCCCACGGGGTCTCGATCCCGGACGGCATGTACTACGCCGACGCGACCGGCGTTGCCCGCGCCGCGCTGGCGGCCCAGGCCGGCGAGGACTGGCTGGCCTTCCTGGGGGTCCGGGGGGCCGAGCTGGCGCCGGGCGGCCGCATGATCGTGCAGGGAATCGCCACCACCGAGGACGGGCGCGCGTCGGCCTCGAAGCTGCTTGGTGTGATGTGGCGGGCCGCAGAGGAGCTCGCCGGCGAGGGGCGCCTCGACCACGACGCGCTGGCGGGCTATGTCTTCCCCGTCTACTGCCGCAGCGCCGAGGAGGCGCGGGCGCCGGTCGCCCCCGGCGGCGCCCTGGAGGGCGATCTCGAGGAGGTGAGCTCGACGGTCGAGGAGGTGGCGAACCCCTACTGGGAGGCATACGAGCGCGACGGCGACCCGGAGGCCTACGCCAAGACCTACGTCGAGTTCGTCCGCGCCTTCGCCGAGTCAACCCTGATGGAGCACCTGTTCGAGCCGGCGGCGAAGGGGATCGAGCCGGAGGCGCTCTGCGACGAGTACTTCGAGCGGCTGCGAGAGCTCAGCGCCGCCGACCCGGAGGCCGGCCGCTACGAGTGCTGGATCCTGCGCCAGCAGCTCGCTCGCCGCTGAGGGCCCACCCGGCGGCGTGGGCGAGGTGGGCCGGATAGGGTGGCGAGCCGATGCCCCCGCCCGTCGCCCGCCCGATCCCCCGCTTCGTCGCCGACGCGCCGGTCGAGGGGCTGCCATACGGCCGCTGGGCCCAGCAGCTCCGCGACGCCTTCGCCAAGGCATGCGAGCCCCACGTCGCCGAGGCCGGCGGGCCCCCCGGCGAGGTCACCTGGTTCCCCGAGCGCGGCTGGGGCGGGCGGGTCTACGTCCCCGCGATCGCCGCGGTCGAGGGCTCCGCCAGCCCGAGCGAGTACTTCGGCTACGTCTCCTTCGCGCGCGGCGATGACGACACCCCCGGCGACCTGCGCGCCGTCGCCGACTTCACCGACGTCGTCGTCGAGGACAACCCCGACTGGGAGATCGACCTGAACGAGGAGGTGATCGGCTCCTGGCGCGGGATCGCCGAGCAGGCCGGTGAGGTCACCCTCGTCTGGGGCACGCCGATGGTGCCTGGCGCGGTGGCCGCCACGGCCGAGATCGACGGCGACGTCTCCGACCAGGCCTCGGTCAGCGACGACCGCTTCACCCTGATCGCGCTCGACGCCGTCAAGGGCTTTCCCGAGGCCCTCTACGTCGAGATCGTGCTCTGGGGCCAGCGCGGGGCCGAGCTCGCGCGCGAGGGCCTCTACGAGCCGCCCGAGGCGGGCTAGCTCCGCTCGACGTAGTCCGGGCGGCCCGCGGCGACGCTCTCGTCGCTGGCGAAGTCGAACTCCTCGTTGGCCTCGTAGAGCCCGCGCAGCGAGGTCGACTCGATCACCTGCTCGATGCGGTCGTGGCGCACCGCCTCCTGCTCGGCGATCCGCTCCATCGCCGCGTCCATCTCCTCGCCGGGCTTGAGCTCGAACAAGGCCACCGTGACGATCTCGCGCGGGTCGGCGACGCTGGTCGCCACGATCGGCCCCCGCCCCGACGCGAACCCGAACCCCTTGTCCGGGTACCAGGCCTTGACGAAGTCCTCATAGCCCATTCCCTCCCGCAGGCGCCTGACCAGGATCGCGATGTGCACGCGCGCCAGTCTCGCCCCAGCCCCGGACGGAGCACGCCGCTCCCCCCGCTTCGGGCGCCCCGACCACCGCTACGATCGCCCGCGAGCCCCGATAGCTCAGCTGGATAGAGCGACTCCCTCCTAAGGAGTAGGCCCCAGGTTCGAATCCTGGTCGGGGCGCTCGTGGTTTGCAGGGTGTTCTCGGTCTGCCCCGGGCAGGCGCGGATGCGTGGCAGGTGGGGGGTAGGCCCGCCGCTGTGTCGCATCCCATCCCCCCAGCCAGCGGCGCACCTACAATCGCCGCTTCGTGAGTCGGCTTCGCGCATGGACGCACGCGATCCGCGCCCGGCCGGGCCTGGCTGCGATCGTCTGCCTCGGGATCGCCTGGGGAGTGGCGATGCACACGATGGGCTGGGCGCAGCTCGCGCACTACGCGCAGGTGCGCGCCTTCGCCGCGGGGCAGGCCGAGATCGACCCCTGGCACTGGGAGACGAACGACAAGGCCTACTACGAGGGCCACTTCTACTCGGTCAAGTCGCCCGGCACCGCGGCGCTGGTGACCCCGCTCTACGCCGCCGTCGAAGGCGTCGGCGGGCTGGAGCTGGCGCGCGACGCTGCCGCCACGGCGCGCGAGTCGAGCTCCCCGCGCTGGGAGCCCGAGGAGAGCCCCCAGCTTGACTACCACGGCTACGACCCGGTGCTGGCGGCCCAGGTCGAGCGCGACGTCGAGGACGGGACACCGGTGGTCTGGGTGCTGACGCTGCTGGCAGCGGTGATCCCCGCGGTGCTGCTGCTGGTCGCGGTGCGCTGGGCCGTGGACCGGATCGAGCCGGGGTACGGGACCGCCGCGGCGATCACGCTCGGCCTCGGCTCGATGCTGATGGTGTTCGCCTCGGAGCTGTTCTCCCACGTCGCAGCCGCCGCGCTCGCCTTCGCGGCCTTCTGCGTGCTGATGCGCGAGCGCGAGGGGGCTCCGAGCCTGCGCGCCCTCGGCGGCGCCGGGCTGCTGGCGGGCCTCGCGATCAGCTTCGAGTACCAGGTGGGGCTGGTCGGTGTCGCCTTGCTCTTCTACGCGCTTGCGGGCCGCGAGCGGCGTTGGCGCCGCACGGTCGCCTACGGCGCCGGCGGGCTGCTCGGGGCGCTGCCGGCGTTCGCCTTCAACGCCTGGGCCCTCGGCGACCCCTTCGAGTTCGCCTACGGCTACGCCGTCTCGGTCCCCGGCTTCAGCGGCCACGACGAGCTGGGCCTGAACAGCGACGGCTTCTTCGGGATCACGATGCCGCGCCTAGAGGCGGCGGTGGACCTGCTGGTCGCCAATCGCGGCGTGCTGGTATTGACCCCCGTGGTCGCGGCGGCGCTGGCCGGGGTGGCGGTGATGCGCCGGGGGGAGCACCGCGCTGAGGCCAACCTGATCCTCGGCATCGCCATCGCCTACTTCGCCTACAACGCCGGCTACTGGCTCACCTTCGGAGGCGGCACCCCCGGCCCGCGCTTCCTGGTCCCGGTGCTGCCCTTCCTGGCGCTGGGCCTGGGCCCCGCCTACCGCCGGCTGCCGGCGCTGACCCTGGCGCTCGCGATCCCCTCCGCCCTGTTCATGCTCGCCGCCGCGGTCTCCTACCCGCTGCTGGGCCAGCAGGGCCCCGGCACCTGGCTCGAGTTCATCTGGATCGGCAACCTCGAGCACACGCTGCTGACCGTGCTCGGCGTCCACAGCGCCTGGGTTGCGATCGCGCCGGTGCTGGCGGCCGTGGCGGCGGCGGTCGTGCTCGCCGTCAGGGCGACCCCGTCCGCACCGCTGCACGACGCCAGGATCGCCGTGATCGCGGTGCTCGCCTGGATGCCGGTCGCGATCCTGGGCCCGTCGCTCGCCGGGGACCTGAACCAGCCGCTGGACGGCGACCCGAACCTGATCTGGATGGTCTGCTTCGCCGCCCTGGCCTCGCTCGCGACCCTAGCCGTCCTCGCCCGCCGCCAGGGGCGCGGGCTCCAGCTCGAAGATCACCAGCCCGGGCCGCTCGCTGCGCCGCAGCCCCAGCCCCTCGACGGGAACGGCCGCGGAGTCGTCCCAGGGGGTGCCCCCGAGCCGGTTCGTATGGAGGACGACGCTCCGCACCCCTAGCGCCCGCAGCTCCGCGACCGAGGCGGGCGAGGGGAAGGGCTTGATGCGGCCGATCAGCTCGATCGTCTCCTCGGGCGTGGTGCTGGCGCGGCCGTTGACGATGCGCGGGTAGCCGTCGGTGGACCAGAGCACGTAGCGGCGGTTGTCCTTGTCGCGGCCCGCGGGCAGGTGAAGCTGGGGATCGGGGACGTCGGCGGTCGAGACCGCGGGGTGGACGAGCGCGGGCTGGGGCTGGTCGTCGAAGGGGTCGAAGGGAAGGCCGCGGCCCTCGACCACGACCGCGAGCGCGAGCGCCGCGGCGAGGACGGCGGTGAGCACCGCTGCCCGCCCCGGGCCGGCGCGGGATCCGGCGGCGCTTTCCGGGGACGCCTCGCGCTCGGGGGGCGGTTCCTCGCCCAGTCGCCTGCGAAGGGCCGCCAGCAGCGACTCGGCGCCCGCCGCCGCCAGCAGCGCCAGGGCGAGGGTCGTGAACGTGAACAGCCGCCCCGGGGTGCGGATCCCCTCCCAACCGGGCAGCAGCTCATAAAGCCAGCGGTAGGGCCAGAGCAGCCCGTCGTCCACCCTGAAGCCGAAGGAGAGGATCGCGAAGCCGACCGCCGCCGCCGCCAGGGAGAGCCGCAGCCAGCGGGGGAGGACGCTCGAGCCGAGGCCGATCGCGGCCAGGGCGAGGATCAGCAGCCCGGGGAAGAGCGCCTTCTCGGCGATGTTGACCAGGTCCTCGCGCGCGCCCTCGGTCAGCGGCCCCCAGACCGCGTTCTCGGGAGAAGCGACGGTCAGCGCCCGCGGGCCCTCCGAGAAGGACTCGACCACCTCGGGCGTGCGGATCGCCTCGGGGTGGCGGTCGGCGATGCGGATGTGGGGGGCCGCGATCAGCGCGGTGACGACCGTGAAGAGCAGCGCTCCGGCCGCGCCTGCGACCAGCATCCCGCGCTCGACCGGGGGCCGCCCCCGCCGCCACCAGACCAGCGCCGCGATCGCGATCCCGCCCGCAAGCGCGTAGGCGAACGGCAGCCCGAGCGCGAAGCCGATCGAGACCTGCCACGCCGCCACCGCCCAGGCCCCGAGCAGGACCCATGGGCGGCGCAATCGCACCCCCCTGACCGCCAGCCCCAACGCCAGCGGGATGCCGCCCGTCGAGATCACCTGCATGTGGCCGTCGTGCTCGAGGCGGAGGGGGGCGAAGGCGAAGGCCGCCCCCGCCACCGCCGCCCCGGCGGGCCCGACGCCGAGCTCGCGCGCCAGCACGTAGGCGCCGAAGAAGGCCATCGCGTAGGCGAAGATGAAGACGAGGTCGTAGCGCGTGACCGCGTCGCGGGAGCCGTCGGTGAAGAGCCCGAAGGGCGCGTAGCCGATCAGCATGTCGCCGAAGGCGAAGGAGTCCCGCTCGGGATAGAACTGGTTGGCCTGGAAATAGTCGAGCGGCTGCGAGATCAGCGCGTGCCCCGCCCAGGCGACCTTCCAGCTCTGGGCGAGCGGGTCGCCGAGGTCGCGGGGAATGGCATCCCCGAGGTTCAGCACCAGCGGCCAGGTCATGACCAGAGCCAGCAGCAGCGAGCCGCCGGCCGCGAGCAGGACCTCGCGGCGGCCGCTCACTCGCGGTCGGGGCGGTCCGGGTACAGCTCGTCGATCGTGACCAGCGCGCGGTAGGGGACGCCGCCGGCCGCCTCGATCGCCTCGGCGCCGCCCGCGAGCCGGTCCACGACCGAGACGACGCCGGCGACCCGCAGACCCTCCTCGGCGATGCGCTCGAGCGCGCGCACGGTGGAGCCGCCGGTCGTGACCACGTCCTCGACCACCATGCACCGCGTCCCCGCCTCCAGCAGGGGGCCCTCGATCCAGCGCTGCAGCCCGTGCTGCTTTCGGTCCTTGCGCACGAAGAAGGCGACGAGGTCCTCGCCGCCGGGGGCGCCGATCGCGGCGCAGGCGAGCGGGTCG
>VGBV01000108.1 GCA_016870325.1 Actinomycetota bacterium
TCGTAGGTGCTCACGGCCTCAGCCTGCGCGGCGGAGGATGGGGACCGAAGCGCTCAGGCATCGTCCCTCGACTCTATCGGCGCCGAATCCTCCACCGTCTCCAATACCCCCAGAAGCTCGGTCACGCGGCAGACGAGCAGGCGCTCCTCGTCGACCTCGACCCAGCTCCCGGCCGAGGCGGGGAAGACGACGTGGTCGCCGGCGCGGACCGGCATCCGCACGCCGGCGGACTCCCACCAGTCGACCCCCCGCCCGATGTCGAGCACGATCCCGTGCTGGGGAGGCTGTTCGTCTGCCCCCGCGGGCACGACCAGGCCCGAGCTCCTCATGCGGTCGGGCTCGAGCTCCTTGATCACGACGCGGTCGAACAGGGGCTTCAGCTGGTGGCGTGCCATCAGCGCTCCCCGGAGAGGTCGCCTGCGCTGCCCGGCCGCTCGGGCATCTGGATCCTGGCCATCGCTCGGATCATGAAGTAGAAGAGGACGCCCGAACCGGCCAGCAGCGCGAGCGTGCCCAGCGCCTGCAGCACCGTCTCCACCTGGACCAGGCCGAGGCCGCTCGCCAGCAGCACCAGCACGAGCAGCATCTGGAAGCCGAGCACCGCCCAGTAGCGTGCCTTCCACAGCCCCCAGGCCATCAGCCAGAGCGCGGCCGCGAAGGCCGCGATCGGGAGCGCCCGGGGTGCCTCGCGATCGCCGACCTCGACCCCGGCGGCGGCGAGGGCGGCGGACGCGCTCAGCACGATCGCCAGCACCGCGGCCACGATCGCCGCCACTGTCACCGCGCCCGGTCGTTCCCCCTGCGCCAGCGGCTCCAGCTTCTCGCGCGCAGCCTCGTTGCGCTCGGCCGAGCGGCGGCTCATCCGCTCCTGAAAGCTCTCGTCGGGTTGTGGCTCACCGTTCGGCCCGGGCTTGCCGGCGGGCGGGACCGCGGTCCGCTCGGCAGAGCGGCGCTTGCGCTTGCGGCGCTCCTCGCGCCTGCGCTCGCGGCTCCCCATCAGGCGCCGGCGGTGGCGGCCAGGTCGGCCTTGACGGCGGCCTCGACCCGGCCCGAGAGCGCGTCGGCGACGGCCCTGGGATCGGCGGAGTCCCGAATCGCGCGCACGACCACGATCCTGCGCGCACCGGCGTCGATGACGTCGCCGACGTTCTCGGCATCGATCCCACCGATCGCGAACCAGGGCAGGGTGGCGACCTCCGCCGCGTGGCGGACCAGATCCAGCCCGACCGCCGGGCGCCCCTGCTTGGTCGGCGTCTCCCAGACCGGTCCGACGCTGATGTAGTCGACGGGCTCGGCGTGGGCGGCCTCGATCTGCTCCGCGGAGTGGGTCGAGAGGCCGATCAGAGCCTCGGGCCCCATCAGCTCCCTGGCCTGCGCCGCCGGAACGTCCTCCTGCCCGACGTGAACGCCGTCCGCATCCAGCTCCTGGGCCAGCGCCGGATCGTCGTTGACGATGAAGGGCGCGGAGTACGTGTCGGCGAGCCGGCGGTAGGTGCGCGCGACGCGGTTGATGATCGCGTCGGGCTGCTCGCGGTCGCGCAGCTGCACGATCCCGGCGCCCCCGCCGAGCGCCGCCTGCAGCATCGGCTCGGGCTCCCGGCCGTTCGGGAGCGCCTCGCAGACGAAGTAGAGGCGAGCCCAGAGCAGGCGCTCGCGGCGCAGCCGCCCGACTCCCTCGGGAGGGTCGAGCTGGATCGGCGGCCGCGGCGGATCGCTCATCACGACCAAGCTTAGAATCAACGCCTGCTTCGCGCCGGTCGGGGGTACGATGGAAGGGAAGACGGGAGCCCAACAAATGGGCTGAGAGGGCGGCTGATGCGCCGCCGACCGTAGGAACCTGATCCGGGTAATGCCGGCGCAGGGAGGGTTGGAGCGCCTCGGCCGCGGAGATCCGGAGCCCATGGCCACGCAAGACGAAGACAGGTTCGACGTCCTCATCGCCGGCGGCGGCGTGATCGGCCTCGCCTGCGCCTGGCGGGCGCTGCAGCGCGGGCTCAGCGTCTGCGTGCTCGAGCGCGACCGCGCCGGCTCGGGCGCCAGCGACGTCGCCGCGGGGATGCTCGCCCCCGTCGGCGAGGCCTCCTGGGGGGAGGAGGGCCTGATCGGGCTGAACCTGGCCGCGCACCGGCTCTGGCCGGAGTTCGCCGCCGAGCTCGAGGCCGAGAGCGGCGTGGACCCGGGCTTCTGGCAGGTCGGGGCGCTGCACGTGGCCCTCGATCGCGACGAGACCGAGGAGCTGCAGCGCCGGCATCGCCTGCACCGCGAGCACGGGCTGGACTCGGAGTGGCTGGACGCGGCGGCCTGTCGCGAGCTGGAGCCCGGCCTGGCGCCCTCGGTGGCCGCCGGCGTGCTCGCGCCGCACGAGGCGGTCGCCGATCCGCGCTCCCTCTGTGCGGCGCTGCTGGCGGCGGTCGCCGAACGCGGCGGCGTCGTCGACGAGGGCAGCGAGGTCGCGAGCGCGGAGTTCGATCGGGGCGTGACGGTGCGGACCAGCGGCGAGCGCGAGCTGCGGGGCGGGACGCTGCTGCTCGCGACCGGCTCCGACGCGGGCAGGACCCCGTGGCTGGAGCCGGCCGAGCGGCCGCCTGTGCGGCCCGTGAAGGGCGAGATCGTGACGCTGCGGGAGCGCCGCCGGGCGCGGCCCGAGGATTTCGCGGGCGCCGGGCCGGACCGCCGCGAGCGGGTCTGCTCGCGGATCGTCGTCGGCGACCGCCTCTACATCGTGCCGCGCCCCGACGGCAGGCTGCTGATCGGCGCCACCGTCGAGGAGCTCGGTTTCGACACGACCGTCACCGCCGGCGGCGTGCACGAGCTGCTGCGCGAGGGCTACCGCACGCTGCCCGACATCGCCGAGATGGAGCTGGTCGAGGTCAGGGCCGGGCTGCGGCCGGGCACCCCCGACAACTCGCCGCTGATCGGCCAGGGCGCGCGCGAGGGGCTGATGATCGCGACCGGCCACTACCGCAACGGCGTGCTGCAGGCGCCGGCGACCGCCGCCGCGGTGGCGGCGCTGCTCGTTGGCGAGGAGCCGCCGTTCGAGACGGAGCCGTTCCGCCCCGATCGCCACCGCGCGTCGATGGGCGGCGATTCGAGCCGAGCCGCCGCGGGAGCGCGGGGAGGGACGCGATGAGGATCGAGCTGAACGGCGCCGAGACCGAGGTTCCCGAGCGGGCGACGGTCGCCGCCGCGGTCGAGGCCGCCGGGGCCGGTGGGGCGGAGCGCGGAATTGCGGTCGCCCTCGACGGCGAGGTCGTGCCCCGCGGCGAGTGGGAGGTGACGGAGCTCGCCGAGGGACAGAGCGTCGAGGTCGTGGTCGCGATCCAGGGCGGCGCGGATGACCCCGTCGACGCGGGCGCGGCGGCCGGCGAGCCGTTCGAGCTGGGCGGTCGCCGCTGGGGCTCGAGGCTGATCGTAGGCACCGGCGGTTTCCGCTCGCTGGCCCAGATGGAGCGGGCGCTGATCGCGTCGGGCACCGAGATCGTGACGGTGGCGCTGCGCCGCGTGGATCCCGGCGCCGAGGGGTCGGTGCTCGAGCTGATCGACCGGCTGGGGCTGTTCGCGCTGCCCAACACGGCCGGCTGCTACACGGCCAGGGACGCCGTCCGCACGGCGCGCCTGGCGCGCGAGGCCTTCGAGACCGAGTGGGTGAAGCTGGAGGTGATCGGCGACGACCGCACGTTGATGCCGGACGCCGTCGAGCTCGTGGGCGCCGCCGAGACCCTCGTGGGCGAGGGCTTCACGGTGCTGCCCTACACGAACGACGACCCGATACTTGCCCGGCGCCTCGAGGACGCGGGCTGTGCCGCGGTGATGCCGCTCGGCTCCCCGATCGGCTCGGGGATGGGGATACGCAACCCCTACAACATCCAGATCATCACCGAGCGCGCCCAGCTGCCGGTGATCCTCGACGCGGGCGTCGGCACCGCCTCGGACGCGGCGCTGGCGATGGAGCTGGGCTGCGACGCGGTCCTGCTCGCGAGCTCGGTCTCCCGCGCCGAGGACCCGGCCGGGATGGCGGTGGCGATGCGTCACGCGGTCGCCGCCGGCCACGCCGCGCGCCTCGCCGGACGCATTCCTCGCCGCCTCCACGCCGAGGCCTCGACCCCGATGGTGGGGCGCCCAGGGGAGGTCAGGCCGCCCTCTTCCTGAGCGCCTGCTTGCAGGCGCGTTTGATGTTGGCGGGCGCTACGGCCCCGATCCGATGGCGAAGCCGTCTACCGCGGGCCGATGATCCGGTCGAACGCCTCGCCCGCGGACCCCAGCACCCATCCCGCTCGGTGCGCGGCGCGGGTCAGGGTGGAGTCGTCGAGCGGGGCGGCTGCGCGGTCGGGGTCGGACCCGAGCGAGACCGCGACCCTGCGCACGGCCTTGACCTCGGAGCGCATCGCCTTGGCCCAGCCGCGGCAGAATCCCGCCAGCTCCTCGTCGCCGCGCGCGTCCGCGAGCTCGGTCAGGTGGGCGAGCAGGGTGGTGACGTGCTCGATGTCGAGCACCGCAAAGCGCATCACCATGCCGGTGTCGACCGCGCGGTCCGAGAGCAGCGAGCGCAGATCCGCGATTCGCGCGCCGAGGCCCTCGGCGGCGATCCCGCCGTGCAGCCCGTAGCCCGCGGTTCGCGGCTCGAGCTCGGCCAGAAGGTCGCGCACCCGCCGGGCGCTGCGCTTCAGCACCTCGACCGCCTCCGTTCCCTCGAGCGCCCCGGCCAGCCGGTCCCAGCGCGCGATCAGCTGGCGGCAGGATGCGTAGAGCTCCCGGTAGGCGCGGTGCTCAGCGGGATGCAGCCGCTCGGGCGAGGGCCCGTCGTCGAGGGGGTGGTTCCTGTCGGCCTTTGCGCTCAAGGACCTGCAGTATCGCGGGCGCGGGGCCCGCGTGCCCGGCCCTGGAGGGCGGCCCGCCGGTAGCGGCCTGCGTCCCGGTCGCCGACCTTGGATGGCGGAACGCGCCGTGCGCCGATGCCCCCCCCGGGGCTCGAACCCGGACCGCCGGCTTAAAAGGCCGGAACTCTTTCCAGTTGAGTTAGAGGGGCGTGGCAATTCTTGCAATAAGTCCGCATGTAACGCGTGTATTTCCGGTCGAGGTTCAGGCATAGGTGAGGAACGTGACATCCGGACTTGGAGCCGCCCCTCCCTCTCGTGCGACGAGCCGGCCGGCCGCCGGACCCGAACCGCCGATGCCCGGTGGAGATCCGCGAGTGCCGCCGGCACGGCTCGGTGGAATTCGGCCACTACGGCATCGGTGGCAGCCGAACCTAGTGCCGGAAGTGGCGGCGCTTGGTGAAGACCATGGGGACGCCGGCGGCGTCGCAGGTGGCGATCACGTCGGCGTCGTTCTTGGAGCCGCCGGGCTGGATCACGGCGGCGACGCCGGCGTCGATGCCGGCCTGGACGCCGTCGGGGAAGGGGAAGAAGGCGTCGGAGGCCATCGCCGAGCCGGCCAGGAGCTGCTCGACGTCGGGCCCGCGGTCGTTCCGTGCCTTCTCGATCGCGATGCTGACCGAGTCGACCCGGCTCATCTGGCCCGCGCCGATCCCGAGCGTGGCGCCGCCGCGGGCGAGCACGATCGCGTTCGAGCGCACGTGGCGCACCACCCGCCAGGCGAACAGCAGGTCCGCCCACTGCTCCTCGCTCGGCTGCGCCTCGGTCATCACCTCCATCAGCTCACGCGGCTCGGGCGAGCCGTCGGGATCCTGGACGAGGATGCCGCCGCGCACGCGCTTCACGTCCGGCTCGACCTGGTGGGCGCGCCGCTCGGTGTCCTCGAGGATCCGGATCCCCTCCTTCTGCTGCAGCACGGGCAGCGCCCCGTCCTCGTAGCCCGGCGCGAACAGCACCTCCACGAACTGCTCGTTCAGCCGCTCCGCCAGCGCCACCGAGACCTCGCGGTTGAGCGCGATCACGCCGCCGAAGGCCGAGGTCGGGTCACACGCGAACGCGCCCTCGTAGGCCCGCTCGATCGTCTCCGCCTCGCCGACCCCGCAGGGGTTGTTGTGCTTGACGATCACGCACCCCGGCCCCTGCAGGTCGTTGCAGAGCCGGCGCGCCGAGTCCAGGTCGAGCACGTTGTTGAACGAGAGCGGCTTGCCGTGCAGCTTCGCCACGCGCGAGAGCACGTGCGAGCGCGCCCCCGACTCGACGTAGAGCGCCGCGCGCTGGTGCTGGTTCTCGCCGTAGCTCAGATCCAGCTCCTTCTCCCACGAGGTCACCCAGTGCTGCGGGAGCTGCTCGTAGCGCCGCCCGAACCAGCGGCTGATCGCCGCGTCATAGCGGGCGGTGTAGGCGAACGCCTCGTTGGCGAGCCAGTGGCGCGTCGGCGCCGACAGCTCGCCCGTCTCCGCCAGCTCGCCCAGCACCGCGTCGTAGCTCTCGGGCTTGACCGTGACCGCGATGTAGCGGTGGTTCTTGGCCGCCGCGCGGATCATCGTCGGCCCCCCGATGTCGATCTGCTCGATCGCGTCGGCCTCGGGCACGTCGTAGCGGGAGATCGTGCGCTCGAACGGGTAGAGGTTGACGCAGACCAGGTCGATCGGCTCGATCCCGCGCTCGGCCAGCACCGCCATGTGCTCGGGGTCGTCGCGCACCGCGAGCAGCGCGGCGTGCAGGTTGGGGTGCAGCGTCTTCACGCGGCCGCCGAGAATCTCGGGAAAGCCCGTCAAGTCCTCGACCGGGCGCACCTCGATCCCCGCCTCCTCGAGCACGGTCGCGGTGCCGCCCGTGGAGACGATCTCTACCCCCAGCTTCGCCAGGCCGGCGGCGAACTCCGTCGCCGCGTTCTTGTCCGCGACCGAGATCAGCGCCCTGCGGACCGGCAGCGAGTCACCGGTCGGCTCGGGCAGATTCTCGTAGGCGGGAGCGGTCGGCAAGTCGCCCCCGAGTCTATTCCCGCTCCTTGCGGGGCGGAGCCCGGGCGCCCCCCGCGCCGCTCCGGTCGCTGGCCCTTCTCGCCCCCCGAAGGCCCTAGGGCGGGCCGATCGCGACGACCCGCGGGCTCGCCGGGTCGACGCCGACCCGGCCCGCCGCGATCATCCTGATCGCCTCGGGCAGCAGCGCGTGCTCGGTCGCGTGGATCGCGCCCTCGAGCGCGTCCCGATCCCGATCGGCCGGCACGGGGACGGGGCGTTGCAGGATGATCGGCCCCGAGTCGACCCCCTCGTCGACGAAGTGGATCGTCACCCCGGTGATCCTGACCCCGTGCTCGAGCGCCTGCCCGATCGCGTCGAGCCCCGGGAACGAGGGCAACAGGGCCGGGTGCACGTTGACGATGCGATTGCGGAAGCGGCCGATGAAGCCCGGGGAGAGCAGCTGCATGTAGCCCGCCAGCACGATCAGCTCGGCGCCGCTGCGCTCGAGCCACTCGGCCATGGCCTCGTCGCGCGCCTCGCGCAGCTCGTGCTCGGACTCCGGGAAGACGGCGGTCTCGATCCCAGCCTCCCGGGCACGCTTCAGGGCCCGGGCCGTCGGCTTGTCGGAGACGACGCCGACGACCTCGATCC
>VGBV01000109.1 GCA_016870325.1 Actinomycetota bacterium
GCGCATCGCATCCCGGCGTCCTCGGGCCTGCCCTTGGCGCCACCAAGGGCTGCGCCCTGCGTCCTTGGGCTGCTCGGCCATGCGTGCCCTCAGGCGCACGGCGCCGTGGAATCAATCATCTAGGCGCCGGGGCCCGGGGCGGCGGCGACCTGGGGCTCGGTGTCGCCCGAGCCGTTGGCCGAAGCGCCGCCGGCCTCGGCGCGCTTGGCGGCCCGGTTCAGCTCGCGGCGCGCGATCACCATCTTGTGCACCTCGTCGGGGCCGTCGGCGACCTTGAGCATGCGGCTGAAGCGCCACATGCCGGCCAGCGGAGTGTCGTCGGACATGCCGAGCGAGCCGTGGGTCTGGATCGCGCGGTCGAGCACGTCCATGACCATGTTGGCGGCGACCACCTTGATCTCGCTGATCGCCTGCCGCGCCCGGCGCTTGCCCTCGGTGTCCATCATCCAGGCGGCGTACAGGGTCAGCAGCCGGGCCTGGTCCACCTCCATGCGGCTCTTGGCGATGAAGTCCTGGATGAACTGCTTGTCGGCGAGCGGCCCGCCGAACGCCTCACGCGTGTTGGCGCGGTCGCACATCATCTCGATCGCGCGCTCGGCGGTGCCGATCGCGCGCATGCAGTGGTGGATGCGCCCGGGCCCGAGCCGGTCCTGGGCGATCACGAAGCCGGCTCCGCGGTCGCCGAGCAGGTTCGACGCGGGCACGCGGCAGTCCTCGTAGCGGACCTCGCAGTGACCGGGGCCGCCGTCGTGGCCCATCACCGAGACGGGGCGGACCAGGTTGAAGCCGGGGTTGTCGATCGGGACGATGATCATGCTCGCCCGGGTGTAGGGAGCCGCGTCGGGGTCGGTGACGACCATCGCGATCGCGAACCTGGCGCCGACCGCGCCCGAGGTGAACCACTTGTGGCCGTTGATGACCCACTCGTCGCCGTCGAGGTCGGCGCACGTCTGCAGCGTGGTCGGGTCCGAGCCCGAGACCTCGGGCTCGGTCATCGAGAAGCAGCTGCGGGCCTCGCCCTCCAGCAGCGGCGCCAGGAACTCCGCCTTCTGCTCGTCGCTGCCGTGGTCGATCAGGATCTCGGCGTTGCCGGTGTCCGGCGCCGCGCAGTTGAAGGACATCGGGGCGGCGACGGGGCTGCGGCCCATCTGCTCGCAGAGCATCCCGTACTCCCAGTTGGTCAACCCGGCGCCGTGCTCGTCGTCGGCGATGAACAGGTTCCAGAGGCCCTCCTCGCGGGCCTTGGCGCGCAGCTCGACCAGGATCTGCGGATAGGGGACCCCCGGCTCCACCTCGTCGTCCAGCGCCCGCATCACCTCGAGCTCCTGGGGATAGACGTGCTCGGCCATGAACGCATCGATCCGCTCCAGCAGCGACTCGACGGCGGGGCTCGGCTTGAAGTCCATGCCTGCAGCTTATGCGCTGCCGCCCACGCGGTAGCGCGCGAACAGCTCGCCCCCGGACTCCAGCAGCCAGGCCAGCTCCAGGCCGATAACGCCCGGGAGCGGGTTGCTGAGGATCGAGCGCTCCTCGCGCCCGGCAAGCATCGGCGCGATCGTCAGGAACAGCTCGTCGACGAGACCGCGCGCCTGGAGCTCGCCGTGCAGGGTGGGCCCACCCTCGCAGAGCACGCTCCGGATCCCCCGCTCCCGGCGCAGGGACTCCAGCGCGCGCTCCAGGTCCACCGATCCCTCGTGGCGCACGACCTCGACCGCGGTCGCGGTCTCGGGCGGGTCCTGATCGGAGGCGGTGTGGATCAGGGCCGCGCCCTCCCCTTCGGTGAAGAGACCGGCGTCCCAGGGCAGCTCAAGCCGGTTCGAGATCAGGATCGCGAGCGGATCGTGCTCCAGACCCGACGCTTCCCGATAGGCACGGTAGTCGGGGTCGGGGACCATGCGGCCATAGCGCTCGGCGCGCATCGTCCCCGCCCCGATCATCACGGCGTCAACCCGGGTGCGGAGGCGCTGCAGGGTCTCCATGTCCGCGCGGGACCCGATCGGGCCCGAGCGCCCGTCGATCGTGGCGCGGCCGTCCACGGTCGCGGCGAAGTTCATCAGCACGCGAGGGCGGCTCTCGCCGACGTCCCTTCCCGGCTCGAGCGTCGCGATCTGCTCGGCCACGGTGGTCTCGGCGGGGTCGGGCAGCAGGCGCCGCACCGCGCTGGTCTCTCCCGGGGGCGTCAACTGCCCGCTCGGACCTCGGCGACGGCGAGCCTCATCCTCGGCTTCTGGCGGCCTGGCCGCGGACCAGCTCGGCGTCGCGGGAGACACGCGCCGGCGTTCGCCTCGGCTGCGAGCACGACCGCTCCTCCGACGGTCGTCCCCTCGGCCATGGCGGCTAGGAGTAGTCCTTCCAGCGCGGGAACTCGCGACCGGCGAACTCCTGGATCCGCTTCGAGTCCCCGGCGAACAGCGACAGCAGCCGGCTCTCGATCTCGGGGGTCAGCTTCGGCTTCGGCGCCTCGGGGGCGTCGGGGTCGTGCACGACCTTCTCGACCATCCAGCGCATGCGCTCGGGCAGGCGGTCGAAGTTGCGGTCGAAGGAGCTGAAGCCCGGCAGCTTGATCAGCTTCTCCATGAACTGGTACTTGTCGCCCTCCTTGGCGGTGGACTTCTCCCACTCGCGGTCGAACTGCTCGGAGGTGAACTCGGGGTCGACGCCGGCGAACTCGAAGGCGCGCCGCATGGTGCCGTCGCGGTCTCCCCGCAGCTCCTCCTGGGCGATCACCTCGATCTGCTCGGGGGGGAACAGCTCCAGGTAGGGCTGCAGCTGCATCCAGTACATGCTGCGGGTGACGTAGGTCTGGTCGTCGCGCCCGAGCGCATCCTCCATCGAGCGCGTCTCGTACCCGGCGCCGGTCGCGTGGCGCCAGTGGGAGAGGATGCGGCTGATCGGGTCCCGGACCATGTAGAGCAGCCTCGCGTCGGGGACGTTGTCCGCGATTCGCGCCGCGACTCCGGAGTAGCGGGGGAGGTTCGTGTAGTGCGGTGAGGACTCGCCGCGGACCGGGGAGCGGCCGTCGAAGCGGCCCTCGTACCAGGGAATCCCCAGGTCCCAGTTCAGCTCCTTGACGAAGAAGTTCAGCTCCTTCGGCCTCGACATGTTGACCTCGGGGTGCAGGCCGAGGTAGTGGTGGATGCTCGTGGTGCCGCACTTGAGACCGCCGATGATGATCAGGTTGGGCAGCGACGCGTGGCGGCGGCGGCGCCTGGGGACGTTGCCCATGCGCTTGCGGTCGGTCGCGTAGCGCTCGCGCGCGCGGTCGCACATCGCCTCGTCGGCAGGGTCATGGGCCGCGCCCGGAGCGGGCAGATCGGAGAGGGGAACCGGACGGCGGCCCTGTTCGGTCGTCGCCATGAGCGCGAGAGTGTAGGGAACCCAAGGGGTCGCAAGGCCGCAGCTGCGACGTGCGCCGGCGGCCGCCAGCGACCCCGTCTGATGGCGAAGCCGAATAGCCTTGACCGATGTCCGACGTCTTCCGCACGCCCGATGAGCGCTTCGAGGGCCTTCCCGGCTGGGACTTCGAGCCCAACTACGCCGAGGTGGACGGGCTGCGCCTGCATTACGTGGACGAGGGCCCCGCCGACGGCCGGCCGATCGTCTGCTTCCACGGCGAGCCCGACTGGGGCTACCTCTACCGCAAGATGCTGCCCCCGCTGGTCGCCGCCGGCTACCGCGTCATCTGCCCCGACCTGCCCGGGTTCGGGCGCTCCGACAAGCCCACCGATCGCGGCTGGTACAGCTATGAGCGCCACTGCGAGCTGATCTCGGGGCTGCTCGCCGGGCTCGAGCTGAGCGACGCGGTCGCCGTCGGCCAGGACTGGGGCGGCCCTATCGGCCTGCGCTGGGCGGTCGAGAACGACGACCGCGCCGGGGCCCTGGTGATCATGAACACGGGCATCTACACGGGCCGCGTCTCCAAGGGTTTCATGGCCTGGCGCGACTTCGCCGAGAAGACCCCGGACCTCCCGGTCGGCTTCGTGATGCAGGGCGGGACCGCGACCGAGTTGCCCGATGACGTGGTCGCGGCCTACGACGCGCCCTTCCCCACCGTCGAGTCGAAGGCCGGCGCCGCCCAGTTCCCGCTGCTGGTGCCGACCTCCGAGGACGACCCCGTCGCCGGCACGATGCGCGGGGTCGCGGAGGCGCTCGGGCGCTGGCAGAAGCCCGTGCTGCTCGCCTTCTCCGACAAGGACCCAGTCTTTCCCTATCCCAAGGCCGGCGAGCGCTTCATCGAGATCATTCCCAGCGCGACCGAGCAGGTCAGGATCGAGGGGGCGGCCCACTTCCTCCAGGAGGACCGGGGCGAGCAGGTCGCCGAGCAGATGCTGAGGTTCCTGGGCCCGAATGGCGGCTAGCGGCTCCGGGCGCAAGCCGAAGCCGCTGCACAAGCTGACCCGGGCGAATTGGAAGCGCGCCGCCGTCAGGGTCTACTCCCGCTTCGATGAGGTCAGCCTCACCGATCGCGCCGCCGCCCTGGCCTACTACGGCTTCCTCTCCCTGTTCCCGGCGTTCATCGTCGCGATCGCGGTGCTGGCGCTGTTCGGCAACTACCCGGAGACCTACCGCAGCATCATCGACACGCTGCGCGAGGCCGCCCCGGGATCGGCCGTTGACACGATCGACACGGCCCTGGCCGGGGTGCTGCGCGGCAACAGCGCCGGCAGCCTGCTCGGCATCGGCCTTCTGACCGCGTTCATCGCGGCGTCGGGGGCGGTCGGCGCCTCGGTCCGCGCGCTCGACGTGATCTACAAGACGACCAAGCGCTCGGGCGTCAAGGGGATCCTGCACGACAACCTGACCCGGCTCTGGCTGACGCTGGCGCTGATGGCGCTGTTCATGCTCGCCGTCGCCTCGCTGCTGCTGGCGGGCCCGCTGTTCGGGGCGATCTCCGAGGCGGCGGGACTCGGCGACGGCGGGCGCACGATGGTCCGGCTGCTGCGCTACCCGGTCGGCCTCGCCGCGGTGGTGGGCGCGATGCTGCTGCTCTACACGATGGGCCCCACCGGCACCCGCCGCCGCCCGCTCGACCATCTGCCCGGGGCCCTGCTGGCGGCCGCGCTCTGGCTGCTCGCCTCGGCTCTCTTCTCCTTCTACGTGGACAACTTCGGCCGATACGACAAGACCTACGGCACGCTCGGCGCGGTGATCGTGCTGCTGATCTGGATCTACGTCGGCGCCGTGGCGCTGCTGGTCGGCGCCCTCGCCAACCGCGAGCTGCTTCAGGTGCGCCGGGGCCGCTAGCGGCGTGGCTATCTTGGCTGCGTGAGCGCGCCTCCGCTGGGCTTCGACCCGGGCTCCTCGCTCGACAGCTTCCTGCGGGCGGCCGACGAGTTCTTCGACCGCATCGGGGACATCGGCTGGCCGGCGCTGGCGCTGGCGCTGGCCTTCTACCTGGCCCACCTGCTGGCCCGCACGCGCGCCTGGCAGAACGTGCTGCGCGCCGCCTACCCCGAGACCGAGGTCTCCTACGCGAAGATCACGGCCTCCTACCTGGCCGGGGCCGGCCTCAACAGCTTCATCCCGGCTCGCGTCGGCGACGCGGTCAAGATCTTCCTCGCGAAGAAGTCGATCCGAGGCTCCTCCTACCCGGCGATCACCTCGTCGTTCTTCGTGCAGTCCGTCTTCGACACGACCGCCGGCGTGCTGGTCTTCCTCTTCGCCCTCACCCAGGGGCTGCTGCCTGCGGCGCCGGAGATCCCGGACCTGCCCGCCTTCGAGATCTCCTTCTGGGCCGAGAACCCCGACCTGCTGGTCTTCTTCGTGACGGCGCTCGTGATAGCGCTGGTCGTGTTGTTCGCCGTGCTCGCGCGCCGCGCGGAGCGCTTCTGGGAGAAGATCAAGCAGGGGGTCGTGGTGCTGACAGACATCCCCCGCTACCTGCGCGAGGTCGCGCTCTGGCAGGGGATTGGATGGGTGTTGCGCTTCTTCGCCTTCTGGTTCTTCCTCGAGGCCTTCCACATCGGCGGCTCCTTCGAGAACGTGGCCGTGGTCATGAGCGTGCAGGCGGTCGCGACCGTGCTCCCCTTCACCCCCGGCGGCGCCGGGGCCCAGCAGGCTCTGCTGGTCGCGACATTGGCGGGCCCGGGGCCGATCGCGGTGCTGACCTACTCGGTCGGGCAGCAGATCGCGATAGCGGTCTGGGCCGCGATCCTGGGCTTCCTGGCGCTGGGCTTCGTCTTCCGTACGCTCGACTGGCGCTCGCTGATCCGCAGCGCCGGCGCGGAGGCCGAGGAGCACCGCAGGCGCGAGCAGGCCCGCTCTCAGTCCGGGTAGGCGCTCCGGACCCGCCAGCGCCAGGGCGGCTGCTCGCCGGGGGCGAAGCGGTGGTGGTTGCGGCCCGCGAGCGTCTCCAGCGGCACCAGCGCCGGGTCCAGCTCCAGGTTCAGCCGCAGCCCGGCCGCCCGCGCGAGCTCGGCCGCGCCGGCGTCCCGAACCAGCCGCTCCCAGCCCCGGGTCGGGCGGTAGAGCCAGTAGCTGATCCTGACCGGGCCACCCGCGCGGCGCAGGTCCTCGACCGAGGTGAAGACGGTGACCCGGCGCCCAGCCGCGGTCAGGCCCGGGCCGTCGCCTGGCGCCGCGCAGCCCGGGGAGCGGCAGAGGCGGAAGTCGACCGGGAGCAGGCCCTCCGGCGACAGGGAGCCGGGCGCCGGCGCCAGCAGGCGAACCAGCTTCCCGACCGGGAAGCCGTAGGCGAGCGCGAGCGGGTTGCGCCCGCAGGGGACCGGATGCCGCGGCGCGCAGGCGATGCGCCTGGCGATCGAGTTGCCGAGCAGGCGCGCCCCGTCGCCCGGCGGCCTCGCCGCCACGGCCGCGATCGCCGCCAGCAGCACCAGCGCCACCAGGGCGGCGAGCGCCACCTGCTCCACCGAGGCCGAGCCCGAATCGCGTTCCATGCCGGGAGACTCCGGCCCCGGCGCGCACGTGGGGCGCGCCGATCGTGACCTATGATCGGCGCATGGAAGCCGGAGGTTTCGGAGGGCTGTTCGGGGACCCCGAGGAGATGCGACGCCGGATGGAGGAGATGGCGGAGCAGATGCAGGGCGCCCAGAAGGTCGCCTGGGCCGACAACGCGATCAAGCTCGCGGTCGACATGACCGTGGCCGCGATCAACTCGATCGAGCTCAGCGGCTCCAGCGACGAGCAGGCCGCCCAGGTGCGGGACGCGATCCGCGTCATCTTTCCCGAGGCCGTGACGCTGGTGCGCGAGGCCCGCGAGGGCCTCGCCTGAGCCGGCAGACGTAGGCGCGGTGGCGCTGCCCGACCCGTCGGTGGGCGGGACGGCGCTGGTCACGGGCGCGTCGTCGGGGATCGGCGCCGCGATCGCGCGCGAGCTGGCCCGCCGCGGGCACGCGCTCGTGCTGGTGGCCCGGCGCCAGGAGCGCCTGCGCAGCCTCGCCGATGAGCTGGCCGCCGAGCACGG
>VGBV01000110.1 GCA_016870325.1 Actinomycetota bacterium
CCTCCGCGGGAGCCGCCGGCCGAGCTGCTGCGCACAGCCGCGGCGAACCCGCCCGCGAGCGGCGAGGCGGAGTTGGCGCTGGACGCGGTGCTCGAGGGCGATTCGCTGCTCGCGGGCCGCGCAGGCGTCGCCTTGCAGGGCACCTTCGCCCGCCGGCCGGGAGGAGGGCTGGCCCGCTTCGACCTGGCGCTGGACGGGGAGCTGGCCGGATTCGGCGTGGACGGGGCGGTCGTCTCCACGGGCGAGGACGTGTACGTGGTCTTCTTCGGTGAGAACTATCGGCTCGGACCGGAGCGTGCCGAAGCGCTCGAGCGGAGCCTGGACGATGCCTCCCCGCAGGGAATCGCCGGGCTGGGGCTGCTCTTCGCCGACTGGTTGCGCGACCCTCGCTACGGGGAGGTGGAGGAGATCGCCGGGGAGCACGCCGTCCGGATCGAGGGTCGGCTCGACGCCGCCGCGATGGCGGAGGATCTGGGCCAGCTCGGAGCATCGCTGGGGGCCCCGTCTCTGCTGGCCGAGTTGGCTGCAGGGGCCCGCTCGGGCCCAGCCGAGGCTTGGATCGGATTGGATTCGCATGCACTCCTCGGCGTTCGCGCGCAGTTCCCGTTCCGCGTCCCTGCGGAGCGCCGCGCTGCGACGGGGGGCGTCGAGTCAGGGGTCGCGGTTCTCGAATCCCGCGTCACCAAGACCGGAATCACACCGAGCTTCGAGCCGCCGCCGGGCGGCGGCTTCCAGCCGATCGATGACCTGACCGGGCGCCTGCAGTCGCTCGCAGGCCTCGCGTTCTAGGCGCTCGCCCGCTCGGCCTCGTCGGCGATCAGGCGGGCGAGCGCCAGCGACGAGGTGGCGGCGGGGGAGGGGGCGTTGCGGACGTGCAGCGCCCGCTCGGTGCGGTGGACGACGAAGTCGTCGACGAGCGAGCCGTCGCGATTGAGCGCCTGGGCCCGGATTCCGGACGGCCCCGCGGCGACGTCCGCGGCGCGCAGCTCGGGCAGGAAGCGACGCGCCTGGCGGACGAAGGCGCGCCTGCTGGCGGCGTGTGAGATCTCGGTCGCGCCGGTGCGCCAGAAGCGCCCAACGAGCCGCCACGTCCCGGGCCAGGCCAGGTTCGAGGCCAGGTCGCGCGGCCTGATCTTGCCGAGGCGATAGGCGTCGCGGGCGCCCACCATCAGCGCGGATGGGCCCAGCAGGACCTCGTCGTCCACGGTCCGGGTCAGGTGCGCGCCGAGGAAGGGCAGCTCGGGGTCGGGCACCGGGTAGATGCTGGCCCGGACCAGCTCGGCGCGCTCGGGACGCAGCATCAGGTAGTCGCCGCGGAAGGGGACGACCCGCGGCTCGGCCGGCGCGCCGGCCATCACCGCCAGCCGGTCCGACCAGGCACCGGCGCAGAGCACGGCGAAGCCGGCGCTGACCGAATCGGCGCCCCCCGCGCCCCTGTGCTCGATCTCGAGGCCGCCCGGCCCCGCGCGCAGCCCCGTGACCTCGCGGCCGGTGCTGACTCGCCCGCCGCCGGCGCGCACGTCCTCGGCGAAGGCCGCGGCGACCCGGCGGAAGTCGACGACGCCGGTGTTGGGGGAGTGCAGCGCCGCGATCGCGGTGGCGTGGGGCTCGATCTCGCCGACCTCGTCGGGTCCGACGCGGCGCAGCCCCGGCACTCCGTTGGCGCGGCCCCGGGCCTCGAGCTCGTCGAGGGCGCCCAGCTCGCCCTCGTCGGTGGCGACGATCAGCTTGCCGTCGCGGCGCGCCTCGATCCCGCGCCGCTCGCAGAACGCGTACAGCTCGCGGGCGCCCTCGACGCAGAGCCGGGCCTTCAGCGATCCCGGCGCGTAGTAGATGCCGGCGTGGATGACCCCGCTGGAGCGGCCGGTCTGGTGGCCGGCGAGCTCGCGCTCGCGCTCGAGCAGCAGCAGGCTCGCCTCCGGCCGGCGCGCCAGCAGCTCTCGCGCGACCGCGAGCCCGACGATCCCCCCGCCGACGACGACGAAGTCCGCGGCGCGCTGCTCTGCTCCTCGGGGTGACGGCACCGCGGCGATGCTACGCGTGCCGGTGGCCGTAGGATCGGCGCCGATGGCCTTCCCGATCAAGCCCCCGGTCAAGCCCCAGCTCGCGCTCTCGCGCAAGG
Organism: Actinomycetota bacterium; assembly: GCA_016870325.1. Taxonomy (GTDB): domain Bacteria; phylum Actinomycetota; class Thermoleophilia; order Solirubrobacterales; family 70-9; genus VGBV01. The sequence goes on from VGBV01000110.1 coordinate 2,123, forward strand.
CGCTTCCCGAGGGGCCCGAGTGGGCGTACGAGCCCAAGTACGACGGCTTTCGCGCGCTCGCCTTCGTCGACGGCGAGAAGGTCTACCTGCAGTCGCGGGGGGCGAAGCCGCTGCTGCGCTACTTCCCCGAGCTGGTCCTGCCTCAGGGCAGGTACGTGATGGACGGAGAGCTGGTGATCCTGGACGACGACGGCAACGAGGTCTTCGACCATCTCCAGGCCCGGTTGCACCCGGCCGAGTCGCGGGTCAGGATGCTGGCCGAGCTGACGCCGGCCCTGTTCCGCGCCTTCGACCTGCTGGCGGAGGGGAAGACGAAGCTGACCAAGGCCCCGTTCGCCGAGCGCCGCGAGGCGCTCGCGAAGCTGATCGCGGCCGCGCCCGGCCGCAAGAAGCCGGCGAGCGGATCGGTCGAGCTGACGCCGCTGACGAAGTCGGCCAAGACCGCCGGGCCCTGGCTGTTCAGCGGCGAGGGCGTGATCGCGAAGCAGCTCGACGCCCCTTACCGGCCGGGCGAGCGCAAGGGCATGGTCAAGGTCAAGCACGTGCGCACGATCGACACGGTGATCGTCGGCTGGCGCCCGGGCAAGGAGCAGGGGACGGTCGGCTCGCTGATCCTCGGCCTCTACGACGAGAAGGGCACGCTGCGGCCGATCGGCCACACCTCGGGCCTGAAGGCGAAGCAGAAGCGCGAGCTGGTCGAGACGCTGGCGCCGTATGAGACCGGCGAGACCGGCAGCGGCGACCCGAGCCGCTGGGACACCGACCGCGAGCTCGAGTGGCGCCAGCTGCGCCCGGAGCTCGTCGTCGAGATCACCTACGACCACACCAGCGGAGGCCGCATCCGCCACGGGTCTGCGATCGTGCGCTGGCGCGACGACAAGAGGCCGCGTGACTGCACCATCGACCAGCTGGTCTAGTAGACGGGTGAGGCGGCTTCCAGCAGCTGGGGCCAGACGTGGACCTCCCAGGCCGCCGAGGCGATCAGCATCGGGATCGCGATCGTGACCGTGACGGCGGTCGCGGCGAGCAGCTGGTCCCAGTCGCCGCGGCGGCCGGCGATCGTCCAGGCAGCGAGCGGCAGGAACACGGCCGTCAGCTCGAGCAGGGCGTGGGGGGCGGTCAGCAGGATCAGCTCGGCCGGCGAGATCCGCAGGCTCTCGGCGAGGGTCGAGCCGATGACCCCCAGCAGCAGCGTTTGCGTGACCAGCGAGAAGCAGGTCACCAGCAGCACCCAGGCGAAGGCCACGGGCCGCGCCCGCTCGTGGACCCAGCGCGAGATTCCCTGGCGCTTCTCGGCCGCGAGCGGCAGCGAGACCCCGGCGATGAAGCCGGCGATGCAGGCGACCGCGTGCAGCGCGAGCACGATCGAGTTGCGTCCGACGAGGTCGGCGATGTGGCCGAGCTCCGATCCCTGCGGCAGGCTGGGCACGTAGTTGAAGCCGAGGTCGGGCTTGACGAGCGAGGCGACCACGCAGACGCCGCACAGCAGCAGCACCCCGATCGCGGCGGCGACGGCGAGCCAGCGCCGCAGCAGCGGCCAGGGGTCGTGCTGCCAGGTCTCGAGCGTGGCGCGCATGTGGCGCGCGCCGTGGACGAGTGCGTACTCGCTTGCGGCCATCACCGATCGGATCGGCAGCGGGCGCTGCCAACCTGAGAAGCGTGTATCGCGTGCTCAGAGCCTCGGACGCCCACTGGCGCCCCTCCAACCAGATGAAGGTCGAGAACACCGACCTCGGCCGCCAGCTCGGCCAGCACTGCATCAGCGGTCTGTTTGCGGCGGTCGAGCACTCTCGATTCGCCGCTCAGGTTCCGGTCCCGCGGGTCTTCCTTGCCGCATTCTTCTCTGCTCGGGCTCTTGCCTTGGGCTCGGGCTTCGCCCGCTTCTTCGCCTTCGAGGGCTGCACGCGCCGGCCCTCGCCCGGCTGCTTGCGGAAGTGCGGCGGCCAGGGGGCGTCGCCCAGGCCCTCCTCCTCGTCGCGGCGGGCGAGGTCGAGCGGCTGGTCGAGCGAGCCGGCGTGGGCGTCGATGTCCGCGGCCGGGTCGCCCGTCTTCTCGACGCGAGCCGGGACCGTGTCCAGCCGCAGGTCGCCGGGCTCGACGTCGGGAACCTCCCTCCAGGTGACAGGGCAGCAGACCTTCGCGTCGGGGACGGGGCGGACCGAGTAGCCCGAGGCGATAGTGCGGTCGCGCGCGTTCTGGTTGTAGTCGACGAACACGCCGTGGCGCTCCTCCTTCCACCATTTGCTGGTCGCCTTCCTTGGGACGCGGCGCTCGACCTCGCGCGCGAGGGCGAGCGCGGCGCGGCGGACCTCGACGTAGTCCCACTCGGGCCTGATCCGCACGTTGACGTGGATTCCCCTGCTGCCCGAGGTCTTCGGGAACCCGATCAGGTCGTGGTCGGTCAGCACCTCCTTGACGCAGACCGCGACCTGTCGCACCGTGTTCCAGCGCACGCCCGGCTGCGGGTCCAGGTCCACGCGCAGCTCGTCCGGGCGGTCTAGGTCGGCCCGCCGCACCGGGTGCGGGTTGAAGTCGATCACGCCGAGGTTGACGGCCCAGGCCAGGTGGGCGCCGTCGTTGACGACGAGCTCGGTCGCGGTGCGGCCGCTGGGGAAGGTGAAGTTCGCCGTCTGCAGCCAGTCGGGGGCGTACTTTGGGACCCGCTTCTGGAAGAAGAACTCGCCGGCGGCACCGTCGACGAAGCGCTTCATAGTCCCCGGGCGCTCGCGCAGCTGGTTCACGGCTGCGTCCTCGACCGCCAGGTAGTACTCGACCAGGTCGAGCTTGGTGAAGCCCTTCTTACCCGGTCTCGCCTTGGGGAAATAGACCTTGCTCGGGCTCGAGATCCGGACCTCGCGGCCCGCCGCCTCGACCGTCGTGTACTCCCTCTTCGCCACGGAGCGCATCTTCGCAAGCACGCGGGGCGCGCTTCGGGAAGGATGTGGGCATGCCCGCCGGCCAGCTCGCGCGGCATCTCCAGCGTGATCCCGTTGCCGCGCTCGAACCGGTTCAGGGTCGAGCGCGCCAACCTCGACCCGGGGGTGCACGTGATCGCGCTGGCCGGCAACGGCACCGGCTTCTGCGGCGGCTATGACCTGGTCGCCTCGGCCGAGGGAGTCGCCGACGATGGGGTACCGGAGGGCTCGCCGCTGGATCCCGCGGTCCAGGCGCGCATCCACGACCCGGGCGGGACCTGGGACCCGGTCACGACTTCCAGATGATGAGCCGCAACGTGCGCGGCTTCATGAGCCTGTTCCACTCCGAGAAGCCGGTCGCCTGCAAGGTCCACGGCTACTGCGTCGCCGGCGGCACCGACATGGTGCTCTGCTCGGACCTGCTCGTGGTTGAGGACCGAGCCAAGATCGGCTACCCGCCCGCGCGGGCCAAGCGCCTGCTGCTGACCGGCGACTCGATCGACGGCGCCACGGCGCTCGAGTGGGGCCTCGCCACCGAGGCCGCCCCCGCGGACGGCCTCGACGACGCCTTCGAGTCCCTGCTCGAGCGGGTCGCCCGGCTGCCGATCAACCAGCTCGTGATGCACAAGCTGCTCGTCAACCAGGCGCTCTACTCGCAGGGACTGCAGGCGACCCAGGTGCTCGGCACCGTCCTCGACGGCATCGCCCGCCACACGCCCGAGGGCTACGCATTCCAGCAGCGCGCCGCGGAGGCCGGCTTCAAACAGGCCGTCCGCGAGCGCGACGAGCCCCGCGTGTGCTGGGGACTTCGGCCTTTGGCGACGAGTACGAGGGCTAGAAGTACTTGGCCGCCAGGCGCTCGATCGTGCCCTGGGTGCGAACCGTGCTGGGGCCGACCGCGCTTGCGATCGCCCTGAGGTCGAGGGTCGACTCCTGGGTGCCGCCGCTGGGGAGCCAGTAGAGCTCGGCGCCGTCGATCGTGAGCCGGTCGCGCTCGCTCGCCAGCGACATCACCCGCTTCTTCGCGGCCGCCGGGGGCGCCGAGGCGAGCAGGGCGACCTGCACCTTGCCCTTCGAGGCGTCCACCGCCCGGGCGGGGAAAGGCCGCTTGGCCGCGATCTCCCTGGCGCGATCGGCGCCGCGCAGGAAGACGGGCACCTCGAAGCCGAGCTCTTCCGCCAGGCCCCGCTCGATCGCCTCGACCAGCTTCGCCTCGGCCGTCCGGCCGGGGGCCTCGAAGACGACGTTGCCGCTGGTCTGGAAGGTCGCGACGTCCTCGAGCCCGGCGGCCTGGAAGGCCGCGGCCAGCTCCTCGCTCGACGCCTTGCGGTTCGAACCCAGGTTGACTGCGCGCAGGAAGGCGGCGTAGCGGGCCATGGTCCCCAGGGAGCTTGCCGGACTAGTCGATCAGCCGCTTGGTCATGCGGCTGACCGCGATCCGCCAGAGCACGAAGGCGAACAGCAACAGCGAGCCGAAGCGGAGCAGGTCCACCGACTCGAAGCCGAAGGCGGCGCCCCGCACCAGCTCGACCAGCTGGTAGAGCGGGTTGAGGTTGGCCAGCACCTGCAGCGCCTCGGGCAGCTGGTCGATCGGGAAGAAGGTGCCCGCGACCAGGAACAGCGGCGTGATCACCAGCGTGGTCACGTAGTTGAACTGGTCGATCTTGGCCACGCTGGCCGCGACCGCGACCCCGAAGCCCGCCCAGCCCAACGCGCAGACGAAGGCGAACAGCGGCACCAGCAGCATCCCCCAGGTGGGGCTGAGGCCGAAGCCGATCCCGACCAGCAGCGGGAAGCAGCCGAAGAAGCCGGCGCGCAGCCCGATCCAGAGCATCTCGGCCGTGACCAGCTCCTCGACGTCGACGGGCGCCGCGAGGATCGCGTCGTACGTGTTCTGGAAGCGCTCCTTGACGAAGGTCCCGAACATCGCCGGCAGCGCGCTCGAGAAGATCACCGCCGTTGCGACCATCCCGGTGGCCACGAACTCGGCGTAGCTGAGCCCATCGACGCCGTCGATCAGGGTCGCCCCCAGGCCGACGCCGAAGGCGAGCAGGTAGACGATCGGCTCGAGGATGCTGGAGAAGGCGGTGCCCCTCCAATAGGTGCGGAAGTTCGCGGCCTCGCGGCTCATCACGCCGGCGATCGCGGCGGGCTCGAGGCGACCCATGCGCTTCCGGGCTGGGGTCGCGGCCTCCATCACTCGGCCGACACCCACCTACGGAGGCCGATCACTCGGCCGACACCCACCTACGGAGGCCGATCACTCGGCCGACACCCACCTACGGAGGCCGATCACTCGGCCTCCTCTCCGGTCAGGATCACGAACACGTCCTCGAGCGTCGCCGCACGGCGGA
>VGBV01000111.1 GCA_016870325.1 Actinomycetota bacterium
CAGCAGCGGCTCGTCGCCCGCGAAGATGACGCCGGCGCGCAGGCCCAGCTCGCAGTCGGGATCGGCGCCCGCGCCGGGCGCCGGGCAGAAGCGGACCCGGCGGGCGCAGCCGCCGAGGTCATCGCCCGGCGGTCGCGGGTCGCCCTCGAGGATCGAGGCGTTGCAGACGGCGACGTCGTCGTTGCCCTGGTTCGCGAACACCCGCAGCTTCGCCGCCAGGTAGGCCTCCATCGTCCCGTGCCGGTCGAGGTGGTCGGGCGCGATGTTGATCAGCAGCGCGCACTCGGGCGCGAACGCGACCGTGTCCTCGAGCTGGAAGCTCGATGCCTCGCAGACCACGGTCACGTCGGGGTCGAGCGCACCCGCGAGCGACGCCAGCGGCGTGCCGACGTTGCCGGCCACCGCCACCGGCAGGCCGGCCTCGCGGTGCAGGTGCCCGAGCAGCTCGGTCGTCGTCGTCTTGCCGTTGGTGCCGGTGACGGCGAGGAACGGGTTCGGGATCGCACGCCAGGCCAGCTCCAGCTCCCCCAGCACCTCGAGCCCGCGCTCGCGCGCCGCGGCCACCGCCGGGGCGTCCTGGGGCACGCCGGGGCTCTTGACCACGGTCACCGCCTCGTTCACGAGCCCCGTTCCGTCCACATCCAGACTGATTTCGACGCCCGCCGAGGCCAGACCTTCCGCCTCCGGCGGGCGCCCGGAGTCGCACCCCAGCACGCGCTCGCCCCGCCCCGCGAGCAGGCGCGCGACGGCCGCCCCCGAGCGTGCCAGTCCGACCACCAGGAACGGCCCCTCGGGCAGCGGCGGCCGTGCGCGCGGCTCGCCGAATCGGTTCACATGACCGACTTCGCCACCGGCGTCGGCCTCCCTGCCCGGCCAGGCACGTCTTGTGCCTGGTGCGGACCACCGACGGACGCCGGAGGGCGATCCGTGAGAGGCTCGCTCCCGCACTCCAACACGAGGAGGAGAGATGGCAGACAGCGTCTATCGCGTGACCGAGGTCGTCGGCGTCAGCAGCGACTCCTGGGAGCAGGCGACCAAGAGCGCGATCGAGAAGGTGAGCGAGACCGTCCGCGACCTCCGGGTCGCCGAGGTGATCCGCCAGGACGTGACCATCGCCGACGGCAAGGTCTCCGAGTTCCGGATCCGCCTCGGCGTCTCGTTCAAGTACGACAAGGAGTAGGCCCGAGCGCCACTCCCCTGCCCCGTCGCCCGGCGGGGCGGGCCGATCGGGCCCCACGCACGCCGGCCGCGCCACGTGCAGGGCGCGATCGATCCGAAGGGCCGGTCGTCGCGCGGCCTATGTCCCGATGCTCTGCTGGTAGAGGGTGAAGCCGATGCCCGAGCAGACGGCGGCGATGATCCAGAAGCGCAGCATGATCTTGGTCTCCGACCAGGCCAGCAGCTCAAAATGGTGGTGGACGGGGGCCATCAGCAGGATCCGGCGCCGGAAGGCCTTGAAGCTGAAGACCTGGAGAGCGACCGAGAGCGCCTCGATCACGAAGATGCCGCCGATGATGATCAGCAGGATCTCGGTCTGGGTCATCACCGCGAGCGCGCCGATCGCGCCGCCGAGGCCGAGCGAGCCGGTGTCCCCCATGAAGATCGACGCCGGGAAGGCGTTGAACCAGAGGAAGCCGATGCAGGCTCCGACCAGGCAGGCCGAGAGCAGCGAGAGGTTGTCCTGCTCGTTGGTGACGAAGGTGATCGCCGTGTAGGCGAGCAACACGATCGCGCAGCATCCGGCCGCGAGGCCGTCGAGGCCGTCGGTCAGGTTGACGCCGTTGGAGAAGCCGGCTATGACGAGGAAGGTCAGCAGCAGGTAGGCCCAGTCGGGGATGTCGAGCTGTGCGTCGGCGATGCGGAGTTCGATCACCGAGCTGAGCCCGACCTCCTCGCGCGCGACGTAGTAGAGGCCGGCCGCGATCACGAACTGGGCCGCCAGCTTCCAGCGCGCCGAGAGCCCGAGGGAGCGCCGCTTGGCGAGCTTGGTGATGTCGTCGGCGAAGCCGATCGCGGCGCAGCCGACGGCGACGCCGAAGACGGCGAGGCTGGCGGGATCGCGGTCCGAGAGCACGAGGTAGGGGATCGCGATAGCCGTGAAGATGATCAGCCCGCCCATCGTCGGCGTGCCGGCCTTCTCGTGGTGCTCCTCGGGCCCCTCTTCGCGGATCTGCTGGCCGAACTCCTGCAGCCGCAGGTACTCGATGAAGCGCGGGCCCAGGAAGATGCAGATCAGCATCGCCGCCATCCCGGAGATCAGGATCTCCCCCATCAGCCCTCGCCGCCCAGCAGCTCGGCCACGCGCTCGAGTCCGATCGCCCGCGAGCCCTTGACGAGGATCGCGTCGCCGGGCTCGATCAGCCCGCGCAGCGCCTCGGCGGCCGCGTCGGCGTCGGCCACGTGCACGTCGGGCGCGTAGTGGACCGCCAACTCGCCGACGCCGATCAGCTGCTCGACGCCGACCTCGCGGGCGTGCTCGCCGATCTCGCGGTGGTGGGCCGCGGCGTCGGGGCCGAGCTCGCGCATGTCGCCCAGCACCGCCAGCCGCCGCCCTCCGGCCGTCAGCGTCGCCAGGTGGTCGAGCGCGGCCCGCATCGAGATCGGGTTGGCGTTGTAGGAGTCGTTGACCAGGATCGCGTCCCCCGGCAGCTCGACGAGCTCACCTCGGAGGCGCGAGAAGACTATCCCCGGCGCCCGTGCGGCCATGGCCTCGAGGGGCCGGCCCAGGGCGATCCCCACCGCGATCGCGGCGAGCGCGTTCTCGAGGTTGTGGGCCTCGCGGAAGGGAAACTCGAAGGCGTGCTCCCCGGCCGGCGTGACCACCGTGGCGCGGGTCCCTCCCTCGACCACCTCGGCGTCGCGGGCGCTGACGTCGCCTCCCTCGCCGAAGCTGAGCAGGCGCTTGGCGCGGGGCAGGTGGGGCTCCAGGTGGCCGGGGTCGGCGTGGACGACCGCGGTCCCCCCCTCGTGCAGCCCGTCGATCAGCTCCGCTTTCGCGGCCGCCACCGCCTCGATCGAGCCGAGCAGCTCGACGTGGACGGGCCCCACGTTCGTGATCACGCCGACGTCGGGCTCCGCGATCGCGCACAGCTCGGCGATCTGATGCCGCCCGCGCATCCCCATCTCCAGCGCCAGCGCCTCGGCGCCGGGCTCGGCCTGCAGGATCGCCAGCGGCAGCCCGATCTCCGTGTTGAAGTTCTCGGGGCTGGCGTGGGTGCGCAGGGGCAGGATCGCCCGGGCCACGTCCTTGACCGAGGTCTTGCCGGTGGAGCCCGTGATCCCGATCACGCTCGCCCCGAGCTCCCGCCGCCAGGCCCGCGCCAGCTCCTGCAGCGCTCCCAGGGGATCGGTCGCCCCCAGCACCCAGCCGCCTCTCGGCTCGCCACCCCGCTCGCGCTTGGCGGCGATCTCGTTCGCCCACGGGGTCCCGACGAGAACCCCCCACGCCCCCTTGCCGAGCACCTCGCCGGCGAACTCGCCGCCGTCGTTGCGCTCGCCGGCGAGGCCGATGAAGAGGTCGCCCTCGGCCGCCTCGCGCGAGTCGATCACCGCGCGCCGGGGCGGCCCCGCTGCTCCGGACGCGAACACCGTCGCGCCCGCTAGCTGCGCCAGCCGCTCGCCCTCGGCCGGGATCACCGCGCCGCGCCCGCCGCCAGCGCGCGCAGCTCCTCGCGGGCCACGTCGCGGTCGTCGAAGGGGACCTTGCGCCCGCCCTCGAACTCCTGGCCCTGCTCGTGTCCCTTGCCGGCGATGACGACCGTGTCGCCGGGCTCGGCGCGCGAGATCGCGAGCGCGATCGCCTCGTGCCGGTCCGGCTCCACGATCACCTCGCCGCCGTCTCCGTCTCGCGTCCGCACCTGGCCGCCGCCGCCGGCGAGGCCGTCGATCCCGGCCAGGATCTCGTCGATGATCGCCTCGGGGCTCTCGGAGCGCGGGTTGTCGGAGGTGACCACCGGCAGGTCCGAGAGCGCGACGCCCGCCCGCCCCATCAACGGCCGCTTCTCGCGGTCGCGGTCGCCGCCGCAGCCGAAGACCGCGATCACCCTGCGCTCGGTTATCTCCCGCGCCGCCTTCAGCACGTTCTCGAGCGAGTCGGGCGTGTGCGCGTAGTCGACGAGGACGGCGAACGGCTGCCCCTCGTCGATCGGCTCGAAGCGCCCCGGCACGCGGCCCGCCGAGGCCAGCGCCCGCACTGCTCCCGGCATGTCCAGCCCCAGCGCGCCGGCGGTCGCAAGCGCCGCCAGCGCGTTCTCGACGTTGAAGTGGCCGGGCAGCGGAGTGATCACGTCGAAATGCCCGTGCGGGGTCAGGCACTCGAAGCGCGATCCCTTGGCGTCGAAGATCACGCCCCGGGCGCTGTAGTCCGCGTCCGCGCCCGCCGCCGAGTAGGTGAGGCAGTCGCCGTCCTCGCCGTGTCCCAGATCCTCGGCCAGCCGCCGCCCGTAGGGGTCATCGGCGTTGAGGACCGAGATCCCGCCCTCGAGCACCAGGGCCGGGGCGCCGCCCTCGGCCGAGAACAGCAGTCTCTTGGCCTCGAAGTAGTCCTCCATGTCGTCGTGGAAGTCCAGGTGGTCCTGGGTCAGGTTGGTGAACACCTTGGCGTCGAAGTGGATCGCGTCGGCGCGGTGCAGGACGAGCGCGTGCGAGGAGACCTCCATCACGCAGGCCTCGTCGCCCGCCTCGAGCATGCGGGCGAAGGTGGACTGCAGGTCGATCGCCTCGGGCGTGGTGCGCTCGACCTCCTCGGCCTCGCCGCCGACCACGCGCCGCACGGTCCCAAGCAGGCCGCAGCTTCGGCCGGCGGCCTCGAGCAGGTCACGGATGAGGAATGCCGTGGTCGTCTTGCCGTTGGTGCCGGTGACGCCGACCATCGTCAGCTCCGCCGTCGGATCGCCGTTGAATGCCGCGGCGAGCTGCGCCATCGCCGCCCTCGCGTCGGCGACCTCGATCTCGGGCACACCCAGGTCGAGCGGGCGCTCGACGACGAGCGCGGCCGCCCCCGCCTCGACGGCCGCGGGAGCGTGCTCGTGACCGTCGCTCCGAAGGCCGGTGACGCAGAAGAAGAGGGCCCCGGGGCCGGCGGCGCGGCTGTCGTAGGCGAGTGCCGCGATCGGGGTCTCCCCCTCTCCCCGGATCTCGGCGGTGAGACCCGCCGCGCGGACCAGCTCGGCTAGCTCCATCGGGGCCAATCTTATGGTCGCGGCTGGCGCCTCTCGGCGCCGCAACGCCTCAGCCCGGCCCCGCCCCGTACTCCTCGTCGCTGACGTGCTCGTCCCAGTAGGTCGGCACGCCCTCGTCGTCGGCCTCCTGCAGGGCCAGGTGGGTCATGAAGGTCCCGGGGGCGGCGCCGTGCCAGTGCTGCTCCTCGGGCTCGATCCGCACCGTGTCCCCGGGCCGGATCGTCTCGACCGGGCCGCCGCGCGTCTGCGCGCGGCCCTCCCCCTCGACCACGTAGAGGACCTGTCCTTTCGGGTGGCGGTGCCAGGCCGTGCGGGCGCCGGGCGAGAAGTGCACGCTCAGCGCCTGCATCCTCGAAGGGGGCTCGCCGACGGCCTGGATCGTGTCGAGCCAGACGTCGCCCGTGAACCAGTCGGCCGGCCCCTTGAGGCTCTCGGGGCGGTTGCGATCGAGCTCCATCGCCGCAGGCTACCCCGGCGAGATGCCGAGGTATGGAAGCGCGAACGATGCGATCTCTCCGAAGACCGGCGCAGCGACGGCGCCGCCGCTGTGCTCATAGAGCGGCTCGTCGACGATCACCGCGACCAGCAGCTCGGGGTCCTCGGCGGGGGCGAAGCCGACGAAGGACGCGACGTAGTCGGTCTCCGAGTAGCCGCCGTTCTCGGCCTTCTCGGCCGTTCCGGTCTTGCCTGCGAGCTGGTAGCCCGGTACCTCGACCTCGGACGCGGTGCCGCCGGCCTCGACCACTCCCTCGAGCATCGTCCGCACCTGGGCCGCGGTGGCGGCGCTGATCACCCGCGTGCCCTCGCCGTCGCGGGCGCGCTTCTCGTTGCCGACGCGCGCTACCAGTCGCGGCGTGCGCAGGATCCCGTCGTCGGCGATCGCCGCGTAGGCGCTCGCCATCTGCATCGGGGTCACGCTCAGGCCCTGCCCGAGCGGCAGGTTGCCCATGGTCGAGCCCGAGTACTCGCCGAGGTCGAGCACCAGCCCCTGCTCCTCGCCCGGGAAGCCCACATCCGTGGGAGCGCCGAAGCCGAAGCGGCGGATCCAGCGGTCGAAGCGCTCGGCGCCGACCTGGAGCCCGATCGTGACCGCGCCGACGTTCGATGACTGGGCCAGGATCTGGGCGACGGTGGCGTCGATCGGCGGCCGCGCGTGCGCTTCGGTGATCTCGCGGTCGGCGACCTGGAGCGTCGAGGGCAGGTGGAAGCTGGTGTCGGGGGTGACCAGGCCCTCCTCGAGGGCGGCCGCGACCGTGAACGCCTTGAAGGTGGAGCCGGGCTCGTAGGTGAAGCCGGTGCCCCGGTTCAGGAGCTGCTCGGTCGTCGCCTGCTCGAGCCCCGCCGGGTCGAAGCCCGGCCAGTTCGCCATCGCCAGAACGTCGCCGGTGTCGGGGTCCATCACGACGGCGCTCGCGCCCCTGGCGGAGTAGGTCTCGCCGGCGGCCGTGATCGCCTCCTCGGCCTTGTCCTGGATGGCCGCGTCGATCGTCAGCCGCACGTCCTCACCCGAGCTGGACTCCTGCAGGGTCTCGAAGCGGATCGGCTCGCCGCGCGCGTCGTGGATCACCTCCTGCTCGCCGTCCTCGCCGCGGACGACGTCGTCGAGGCTCTGCTCGAGGCCGGTCAGCCCCTCGTTCTCGGCGTTGACGGCGCCGATCACCTGCGCCGCCAGCTCGCCCTGGGGGTAGTTGCGGCGGCTGTCGGGCAGCGTCGAGATCCCATCGATGTTCAGCTCCAGGGCGGCGTCGGCCTCGGCCAGCGAGACCTTCTTGGCGATGTAGGCGAAGCCCGACTCGCGGTCCGACAGCGCCTCGGCGACCTCGGTCCGGGTCACCGGCAGCACCTCGGAGAGGCGCTCGGCCGCCAGTTCGGGGTCCTTGACCTGGTACGGGGTGGCGACGACCGTGGCGGCGTCCTCGGACACCGCCAGCACCTTGCCGTTGCGGTCGAGAACGCGGCCCCTATCCCCGGGTACCTCGAGAGCCGTCACCTGCTGGGTGCGCGCCTCGGCGCGCAGCTCGCCGCCCTGCACGCCCTGGATCCAGAAGGCGCGCGCGAGGGCGAAGCTGAAGAGCAGCAGGAAGCCGCAGAAGATGAGGCCGAGGCGCCTGTCGATCGTGCGCACGGGGTCAGCCCCCTCCGCTCAGAGCCCGACGCCGCCGGTCGGCGCGCCGCCGCCCCCCGAGGGG
>VGBV01000112.1 GCA_016870325.1 Actinomycetota bacterium
CACTCGGGCTGGGTCAGCATCAGCTTGTAGGCGCCGCCGTGCACGTGCCCGGCGCCGCCGACGACGCGACCGCCTGCGGGAATCGTGTAGTCGCGGCTCAATGTGTGCGTGGCGCCCTGCTTGCGCGCCTTCTTGCGGTTCCTCGCGCCCGGGACGTTGTAGATCGGGTCTGCCCGGCAGTCCAGCACGTCGAGCCGCCACGGGGTGACCGTCGTCATGCCCTGCCCGACGGGGTCGTCCTCGTAGGTGACCGTGTACCTGATCACGGCGTCGTCGGGCACGTTGCGGTGGTTCATGACCATTTAGGTCATGCCCCAGTAGGGGCTCGCGCCGATCTTGTAGCCGTAGCCGTCGGGAAGCGAAAGCTTGGCGCGCTCCTCGCCCGCGGCGCAGAAACGCTGGATCGGAGCCCCGGCGAAGGGGTCGGGGCGCGAGTCGAAGCTGATGATCCCCTGGCCGTGACAGGTGCTGTCGGGCCGGCCGATCGTCGCGAAGACGATGTGGTGCAGCATCAGGCGCGAGATCGGGACCGGGTCGCCCGTCGCGGAGTCGACGATGTCGGTCTCCATCTTGGTGATGTAGCCGCCGCCCGGGGGAGCGGGGACGGGGAAGTCCACGGCCTGCTTCACCTCGTAGGGGCCGATCGTGCCGGTCGGCACCTCGCCGATGAAGGTCTGCTCGGCCGCGGCCGCCGCGGCGGGCAGCGCCAGGGCACCGATTGCGACGGCCGCGATCGCGGCCCGCTTCAGGATGCTCGTGCTCAAGGCTCTCCTCCTCTGCCTCGCGGCCGTTAATGACTGGAAGTCAACGGCTCTCGAGAAGACATGTCACGTCGCACGGCTCCTGTCTGACTCACAGTCAACTGCGGTCTACACTGAGCCGATGGGGCAGCGCCCACTGACGAGCAAGCGGGCGACGGAGCGCCGCCAGCAGCTGCTGCGAGCCGCGCTCGAGGTCTTCGCCGAGAACGACTATGACGACGTCTCCGTGGACGAGGTCTCCGAGGCCGCCGGCGTCTCGCACGGGCTCATCTTCCAGTACTTCGGGACCAAGAAAGACCTCTACGTCGCCACGGTCGAGCCCCTGATCGAGGAGTTCCGCGCCCGGGTCGCCGCGGACCTCGAGCTGCCGCCGCGCGAGCGCGTGCGCGAGTCGATGCGCGCCTACGCGGAGACGATCGCCGCGCACCCGGAGGGCTACCGGTTCCTGATGACCCGCGGCATCGGCTTCCGCGAGGTTCGGGCCAAGGTGGATGCGGCGCGCCTGGCGGCGGTCGGCCGCATCGCTCCGCAGATGGGCCTCGATCCCGAGGACCCCGAGGTACGCGCGGGAATCCTCGGCTGGCTCGCCTTCGTGGACGCGGCGACGCTGAGCTGGCTCGAGGCGGGCAAGCCGGAGATCGACGACCTCGTCGAGCTGATCGCGGGCGCCCTGCGAGGCACGGGCGAGGCCCTCGCCGCGAAGGCGTCCCAGTAGGGCGCGCCGGTCGCGTTCGGCGCCGGCGCTAGGCTCGTTCGGCAGGTGCCCAAGTTCGAGCTCAATCCCGCCTACACGCCCACGGCCGACCAGCCGAAGGCGATCGCGGGGCTGGCCGAGGGACTCGGCTCCGAGCAGCGGATCCAGACTCTGCTGGGGGCGACCGGGACGGGCAAGACGTTCACGATGGCGGCGACGATCGAGGCCGTGCAGCGGCCGGCGCTGGTGATCGCCCACAACAAGACGCTGGCGGCGCAGCTCTGCAACGAGTTCCGCGAGTTCTTCCCCGACAACGCGGTCGAGTACTTCGTCAGCTACTACGACTACTACCAGCCCGAGGCCTACGTGCCGGCGCAGGACCTCTACATCGAGAAGGACTCCTCGATCAACGACGAGATCGACCGCCTGCGCCACGCTGCCACCGCCTCGCTGTTCGCGCGCGAGGACGTGATCATCGTCGCTTCGGTCTCGTGCATCTACGGGATCGGATCGCCCGAGCTCTACCGCGAGCAGATGCAGATGTTCAAGGTGGGGGAGTGGGTGGACCGCGAGGAGCTGTTTCGGAAGCTGATCGGGATGCAGTACCGCCGCAACGACACCAGCCTCGGGCGCGGCACCTTCAGCGCCCGAGGCGAGGTGCTGGAGATCTACCCGGCCTACGCCGAGTCCGCCTACCGGGTCCAGCTCTTCGGCGACGAGATCGAGGGTATCCAGCACTTCGACCCGCTGACCGGCGAGATCCTCGACGTGATCGACCACGTCTCGGTCTGGCCCGCCAGCCACTACGCGGTCAAGGAGGAGACGATGGAGCGGGCGGTGGACGAGATCGGCTTCGAGCTTGTCGAGCAGGTCAAGCGCTTCGAGGCCGAGGGCAAGCAGCTCGAGGCCCATCGCCTGATGCAGCGCACCAAGTACGACATGGAGATGATGCGCGAGCTCGGCTTCTGCCCCGGGATCGAGAACTACTCGCGGATCCTCGACGGCCGTGAGGCCGGCAGCCCGCCGCACACGCTGATCGACTATTTCCCCGACGACTTCGTCTGCTTCATCGACGAGTCCCACCAGACGATCCCCCAGATCGGGGGCATGTACGAGGGCGACTTCTCGCGCAAGTCCACGCTCGTGGACTTCGGCTTCCGGCTGCCTTCGGCGATCGACAACCGCCCGCTCAAGTTCGACGAGTTCCTAGAGCGCGTGGGCCAGATGGTGCTCGTCTCGGCCACGCCCGGGCCGTGGGAGCGGGCCCAGGCCTCGAACACGGTCGAGCAGATCGTGCGCCCGACCGGGATCGTCGACCCCGAGGTCGAGGTGCGCGAGACGAAGAACCAGATCGACGACCTGATGAACGAGGTGCGCGATCGCGCCGAGCGCGATGAGCGGGTGCTGGTGACGACGCTGACCAAGAAGATGGCCGAGGACCTGACCGAGTACCTGCTGGAGCACGGCTTCCGAGTGCGCTACCTGCACTCCGAGGTGGACACGCTGGAGCGGATCCAGATCGTGCGCGAGCTGCGCCTCGGCGAATACGACGCGCTGGTCGGGGTCAACCTGCTGCGCGAGGGACTCGACCTGCCCGAGGTCTCGCTGGTGGCGATCCTTGACGCCGACAAGGAGGGCTTCCTGCGCGGCGAGACCTCGCTGATCCAGACGATCGGCCGCGCGGCGCGAAACGTGCGCGGTCGTGTGCTGATGTACGCCGACAAGGAGACCGACGCGATGCGCAGGGCGATCGGCGAGACCGACCGCCGCCGCGCGATCCAGGTCGCCTACAACGAGGAGCACGGGATCACGCCCGAGACCGTGAAGAAGGGCATCTCCGACATGGCCGAGTTCCTGGCGATGGAGTCGAACGCGCCCCAGCGGCGCCGCAAGCGCCGGGACTCGACCGCGACCAAGACCCCCGAGGAGCTCGAGAAGCTGGTGGTGGAGCTCGAGGAGGAGATGCTGGTGGCCGCCGAGGACCTGCGCTTCGAGGAGGCCGCCCGGATACGGGACGAGCTCAAGGAGCTGCGAGCCGACCTGGACGCGATCCGCGCCTGAACGGTTCAGCGCGTCCAGGCCGGAAGGCCCGCGACCGATCCGTGCCGGCGAGGCGATTGGACGCTTGTGGGGGCTATGACCCCCCTAACCGACCAAGCGCCGCCACGTCACTTGCGGCACTTGCGCTTCACGAGCTTGCGGAGCTCACGCTTCTGCTTTGACGAGCGCGCGCGCTTGAGCTTGCGCTTGGCCTTCGCGCAGGCGGCGTTCCTCGGTTTCGTCCTGGGCGGCTCGACGGTGAAGGCGTAGGAGGCAGGCGTCGCGTCCTCGTTTCCCGCGAGGTCGACCGCCCGCACGCGCAGGCTGTGGGTTCCGACCGCGAGCCCGCTCAGGGTCAGCGGGGAGGAGCAGGCGCCGAAGGGGGCCGAGTTGTGGCTGCACTGGAAGCTCGCCGGCTCATCCGAGGCGAACGTCAACCCCGCTGTGGTCGAGCGGCTCCTCGTCGCGGGCGCCTTAGTGATCGAGGTCTCGGGCCGGTGGATGTCGTCGCCGTCGGCGCCCCGGAGCGAGCGGTGCAGGTTGAGGCGCCCGCCCGACGCGACCAGGTCCTCGAATGCCGGCTTCAGCTCGACCCCGTCCAGCAGCCACTCCCGCAGCTCCGCGACGGTCGAGCCGGCGTCGTGCGAGCGGATCAGCGCGGCGGCGCCGCTTACGTGCGGCGCCGCCATCGAGGTCCCCTGCAGGTAGGCGTAGTCGCTGGAGGCGCAGCGGATGCGCACGTTGTCGACGTGCGCGCCGTCACCGACCTCGGCGTCGCCGTCGGCCTCGAGCCGGAAGCGGACGAAGACCTCGGGCGAGCCCGCGAAGCTCGTGATGCTCGGCGTCAGCTTCGCGCTCCCGACCCCGGTCCAGCCCTGGATGCTCGTGTAGTCCGCGCCGTCGCTCGAAGCCTGGACCCAGAGGCGATCGCCGGCGTCGGGCAGGTCCAGCGCCAGGTCGTAGCGCAGGTTGCAGCGGTCGTCGGCGCTCAGGTCCACCGGCCCGAAGCGGGCGAAGTTGTCGGCGTCCTCGGCGTGGGGGGCGCCCGGGGAATCGGTCAGGGTGCCGCCGGGGAGCGGGCTCGCCTCCGCGGTCCGGTCCCAGCTGTCGGGCGTGCCGCCGGTCTCCCAGTCGCCCGACAGCGCACCGGCGAATGCCTCGTTCATGCGGTCGGCCATGTAGGTGCTGCGGATCGGGGCGCCGCCCGAGCCGCCGCCCGGGGCGGCCAGGTCGACCGAGGCGGCGCCGAAATTGGAGAAGCTCGCGCGCTCGTCGACTCCGTTGCTGGCGGCGACGCAGATCAGGTTGCCGGCGGTGTAGTTGCAGGGGTAGCGGGGGGCGACCCCGTTGTCGCCGCCCTCGTTGCCCGCGGCGACGACGAACAGGGTGTCCGGCGCGCTCGCGATCGCGAGCTGCTGCGCGCTCGAGGGGCTGGAGCCCGAGATGCTGGCGTTGACGACGTCGGCGCCCTTCTCCCCGGCATAGGCGAAGGCGTCGGCGACGTCGCCGTTCGAGCAGGAGCCGAGCGCATTGCAGGCGCGCAGCGGCAGCAGCGACACGTCCCACGCCACGCCGGTGATGCCGATCAGGTTGTCGCCCTCGGCGCCGATCGTGCCGGCGACGTGGGTGCCGTGTCCCTCCTCGTCGGTCGGGTCGTTGTCCTCGGCCGAGAAGTCCCAGCCCCGGCGGTCGTCGACCAGGTCGTTGCCGTCGTCGTCGATCCCGTTCGCCTCCAGCCCGCCCCCGCTCTCGCCGGGATTGGCCCAGATGTTGCCGTCGAGGTCCTCGTGAGCGATCGTGACGCCGGTGTCGACGACGCCGACGACGACGGTCGGATCCCCGGTCTGGAGGTCCCAGCCCTCGGGCGCGTCGATGTCGGCGTCGGCGAGGCCGAACACGCCGTCGTTGTCGAGCCCCCACTGCAGCTCGAACTCATCGTCATTCGGAGCGCTCGCCACCCGGTAGAGGAAGTTGGGCTCCGCGAAGGCGACGTCGGCCTCGCCGCTGAGCTCGGCGACGGCCGCATTGACGCCGAGGCCGGGCGGCAGCTCGAGCAGCTCGGTGCGGGGCAGCAGCAGGCGCCGCTGCAGCTCGGCGTCGAGACCCTCCCTGAGCTCAGCGCGCTCGGACTTCGGGGTGCCCGCCTCGTAACGCACCAGCACCTCGCCCGGGACGAACGCCGCGCTCTCCGCGGTCGAGATGTCAGCCGGTGCCGCGGCCGCGCTCGCCGGCAGCGCTGCGCTCAGGGCCGCGGCGGCCAGGACCCGGCGCGTCCTCTTCGCGCCGTGCTTGCGAGTCATGCATTTAGGGTAGTCGGCACGTATGGAGAACGCCTGAAGTCCCGCGAAGTAGCGGTCCATTCGTGCCTGCCTGCACTAAGCTCGGCCGCATGAGCGCCGAGGAACTCGCAGCCAAGGCGGCGGACCGCGTTCGCGAGGTGATCGCGGACGCCGAGCGGCGCGCCAAGGAGATCGTGGAGCGCGCCGAGGCCGAGGCGGCCGAGATCCGCGAGCGCGCCGAGGCCGACGCCCGCGTGAAGCTCGAGAAGGCCCGCCGGGCGCTGAGCGAGCTGGTGGGCGAGGCCGAGCCGGCCGGCCCGTCCCCGTCCCCGTCCGCGCCCGAGGCGCAGACTGCTCCCGAGCCGGCGCCTGCCCCTGAGCCCGCGGCGCAGACCCACGCTCCGGCCGCGCAGCCCGAGCCGGCACCCGCCTCCCCGGCCAACGGGGACGGCGACTCGGCCGCCCGGCTTGTGGCGATGAAGCTCGCAATCGACGGCGAGGGCCGGGACGAGATCGCGGCCGAGCTCGACTCGAAGTTCGGGGCCGCGGACCGCGGCGCCCTGTTGGACGACGTCCTCGCCCGCGCCGGACGCTGACCCGTAACGGAGCTCCCCGGGGCCCCCGGGCGACTTCGTCACGACTCGGTGCCGAGCCCCCGGCCACCGGGGAACTGCCGTTCGCCAGCCTAGAATCGTGCGGATGGCGCCCTCGGAGCGGATAGTGATCAGCGGGGCGCGCGAGCACAACCTCAAGGACATCGACCTCGAGTTGCCGCGCAACTCCCTGATCGTGATGACCGGGCTCTCGGGCTCGGGAAAGTCGAGCCTCGCCTTCGACACGATCTACGCCGAGGGGCAGCGCCGCTATGTCGAGTCGCTCTCGGCCTACGCGCGCCAGTTCCTGGGCCTGATGGAGAAGCCCGACGTGGACTCGATCGAGGGCCTCTCGCCCGCGATCTCGATCGACCAGAAGACCACCTCGCGCAACCCGCGCTCAACCGTGGGAACGGTGACCGAGGTCTACGACTATCTGCGCCTGCTCTGGGCCCGGATCGGCCACCCGCATTGCCCCGAGTGCGGCGAGCCGATCGAGGGGCAGTCGGTCGAGCAGATCACCGACCGCGTGATGACCCTGCCCGATGGGACCCGCTTCCTCGTCACCGCGCCCGTGGTGCGGGGCCGCAAGGGCGAGTACGGAAAGCAGCTCGAGCAGTTCCGGCTGGAGGGCTACAGCCGGGTCCGCATCGACGGTGAGATCCGCCGCCTCGATGAGGGCGAGATCAAGCTGGACAAGAAGTACAAGCACGACATCTCGATCGTGGTGGACCGGCTGGTGATGAAGACGGACCTGCGCCGGCGCCTCTCAGAGTCGATCGAGGCGGCCGCCTCACTCGCCGGCGGGGTCGTGGAGGTGGACGTCGTCAAGGAAGGCGTCGGAGCCGCGAAGAGGGGCGAGGCGTCCACCGGAGCCAAGGCCGCCGGGCAGCTGCCGAGCGACGTGGCCGACCGGCTCACCTTCAGCGAGCGCTTCGCCTGTCTCGGCTGCGGCAC
>VGBV01000113.1 GCA_016870325.1 Actinomycetota bacterium
CCGAGCCGCTGGGTGATCCACGCCGCGACGATGGAGCCCGGCGGGCCGACGTCGGCGGAGGCGATCCGCGCCGCCACCGCCTCGACCCTGGCCGCGGCCGAGGATCTGGGCGCCCGCTCGCTCGCCCTGGTCGCCTTCGGCACCGGGGTAGGCGGCTTCCCCGTGGCCGAGGCCGCGCGGATCGAGGTCGAGGAGGTCCGGCGCCACCTCGAATCCGGCAGCGGACTCGAGCGGGTCGTGTTCGCCGTCTTCGGGGACGAGGCCGAGGCCGCGTTCCGCGCGGCTCTCGCCGAGCCCGGCGCCGCGAGCTAGCGGAAGGCCTGGATCCCGGTCAGGGCGCCGCCGATCACGAGCGCGTGGATGTCGGCCGTGCCCTCGTAGGTGACGACCGACTCGAGGTTGTTCATGTGGCGCATCACCGGGTACTCGAGGGTGACGCCGTTCGCGCCCAGCACCTGGCGCGCGCTGCGCGCGATCTCGAGCGCTCCGTCGACGTTGCCGAGCTTGCCCATGCTGACGTGCTCGGGGCGCAGCCTGCCCTCGTCCTTGAGGCGGCCGAGGTGGAGCGCGACGAGCGAGGCGCGGTTCACCTCCAGCGCCATCTTCGCGAGCTTGCCCTGCACGAGCTGGAAGGAGGCGATCGGCTGGTCGAACTGCCGGCGCTCACGGCTGTAGTCCAGGGCGGCCTCGAAGCAGGCCCGGCCGGCGCCGGCCGCCCCCCAGACGATCCCGTAGCGGGCCTCGTTCAGGCAGCTGAGCGGGCCGCGCAGCGAGCTCACGTCTGGCAGGGCGGCGTCGGCCGGAAGCCGAACGTCGTCCAGCAGCAGCTCCGAGGTGACCGAGGCGCGCAGCGAGAGCTTGTGCTCGATGTCCTGGGTGGTGAAGCCCTTGGTCCCCCTGGGGACGAGGAAGCCTCGGACCCCGTCGTCGGTGCCGGCCCAGACCACGGCCACCTCCGCAACGGAGCCGTTGGTGATCCACATCTTCTGGCCGTGCAGGATCCAGTCCTCGCCGTCGCGGCGCGCACGGGTCCGCATCGAGCCGGGATCCGACCCGGAGTCCGGCTCGGTCAGCCCGAAGCAGCCGATCGCCTCGCCGGCCGCCATCCGCGGCAGCCACTCCTGCTTCTGCTCCTCGGATCCGAAGCTGTGGATCGCGTACATCGCCAGCGAGCCCTGCACGCTGACGAGGCTGCGCACGCCGCTGTCGCCGGCCTCGAGCTCCATGCAGGCGAGCCCGTAGGCGGTGGCGCTGGCGCCGGCGCAGCCGTAGCCCTCCAGGTGCATCCCCAGCATCCCCAGCTTGCCGAGCTCGGTAGCCAGCTCCATCGGCAGGTGCCCTGCCTCGAACCACTCGCCGGCCTCGGGCGTAACCCGGTCGGCGACGAAGGCGCGAACCGTGTCGCGGATCAGGCGCTCCTCGTCGTCCAGGCGGGAGTCGAGGTCGAGGAAGTCCTCGGGGCGCAGCGGGGTCCGGGCGGGCGGGGCCTCGGTTGCCATGCGCACACGATAGGGGCGCGCGGCCCGCGGCCGCGATCCCGCCGCACCAGGGGCCATAAGATCGGCGCAGGTGGCTGCGGCGCTCGAGGGCATCACGGTGATCGACTTCTCGCGGGTGCTCGCGGGCCCGCTGGCGACGATGGTGTTCGCGGACCTCGGCGCCGAGGTCGTCAAGGTCGAGCGCCCCGGAAGCGGCGACGACACGCGCGAGTGGGGACCGCCCTACGACGGGAGCGGGGTCGCCACCTACTTCCTCTCGGTCAACCGCGGCAAGCGGAGCCGCGCGCTCGACCTGCGCGACGAAGCGGGGCTGGCCGAGGCGCGCGAGCTGATCGCCTCCTCCGACGTGCTCGTCGAGAACTTCAGGCCCGGGGTGATGGACCGCCTCGGGCTCGGCTACGAGGCCCTCCGGGCCGAGCACCCGGGCCTCGTCTACTGCTCGCTGACCGGGTTCGGCTCGGGTGCGGGCGCCGCGCTGCCGGGGTATGACCTGCTCGTGCAGGCGGTCGGGGGGCTGATGAGCGTCACCGGCGATCCCGAGGGCCAGCCCCAGAAGGTCGGCGTCGCCCTCGTCGACGTGGTCGCCGGGCTGTTCGCGAGCGTCGGCATCCTCGCCGCGCTGCGGCACCGCGATCGCACCGGCGAGGGCCAGCTGCTCGAGGTGGACCTGCTCTCCTCGCTGCTGGCCGCGCTGGTCAACCAGTCCGCCGCCTACACGGCCGGTGGGGTCGTCGCGGGCCGAATGGGGAACGCCCACCCGAGCATCTCCCCCTACGAGCTGTATGAGACGGGCGAGGGCGAGATCGTGATCGCGGTCGGGAACGACCGCCAGTTCGCGGCGCTGGCCGAGGTGATCGGCGCCCCGGAGCTGGCCGGGGACGAGCGCTTCGCCTCCAACGACGCCCGCGTCGCCAACCGTGAGGCCCTGGGCGCGGAGCTGGTCGAGCGGCTGAGGCAGCGCTCCGGCGCGGAGTGGATCGAGGCGCTCTCGCAGGCGGGGGTCCCGGCGGGCGAGGTCAACGACATCGCCGGCGCCTTCGCGCTCGCCGAGCGCCTGGGGCTGGATCCGGTGATCGAGCTTGAGCGCGGGGACGGCTCCGTCGTCAGGCTGCCGCGCAGCCCGATCGGGCTCTCGGCCACCCCGCCCTCCTACCGCTCTGCGCCGCCCGGGCTGGGCGAGGACCCGGGCGCTGGCTGAGCGGGCCCGGCGGCCGGGGCCAGCCGGGTCGCCGTCGCCTTCCAGACCGCGCGGACGCGGACGCCCGGACGCAGGCCCAGGCCGGCGACCGACTCCGCCGTCACCTCGGCCGCCAGAGGCTGCGGCGTCGCCAGGCCGACCCGGACGCGGGTGCCGACCTGCGTCACGCTCACGACCTCGGCGCCGAGCCGGTTGCGCGCGGAGCCGTGCGCGGGCTCGTCGGCGGGCTCGAGCGCGACCTCCCAGGGATAGACGCTGACGGCGACCGGGCCGCGCTCGCTGTCGCTGCTGTGGACCTCGCCGCCCCCCTCCAGCGCGACCCTGGTCGAGCCCCCCGGCTCCGGATGGGCCTCTCCCGCCAGCACCGCGGCGCCGGCGAAGTCGGCGACGAAGCCCGACGCCGGGCTGGCCGAGAGCTCGGCCGCGCTCCCGCGCTGGACGACCCTGCCGCGGTCCATGACGCAGATCTCCGCCGCCAGCACCGCGGCCTCCTCGAAGTCGTGGGTCACGAGCAGCGACGGCACCGCGGCGTCGCGGAGCGCGGCCGCGAGCTCGCGTGTGGCGTGCGCCCGCGTGCGCGCGTCGAGGGCCGAGAGCGGCTCGTCCAGCAGCAGCACGTCCGGCGCGGTCGCGAGCGCGCGGGCGAGCGCCACGCGCTGGCGCTCGCCGCCCGAGAGCTCCGCCGGCCGGGCATCGGCGAGCCCCTCGATCCCGAAGCGGCCGAGCAGCGCCAGCGCCCTGCCGCGCCGCTCGGAGCGAGGAGCGCCGATCCCGAAGGCGACGTTTCGCCAGGCGCTCAGATGGCCGAACAGCGCGTGGTCCTGGAACAGGAACCCGCAGCGCCGCTCCTCGGGCTCCAGGCAGATGCCCGCGTCCGTGTCGCAGAGCACGCGCTCACCGACCGCGATCCGGCCCCTCGGTGGGTCGCGCAGCCCGGCGACCAGGCGCAGCACGGTCGTCTTGCCCGCGCCCGAGGGGCCGACCAGCGCCGTGCACTCGCCAGGCTCCACGCGCGCATCGAGCTCGAGCTCGAACTCGCGCAGGCGATCGCCGACCCGGATCTCGAGCGCCCCGCCTCTCATCCGGGCCCACCGAGCAGCGGCGAGCGGCCGAGCAGCTTGACCGAGAGCAGCAGCGCCGCCGAGACGACGACCAGCACCGCCGACAGCGCCAGCGCCGAGGTGAAGTCGAGCGCGAAGCGCGAGAAGATCGCCAGCGGCACCGTCTCGGTGATGCCCGGGAAGGAGCCCGCGAACATCAGCGTCGCTCCGAACTCCCCGAGCGCTCGTCCCCAGGCGAGGGCCAGGCCCGCGGTCAGCCCCTGGCCGGCCGCCGGGATCGCGACCCGGGCGAAGGCGGTTGCCTCGCTCGAGCCCAGGGTCCGCGCCGCCTCGAGCTGCGCGCGGTCGACGGCGGCGAAGGCCTCCTGGGCCTGGCGCATGTAAAAGGGAGCGGCCACGAAGGTGAGCGCGACAACCACCCCCGCCGTCTGCAGCACCAGGGCGATGCCCGCGTCCTCCAGGGTGCCGCCCAGCAGGCCCTTGGGCCCCAGCGCGGCGAGCAGGGCGATGCCCGCCACCGCGGGCGGCAGCACCAGCGGCAGCTCGATCAGCGTCGTGACCAGCGAGTGCCCGCGGAAGCTTCGCGTGCCGAGGAAGTAGGCGGCCGGCGTGCCGACGACGATGATGATCGCGAGCGCCGCAAGCGAGGTGCGCAGGCTGAGCCAGAGCGCGTCGAGCGCGTCGGGCTCGCCCAGGCTGGAGACGAGGTCCCCCGGCGGCACGTCCACGAACATCGCCAGGATCGGCAGGCAGAGGAAGAGCAGCGCCAGCGCCAGGCAGCCGACCAGCAGTCCCCCGAACAGAAGCCTCCGGGCGCTCATCGGGAGTTGCTCATCGGGCGGGGCCCATCAGGGAGGCGGCAGGAAGCCCGCCCGCTTCAGCGCCTCGGCACCATCCCCTTCGAGCAGCCCCTCGATGAACTCCCGTGCGCCCTCGGGGTTCTCGGCCCCGTCCACGACGGCCGCCCCGTAGGCGACGCCGGGCTGCAGCGAGGCGGGCAGCCGGATCGCGCGCAGACCGGCGTCCTCGGCCGCGACGACGTCCGTCGCGTAGACGAAGCCGGCGTCCACCGCTCTCTGGGTGAGCTTGCCGACGATGCCGGCGACCTCGGGCTCCTGCGTTCGGACGTTGTCGAGGATCGCCTCGGCCTCGGGCCCGGGCAGCCTCCCGATCACCTCCCGGGTGTAGGAGCCCACCGGGACGCTCGGTGCGCCGATCGCGATCTTCACCCCGGGCTCGGCGAGGTCGCCGATCGACCGGATCTCCGAGTCCTCGGGGACGCCGATCGCCAGCGTGTTCGCGGCGAAGATCACGGGCTCGGAGACCAGGCCCTCGGCGTGGAGCTCGTAGGGCAGGCTCGCGTCGGCGGCGGCGTAGACGTCGGGCGTCACCCCCTGGCGGATCTGGGCCGCGAGCTCGTCCGAGCCGGCGAACGACTGCTTCGCGTCGATTCCCGCCTCGTCCGCGTACTCGGTGAAGGCCGTCTCGAGCGAGGAGGCGGCCGAGACGACCAGCGGCTCCTCGCCTTCGTCGTCGCCCCCGCATCCGACGGCAAGGGCCGCAATCGCGAGGCTCGCCGGCAACACCGGCGTCGCGCGCCGGGCGAAGGGGGACGGCTTCCTCATTCCAGGTTCTCCTTCTCGCGCTGGATCATCACCGCGGTCGCCTTCACCATCGCGGTCGCCCTGGCGCCCTCGATCAGCCCCAGCTCCTCGACCGAGTCGCGCGTGATCGCGGCCGTGATCCGGTGTGGCCCCGCCTCGATCTCGACCAGCGCCATCACCCCGTCCACCTCGACCGAGGTGATCGTGCCGCTGAAGCGGTTGCGGGCCGAGAGCGTGTCGCCGGTGGCGTGCCGTTCGGGATGCGGGCGGAGCCGCTCGAGCTCGGAGACCGGGACGCGGCGCTTGCCGGCGCGGTCGCGCCTGGCGCGCAGCTTGCCCGCGCGCTCCCAGCGGCGCACGGTGTCTACGCTGACGCCGAGCGCCGCCGCCGCCTCTCCCATCGAGACATCCCTGGCCATGCCCGAACCCTATCGCAGCTGCCTAGGCATTACATAGGCAGCTCCGAGGTCGCGGCCCGCGCGGGCGGATACAGTCGCCGCGAGCCGATGGCTTCCGAGCTGACCGAGATCGAGGACGCGCGCCGCCTGGTGCTCGATCGCGCCGAGCGCCTCGCGCCCGAGCAGGTCCCGGTCGCCGAGACGCTCGGCAGGGTGCTGGCCGCCGACGCGCGCGGCGCCGAGCCGGTCCCCGCCTCCGACAACTCCGCCATGGACGGCTACGCGATCCGCTCGGCCGACACCGCGGGCGCGGAGTCCGGGAACCCGGCCTCCCTGAGGCTGGCGGGCGAGTCGCGGGCCGGCCATCCGAGCGCTCGCGCGCTCGGCGCTGGCGAGGCGATCGCGATCTCGACCGGCGCCGTGATCCCCGACGGCGCCGACGCCGTGATCCGCGTCGAGGACACCGATCGCGACGGCGACTCCGTCCGGGTGCGGGTGGCGGTCGAGCCCGGACGGGACATCCGCCGCGCCGGGGAGGACATCGAGCCCGGGCAACTCGTGATCGAGGCGGGCACCGAGGTCGGCCCCGCCGAGCTGGGGGTGCTCGCCTCGCTGGGCGCACCGTCGTTCTCGTGCGCGCGCCGGCCACGGCTGGCGGTGCTCGGGACCGGCGACGAGCTGCTGTCGCCCGGCGAGCCCGCCCGCCCCGGCGGCGTCCGCAACACGAACGGCCTTGCGGTGACCGCATTGGCTTCGCGGGCCGGCGCCCAGGCGCTGGGCGCCGAGACGGTGGGGGACGACCCCGACGCGACGCTGGCAGCGGTCGGGCGGGCGCTCGAGGCCGACGTCGCGGTCATCTGCGGCGGCGTCTCGGTCGGCGAGCACGACCACGTGCGCGGGGCCCTGGACGAGCTCGGGACCCTGCAGGTCTTCTGGGGCATCGCGCTGCGGCCCGGCAAGCCGACCTGGTTCGGGGTCGGCCCGGCGGGGGGCCTCGTCTTCGGCCTGCCGGGAAACCCAGTCTCGGCCATCGTCACCTTCATCCTCTTCGTGCGCCCGGCGATCCGGGCGATGCAGGGCGCCGACCCCGCGGCGGCGATCGTGAGCGCGACCCTGGACGAGGACTACCCGAAGCAGCCCGGCAGGGCCCACGCGGTCCGGGTCAGGCTGAGGCAAGAGCCGGACGGCCTGCGGGCGAGCTCGACCGGGGCGCAGGGATCGCACGTGCTGACCTCGATGCTCGGCGCCGACGGCCTCGCGATCATCCCTGCCGAGAGCGGCGGAGTCGCAGCGGGCGAGAGCGTCCGGGTCGAGCTGCTCGACCGCTGAGGGGCGGGGCGAGAGGGCCCTACGGCCGCGGCAGCAGCCGGATCTCACTCGCCTCGGCCTCGGCCGCGATCAGCTCGAGAGCCTGGGGGCGCGTGAGCGCGAGGGTCGCGGAGAAGCCCTCCCCCGGGCCCGGCGGGCCGCTCA
>VGBV01000114.1 GCA_016870325.1 Actinomycetota bacterium
GCCGCCAGGCAAGGAGGCAGGGAGTCCGAATAGCAGCGCTATCCGGACGACCGAGGACGCAGCATGGTGGTGATCTGGACCGGTCATTTCCGGTGAGACGTCTTGAGGAGGGCCACTAGATGAGCGATTCCACGACCACGCACGCCTGAGGCCCCGCCCGGCGCATCGCATCCCGGCGTCCTCGGGCCTGCCCTTGGCGCCGCCAAGGGCTGCGCCCTGCGTCCTTGGGCTGCTCGGCCATGCGCGCCCTCAGGCGCACGGCGCCGGACCCTGACGCCGGGCACGCCCTGCGCGGTCGCCTCCGCGGGTTGCGTTCGCTGCGAGTCGGCGCCTACCGGATCATCTACCAGCTGACCGGCGCCGGCCAGACCGTCCGCGTTGCCGCCATCCGCCACCGCGCCATCGCCTATCGCTCGGGTCCACGCTGAGCCCCCGAAGCTGGGGCGGATGGCTCGGTACAGCGGCCCCTGACCTGCGCGCCGCCACCGCCGTGATCGGTACGTAGAACCCGGTCCGGCGTCAGCGCCCGGCTGCAAGTCACCCTGCAAGCGCAGGACGGGCGTGGGCGCGGTGGAATCCAGCTTGCGTGACCACGCTCGAGAGCACAACGGAGCGATTGGAGGACGCGCTGCGGAGGCTGGCCGTGATGGCCTCCGACCTGTTCTGCGAGCTGCTCGCCCAGGGGGCCGAGCTGCCCTTCGACCTGGAGCCCAGCGAGGGCGATGGTCCGCTCCCGATGTACCAGTACTCGCCCCTGACCGGCGAGTTCATCACCCGGCACATCGCCGAGCTTCGACGCCTCGATGCGTTCGTCGAGGTCCGCGAGCTGGCCGGCGAGGAGGCTGCGACGGGGTTCCTGATCGGCCTCTGGGAGGGCCGCAGCGAGTTCGACATCGCCGGAGACCGCCTGCAGGGCGCGATCGACGGTGTTCTCGCCAGCGTCTCCTCGCCGGCCACTGACGGAACCACGGTGGGCGAGGTGATCGTGCCCCTGGTCGGCTTCCACATGCCGGCCGACGAGGTGACGATCGACGGCGTCCGCATCGTGCGCGCGGACGCGGTCGCCGACGCCCCGCTGGAGGCGGTCGAGGGAACCAAGGGGCCCGCGGGCAAGCCCGGGTTCCTGGCGATGGTCAGCTGCAACTACTCGAACCTCGCCCCTGCGGTCGCGGTCGCGGATGACCTGCGCCGCACCCTCCGAACCCTGCGGCTGTTCCGCCCCGGGGCCGTCGGGCTCGCCCCCCAGGGCTGGGCCCGCCGCATGGATGGCTGGGAGCGCTTCGGCACCGGGGCCTCGCCGAGCCGCCACGGCGGCTACAGGCTGACCGGCAACGAGGTCGCCGACCTGGAGAGCTTCTCGCGCACGCTGACCGAGCACGGCGCCCGTCTGCCCGCCTTCTTGTGGGCGGTCTCCCGCTTCGACCTGGGCGAAGAGCGGGCGAGCCTGATCGAGGCCCTGAGCGACTACCTGCTGGCGCTGCGAGGCCTGCTCGAGGGCGGCGGCAGCGCCAACCTCGGCCTCACTGCACGGGCCGCGGCGCTCGCCTCCGAGGGCCCCGACGAGCGCGAGCACGCGCGGGTGACGATGGAGCGCGCGCTGCAGATCGAGCGCAAGCTGATGAGCGGGGCCCGCTACCGGCCGACTGCCGCCGCGTCCCCCCTGAAGGTGATCGCCGGCGTCGAGGAGCTGCTGCGACGCATCCTCAAGGGGCTCGCCACCGGCGAGCTCGAGGGTGACCTCCGGGCCACCGCCGACGAGCTGCTGCTCTCCGAAGGACTGCGCGCCGCCGACGCTGCGACCCCGGAAGTGGGGGAGACCGCCGAGTGGCGCATCCCCGATCCCGGGCCGGAGCCCGGCGAGCTCGACCTGGCCGCGGTCGCGGACGGCAACATCGGCGCGATCGAGGCGAGCAGGGCCGAGCCCGACGAGGGCGAGACGACCGAGGTCCCCGCCCAGACGCCGCCCGGGCCGGCGGCGTGGGCTGATCCGACCCGGCCCGAGCCGACCAGGATCGTCGTCACCGACGTCGAACTACCGGAGATCATGGCCGCCAAGGACCACCTCGGCCCCTCGCGCGAAGAGGAGCCGAAGGCCGACTGGTTCAGCGCCGGAGAGGGCCCCGACGAGGTCGAGTGGCCCGCCTTCGCGAGCCCCCGGCGCGAGCGTCCCGACGGCGGCCGCGAGCTCGACGGCGAGGCGGCCGACCGCGTCGCCTACCTGTTCCCGGTACCCGACGCGACGGACTGGGACGTGGGCGAGCTCAGCTACGAGCGGCGCAAGTCGAGCTGACGCGCCGGCCCGGTAGGGAACGGATTTCGCCCCTATGGGGGCTGAAAGCGTTCACGACTTCGGTGGGCCGGGGTCAGCTGGTGCCGGCGGCGGCCAGTTGGTTGCGTTCGGCTTCGCTTGCGAACAGGTAGCGGTCGATCTTGAGCAGGCCGGTGAGGTCGTGGACGTCCTCGTCCATGTAGGGGACGCGGATCACGGCCTTGGCCTGGAGCTCGCGGGCGAGGTGGTCGACGTTGTGGGCGTCGCGCTTGGCGAGCGCCTGGTAGTCGCGGAAGTTGGCGGCCACGCGCTCGGCGAGCTCGTCGCCGAGCGGGCCGCTGAGCTCGTCGGCGACGCCGCTGTCCGAGAGGTCGGCCTCGGTCGCGTAGTGGACCTTGTTCACGATCACGCCGCCGACGGGCAGCTTCGCCTCGACCAGCTTGCGGTGGAAGTAGACGGCCTCCTCGATCGGCTCGCCCTGCGGGCCGCAGACGACCATGAACGTCGTCGCGGGGTCGGCGAGCAGCTCGTTGACGCGCTTTGCGCGCTCCCGGAAGCCGTCGACCATGCCGCTGAACGCCTGAAAGAACTCGCCGAGGTCGGCGAGCAGGTCGATGCCGACGACCCGCTTCAGCACGCTGAACATCATCGAGCTGGTGCGCCCGACGACCTTGGTCGCGATGCCGGTCGGCTTCATGAACATCTGCATGCCGCGTCCCTCGATGAACTGGGTGAGGCGCTTGGGCGCGTCGAGGAAGTCGAGCGCATTGCGCGAGGGCGGGGTGTCGAGCACGAGGAAGTCGAAGCGGCCCTCGTGGTTGATCTCGAACAACTTCTCCATCGCCATGTACTCCTGCGATCCGGCGAGCGCGTTGGAGATCTGGCGGTAGATGCGGTTCTGGAGGATTCGGTCCCGCGTCTCCTCGTCGGGCGCCTGCTTTCTGACCAGCTCGTCGAAGGTCGCCTTGGCGTCGAGCATCATCGCCCAGAGCTCGCCGCGCATCTCGACGTCGGCTTCCTCGAACAGCTTCGGATCGACCTGGCGAGGCTCGTTGCCCAGCTCCTCCAGCCCGAGCGAGTCGGCGAGGCGCTTGGCGGGATCGATCGTGAGCACGCAGACCCTATGGCCGCGCGCCGCGAGGCCGGCCGCGAGCGCGGCCGACGTCGTCGTCTTGCCGACGCCGCCGCTGCCGGCGCAGATGCAGATGCTGCGGTCCCGGAGGATCTCATCGGCGCTCGGCATCAGCCCAGCTCCCCGGCCAGGCGCCGCAGCTCGCCGACGTCGAGGCGCGGCTTGAAGATGAAGGGGAGCGTGCTGACCGGTACCCGGATGCTCCGCTGCAGCCTCGCCAGCTGCTCTCGCTGGGCGTTCGCCCGGCGGTGCTGGGAGAGGGCGGCGCGGACGGCGGCGTGGGGCGGCCCCTGGGTGATCTCGAGCACGCGCTCGAGCTTGCGCGCCTCCTCGGAGCTGAAGCGCTCCGGGTAGATCGCGTTCATGTAGACGCGGTCGACCTCGACGCCGACGTCCTCGGTCAGCTGCCGCTCGAGCGAGGCGGACTCGTTGACGGGCATCTCCTCGGGCAGCGAGACGATCACGGCGCCGGTGGTCTCGTGCTGGGTGATGAAGGCGTCCAGCGCCTTGGCCTGGTTGTGGATCGGGCCGACGCGGGCGATCCCGGCGAACGTCCGCGGGGTCTGCAGGAAGCCGACCCCGTGGCCGGTCGCCGGGGCGTCGACGATCACGAGGTCGTACTGGCGGCCCTTCTTCACCCTGCGGTCCGTTCCCGCCAGCTCCCAGATCTTGCCGATCGTGACCATCTCCTTCAGCCCCGGGGTCGCGGCCGTGAGGTAGTTGAAGATCCTGCTGCGCATGAGCAGGTCGCGCGCGGCGCGCACCTTCAGCTGCAGCAGCAGGTACTCGCGCAGGCTCTCGTCGGGGTCGATCGAGATCGCCCAAAGGTTGTCGGCCACCCCGACCTCGTTGAAGCCGACCTCGCCCTTCTTGAACACGCGCGAGGCGTTCTCCTGCGAGGCGACCTCGCAGACGATGGTGCGCAGGCCCCGCTCGGCCGCCGCCAGGCCGAGGGCGATCGACACGGTCGACTTGCCGACGCCGCCCTTTCCGGTGACGAACACGAGGCGCTTCTCGAACAGGTCGGGCACCGCGGGGATGATGCCAATGTGGGGCCGTGGACTCGTGCGGCCCAGCATCAGTCGGGGTCGTAGCGGCCGCCCACATCAGTCGCGGCGCTGACGCGCCGCTCCAATTGCCTGCGGCCTGACGACCCGCGGGAAGAAACCTGCAGAGGCACGGCAGGAAACGGGCTCCCGCCTGCGAAAAAGCCCACAGATGGCACGCAGGAACCGAAAGAGCGCGGCTTCGTCCAAGGCCAAGTCCAAGGCGCCCGCCGCCCAGCCCGCCAAGCCCAAGGGCAGCGGCGGCGCCAAGGTGATCGCCTTCGCCAACCAGAAGGGCGGCGTCGCCAAGACGACGACGGCGCTGAACCTGGCGGTCGCCTTCAAGGAGTCCGGCCACCGCGTGCTCGCAGTGGACATGGACCCGCAGGGCAACCTGACGATGAGCCAGGGCGTCGACCCCGACAAGGTCGAGAAGAGCTTGTTCGACGTGCTCGTGCACCGGATGCCGCTGCGCGAGGTGATCGTCGAGCGCGAGATCGACGTCGCCGTCGCCTCGATCGACCTGGCCGGCGCCGAGATCGCGATGAGCGCCCAGATCGGCCGCGAGCGCGCCCTGCAGAAGGCGATTGACGCCGAGCGCCCCAACTACGACTTCGTCTGCATCGACACCCCGCCCAGCCTCGGCCTGCTGACCGTGAACGCGCTGACGGCCGCGGACAAGGTGATCGTGCCCGTCCAGTGCGAGTACCTCTCGATGCGCGGCCTCGTGCAGCTCCAGAACACGCTGCAGATGATCCGCGAGAACCTCAACCCAGGGGTCGAGATCGAGGGCATCCTGCCGACGATGCTGGACTCGCGCACCGTCCATGCCAAGGAGGCGGTGGAGATCCTCGAGGAGAACTTCGGCGAGCTCGTCTTCCAATCCCGGATCCGCAAGGCGATCAAGTTCGCCGAGGCGCCGGTCCGGGGGACCTCGGTGCTCAAGTACGACCCCGACGGCAACGCCGCCAAGTACTACCGCGACCTCGCCGACGAGGTGCTCTCCCATGGCTAGGGGCAAGCGCGCGAGCATGCGCGAGGGCCCCCTCGCCGACCTCTTTCGCTCGACCGACGAGTCGGTCGCGGTGGCCGAGGCGGAGGTGACCGTGACCGACACCCGCGCCGCCGCCTCCGGCGTCGAGGTCGCCGTCGAGGAGGTCGACATCCGCGTCGAGCGGATCGAGCCCGAGCCGGCCACCGGCGAGCAGGCGCTCGTCGAGGAGACCCCCGTCGAGGAGACCCTCGTCGAGGAGACCACGATCGAGGAGGCCCCGGTGGCGGAGCCGCCGGCCGAGGACGTCCAGGTCGAGGATCAGGCCCCCGCCGGCGCGCCCGAGCCTCGGGCCGAGGTGATGCTGGAGCCCGCCAGGGACCCGGCCGTGGAAGAGGTCGAGCGGCGCGAGCGCCACCACCAGAAGCACGTGGCCGAGGTCGCCGAGGCCGTCGAGATCGAGCACGAGGGGCTGCAGCGCCTGATGGGAGGCGACCGCGACGAGGTCCGCCCGGCCTATGGCCGCGACGAGCCCGACACCGCCCGCTTCGCGGTCGTCCCCCGCACCCACCAGGCGGTGCTGCGCGTCGTCGGCGTCGGGGGGGCCGGCGTCAACGCGATCAACCGCATGGTCGAGGCCGGCGTACCCGGCGTCGAGTTCGTCGCGATCAACACCGATCTTCAGTCGCTGCAGTCCTCCGGGGCCGACGTCACCCTGCACATGGGGGCCGAGCTGACCCGCGGGCTGGGCTCGGGCTCGGACCCCAGGGTCGGCTACAGCGCCGCCTTCGAGGAGCAGGACAAGATCAAGAGCCTGCTGAAGGGCTCCGACATGGTCTTCCTCGCCGCCGGCGCCGGCGGCGGCACCGGGACCGGTGCCGCACCCGTGGTCGCCAAGCTGGCCCGCGACGTCGGCGCCCTGACCGTCGCCGCCGTGACCAAGCCGTTCGGCTTCGAGGGCGCGCGCCGCGCCGCCCAGGCCGAGGAGGGCATCGCCGCCCTCGGCGCCGAGGTGGACACGATGATCGTCGTCCCCAACGAGCGCCTGCTCAACATCCTCGAGCGCCGCACCTCGATCACCGACGCCTTCCGGGTCGCCGACGACGTCCTGCGCCAGGCGGTCCAGGGCATCAGCGATCTGGTCATGCTGCCCGGCCTGATCAACCTCGACTTCGCCGACGTGCGCACGACCATGCTCGAGGCCGGCGACGCGATCCTCGGCATCGGCATGGGTGTGGGCGAGCACCGCGCGATGCTCGCGGCCGAGAAGGCGGTCGCCTCCCCGCTGCTCGACAGCTCGGTCGAGGGAGCGCACTCGCTGCTGCTCTCGATCACGGGCGGCCCCGACCTCTCGCTGATCGAGGCGAGCGAGGCCGCGGCGATCGTGCAGCAGGCGGCTCACCCCGACGCCAACATCATCTTCGGCGCCTCGATCGACGAGGACATGCAAGAGGAGGTCTGGATCACGGTGATCGCGACCCGCTTCGACTCTCCCTTCGCGCGCCGCCACCACCGCGACAAGCGCGGTGACGGCCCTCGCGAGCCGCGGGGCGATGACCGCGACCGGCGCGAGCGCGAGGACCGCTACAGCGACCCCGCCGCCGACTGGCGCAGCGACGGCGACCGCCGCTCGCGCGGCGCCCGCAACGCCCGTCTGCAGAGCGCCGACGACCTCTACGGTGACGGCGGCCGCGGCCGCGGCCAGGACCGCCGCCCGACGATGCCGGGCTCCACCAACGGCGGGCTCGTCCTCGACGTGCCCGAGTTCATCCCCGGGCACTGAGG
>VGBV01000115.1 GCA_016870325.1 Actinomycetota bacterium
GCGCGTCGCAAGGACCTTCAGCCGCGCACTCGTTGCGTCGGTGGCGCTGGCCGCCCTCTTCGGCGCCGAAAGCGCGAGCGCAGGTACCTACGTAGCGACGGAGTGCTCGACGCTGAATCCATCGGCGCCGGATGCCGCATCAAGCACCAATACGTCTGTCTATCCGCGGAGCACGGACTGCGCCGCGATCCTCGAGGGCGATGTCGGCATGCAGGTCACCAACACCGGCGGCGTGGGTTCCAGCTACGCATATGGCGTTTGGAGCTTCCCGGCTCCTAGCGGAGCCGTCTTCAGCGAGGTTGCCTTCCAGTTCAAGCTTGTCAACGCCGGAGGACACGGAGCCTCAGTCGCGATCCCGGGCGCGGGCACCTGGCGGACCCCTCCGTACCCGGCGGGCTGGAACTCAATCGTGACCGTCCCGATCATCGGGCGCGCTTTCAACCTGTGGCTCGAATGTCCGGGCAACTGCACTCCCGCACCCGGCGGTCAGGCGGCCGCCTACGCCCGCAACCTCTATTTCACGATCTCCGATGGAACAAAGCCACAGGTCATCGCCCTTTCCGGCGCTCTGGTGTCGGGAGGTGTTCGACGTGGATCCGAATCGATCAGCGTGAGCGCCACTGACAATGCCTCGCTCGCGGGCGTGACAGTCAAGGCGAACGGCGTCGTTATCGAGGAGCGCCAAACCGCTTGCGATTTGATCCCGAACGGTCCGGCGAGATCCTTCAAGCCCTGCCCGACCTTCGCCAACTGGAACATCCCCGTCAACACCGAGACGCTGCCGGACGGTGAGAACTCGATCGAGGCCTGCGTCCACGACCTCTCCTTCGACCCCCGGGCAAGGAACTCCACCTGCGAGACGCGCACGATCCAGGTGGACAACAGCTGTCCCAGCTCCGGTGGAACCGAGGCGACGGCGATCGGCGCAGTCCTCCAGTCCGGCAACGGTCTGCCTGCAGATGCGATCCGCGTGCGATCCGACCGAGGGGCGACCGCGCGCGGGACGCTCGATGGCCCCGGCAACGTCGCCGGCTCGACCGTCTGCCTGTACGAGAATGTCGATCTGCCCGGCGACGGCCGCGAGCTCGTCGACACCGCGAAGGTCAGGAACGACGGCAGCTTCGCACTCGACGTTGACCCCGGTCCGTCTCGGCTGTTCGACGTCGTCTACCGCTACGACGACGCGGTTCGGGAGGAGGAGGGGCTGCGGCTCGAATCCGTCGTCGTCCCCACCTTCAAGGTCGTGGGGCGGAAGATGCTTCACAACGGCCAGAACGTCCGCTTCCGCGGGCGGATACCGGGCCCCAACGCCGACGGCCGCGGGATCAGCCTGCAGGCGCGCGCGGGGCGGAAGTGGCGGACGTTCAAGCAGGTCAGGGCTGACTCGAGGGGCGAGTTCCGCGGTCTCTACCGCTTCACCCAGACCTTCGGTCTTGCCCAGTACACGTTCAGGGCACGTGTCAAGAAGCAGGGGAACTACCCGTACAGCCCGGGACACTCCCTACTTCGGATGGTCACCGTTCGCGGCTAGTTCTTGAGGCAGTAGGCGTAAGCCCTAACCCCGAGTGACGTGGGGGTGCCTTCGACCGTGATCGCCACAACGCCCCAGCCGTTGTCGGCGCGCTGCGACTTCTGAATGGCGCCGGCACCACTCGCTGGGTCGACGGATCCTCCGCCACCCAAGACGCGTTCGCTGGGTTTGCAGCGGGCGATTGCCTGGAAATCCCCTTGAGCCGTTCGGGACACCACCGGCCCAAGCGCCTTCGCTCGCACCGCGCCCTTGCGGATTGACTTTGTGGTGACGGAGTTCTTGGAGGCGGTGATGGCTACGGCGGTGGCGCCGCCGGAGATGGCGACGATCAGGGCCAGGGTGGCGACGACGTTGGCGTAGCTGAGATGTGGCTTCAGGCGCTTCACCTGCTCCCCCTTCCGTCCCGTGCGAGTGAGTAGTCAACACCCGGCGGGGCGCTGAGTCGCGCTTCGACCCTAGCGTGCGCGCCGCCGGGTGTGAGCGCACTCGAAGCAGAGCGGAGTCCCTGGCCGGCCGGCGCGTCGCCGGTTCTAGGAACCCTTCGGCGGGCGGCCCGGGCGCACGGCGGCCGCGGTGACCGAGCCGGCGATCTCGCGCAAGGCCCGGCAGCGGATGGGACTCAACCCCGAGGACGGCCACGAGCTTGACCTTGAGATCGAGCAACTCGTGATGGACGCCTACGGGTTACAACCCGAGCAGCGGCAACGCATCGTGCGCACGCTCAGATCGGTCCAGAGGCTCCGCGTAATCCGGGAGATGTTCCCCGCAGACGCACCCATCGAGGGCGCAGCGGCGGCGCTGGCGGTCGATGCGGCGTTCACTCCGTCCTGGGCGTCCTGACATCGGACGCCCCCGTAGCCGCTCGTGCTCAGCGCCAAGCTCCGTTGTAACACGGGGTTTTCTCTAGAACTAGAAGTCCGGGGTCGGCCTTTGCGGTCCTCGCCGCCCCGAAGCCGTCCCGCCTACCGGGCGGGGGGCGGGCAACGAGCTCGGGCCGCGTGAGGCCGGGTCTCGGTCGGCGGGGGTAACTCCGCCACCCCCGGGCGGGACCGCCGCCATCGGCCCGAGAGCACCGCTCGTGGGCGGGTCACTCCCGCCGGCCTAAGCCACTTCCCGCTTCAGGATGCGGTGGAGGGTGGGGCGGTTCCAGCCGTTGCCGGTCGGGCCGGGGACGCCGCGCCGCTCCAGCTCCTCGCCCACCTGCTGCAAGGTCATGCCGCCGTCGCGCAGCTTCCGGATCTCAGCGATGGCGCGCTGCTCCGCGGGCACCGGTTCGTAGTCCCGCTTGCCGTCGGCGTGCTCGACGAGGCGGTAGCCGTAGCGTCGGTGCAGCCGGTGCCCGCCGACGTACCCACCCCTCGCCTGCTTCGCTGCCCTTCCACCCCGCATCCGGTTGACGAACGCCTCGCGCTCGATGTCGGCGAACACGGTCAGCATCGTCGCCCAGCCCCGCCCGATCGCGGTGGTGAAGTCCACCTCCGGATCGAGGCAGACCAGCTTCCAGCCCTCGCGCTCCGAGGCGCGAAGCACGTCGCTGAACCCGTGGACGCTGCGACTGAGCCGGTCGAACTTCGCGACAACCAGCGCATCGGCATCCCCCTCGCGCAGCAGGCGGAGCGCCTCACCGAGGCCGGGGCGCTGCTCTGGCTCGGCGATCCCCGACGTGTCGTCGTCGCGCAGGATGGCGACGACGTCGGCCTCGCGGTAGTCCGCCCAGCGACGGATGCGGTCCTCCTGTTCCTCAAGACCGAATCCGTTGTGGCGCTCGCGGGAGCGTCGCGCGTAGCCGACGACCTTCACCGGATCCGCGCGCCTTTCTCGCGATTGCAGCTCTCGCAGAGCAGCTCGATGTTGCGAGCGGTGTTGCCGCCACCTAAGGCGACGGTAACAAGCAGGTCCCGGCGATGGGTGGAGCGGCCGGGGAGTGAAGGACGGGAGGAGTGACTGGTCGCCGCTTCGAGCACGAATGGGGCCGGGTGACCGCTTGGGAGCCGCCGCGGCGGCTTGCCTACCTGTGGCACATCGCCTGGGACCCGGCCGACGCGACCGAGGTCGAGGTCACCTTCAGCCCCGACGACGAAGGCACCCGGGTCGCGATCGTGCACGGCGGCTGGGAGACCTTCGGCGCCCGTGCGGAGACGATGCGCGACCGCAACCGGGCGGGATGGGACGCCGTGATCGCGCCGTACCGCGATGCGGCGGGCGCCTAGCCCACCTCGTAGCTAACCGTCTCCATCACCCGCTCCCGGATCGCGAACAGCTCGTCGACGGTGGGCGCGGCGGCGATCACGCGGATCATCCCGCCCAGCAGGCCGAGCATCGAGCTCACCCGGTCGCCCTCGTGCACGGCGACCATCATCTGGCGCACCCCGGGCAGCTCGCGGGCGGCGTCGAGGCCCTCCAGCTTCGTCAC
Organism: Actinomycetota bacterium; assembly: GCA_016870325.1. Classification (GTDB taxonomy): domain Bacteria; phylum Actinomycetota; class Thermoleophilia; order Solirubrobacterales; family 70-9; genus VGBV01. Next base: position 3,945 of record VGBV01000115.1, read on the forward strand.
CGCGCCCTCGCCGGGCGCATGGATGTTGAACATCCCGCCGTGGCCGTCGAACTCGGGCGCCGTGATCGGCTCGATCCCGAGCGCGATCTTCGCCGTCTCGCGAAACAGCTCCACGTCGGTGATCTGCTCGTAGATGTAGGGGATCGAGCCGCCGACGCGTCCGTTGATCTCGATCACGACCGGGCCGTCGGGGGTGGTCATCACCTCGACGTGGAATGGGCCGTCGGTGGCGCCGATCGCCTCGCACGCGCCGCGGGCAGCGTCGATCAGCTCCGTCCGGCGGTCGGGCGGGAGGCTCGACGGGAGCAGCAGCCCGGTCTCGCGGAACGGGGGGAGTTGCCTCGTGCGGTCGGAGACGTTCAGGGCGTGGAACGCGCCGCCCGCCATCAGCACCTCGACGCTGACGTAGTTCCCGAACCGCTCGTCGCCGTGCCAGTCCTCCGAGGGGATCCGCTGCTCCAGGTCGAACACCGGGTCGGTCCCGCGGACGAGCTCGGAGCGACAGTGGCGCTCGATCGCCTCGCCGTAGTGGCGATGGAGGTCGGCGGCTGAGTCGACCTCGAAGATCAGCATCGAGCCGGCGCCGAACGCGGGCTTCAGCACCGCGGGGAGGCCGACGGCCTCGAGCGCCGGGTCGAGGTCCGCTGCGGACGAGATCCGCGCGTGACGCGGGGTCGGCATACCGACCCGGCGCAGCGCCTCGCGCTGCTCGTACTTGTCGGTGACGATCCGCGCCGTCTCGACCGGGTTCGTGTGCGAGAGGCCCAGCTCGCGGGCGATCTCCGCCGTCGTCCGCAGCAGCGGCTCGCTCAGGGTGATGATCCCGTCCGGCGGGCGCTCGGCCGCCTCCGCCAGCGCCGCCGCCGGGATCTCCTCCGGCGAGCCCACCTCGACGTAGGCGCCGACCGCCTCCACCGCCTCGCGCTCCGCCGCCGGGTCGAGGTCGAGGAAGGTGGTCTCGGTGCGCTCGTAGATCACCGACAGCTCGCCGAGCTCCGCGAACAGGGGGGCGAAGATCGTCGCCGCCGGCCCGCCGAACCCCTTGATCATCAGCAGCCGCGGCATTGCGGGCACGAGTGTATCCGGGGGCGGCCGATACGATCGGCGCACGGTGGCGGAGACAAGGCGTCTACTGCTGGTGCTGGGCGCGATGAGCGTGATTAGCGCTCTGATGTGGATGCCGACGTCGGAGATCCCGGTCGCGCTGCCGGACATCCACGACGAGCTGGGGAGCTCGTTCACCGGCCTGCAGTGGATGGTGAACGCGTACACGCTCGCGGTCGCGGCGCTGCTCGTCGTGATGGGCCAGGTCGGGGATCTGTTCGGCCGCCGCCGGCTGTTCATCGTCGGCGGCTTCGTGTTCTGCGCCGGTGCGATCGTCGCGGCCACCGCGCAGAACACCGCGTGGCTGATCACGGGGGTGGCGATCCTCGGCGTCGGCTCGGCGATCGCGGGGCCGAGCTCGCTGGCGCTGATCGTGGACGCGTTCCCCACCGGCCGCCAGGGATGGGCGATCGGGGTGTGGGGCGCGGCCTCGGGGATCGGGTCCGCGCTCGGCCCGCTGATCGGAGGCGGGCTCACGAACGCGATCGACTGGCGGGCGATCTTCTGGGTGAACGTGCCGCTCGTGCTGGGCGCGGTGGCGCTGGCGGCTTATGTGTGCCGCGAGTCGCGGGCCGAGGACCGGGGCGGGGTGGACACGCCCGGCGCTCTCACCTTCGCCGCCGGCCTCACGGCGCTGATCCTCGCCCTGGGTCAGGGCGGGGTGTGGGGCTGGGACTCGCCCGCGGTGCTGGCGCTGCTGGCGGCGGCCGTAGTCCTCTGCGTCTCGTTCGTCGCGATCGACCTGCGCTCGTCCTCGCCGCTGATCCCGTTCCGCGAGTTCGGCGACCGCTCCTTCCTGATCTCGCTCGGCGTGCTGCTGATAGGGAACGTCACCCTCGCGGCGGTCCTGTTCGTGCTGCCGCTGCAGCTGCAGAACATCGACGACCGCTCGGCGCTGGCGGCTGGAGTGCTGCTGCTGCCGCTGACCGCGATGATCTTCGTGCTATCGCCGCTGAGCGGGATCCTCACCGACCGGCTGGGGCCGCGGACGCCGATGGTCGCCGGGATCCTCGCGGTCGCCGCCGGCGTGTTCCTGCTGTCGACCGTGGATGTGGGCGACGGCCCCGGCGCCCTGGTACCCGGCCTGGTGGTGACCGGGATCGGGTTCGGGTTGCAGATCACGCCGGAGAACGTGGCCGCGATCCAGGCGGTGCCCGAGCTGCGGCGCTCGACCGCGTCCGGGATCCTGCTGACGACCGGGATGGTGGGGGCGACGCTCGGGGTGGCGACGTTCGCCGCCGCGTTCGGCGGCATCGCCCGCGGCGATCTCCCGGACGCGCTGTCGCGGGCGGGCGTGAGCGTTTCGGCGAGCGAGACCGAGACCCTGGACCAGGTGGTGACCGGGTCGGAGCGCTCGCAGAAGGCGGTGGAGGGCTACAGCCGGGCGAAGGCGGAGCGGATCGAGCGGGCGGTGGACGAGAGCTTCGTCGAGGCGCTCGGCGACGTGTTCAAGGTGATCGCGGGGCTGGAGCTCGTCGCCGCGCTGCTGGCGCTGGGGCTGCCGCGGCGACGCTCGTGAGTGGCGCGGACCGGGGCCCGCTCGACGTCGCCGTGATCGGCGCCGGCGTCGCCGGCCTGTACTGCGGGTGGCGGATCGTGGAGTCGCGCCCCGACGCCCGGGTGGCGGTGCTCGAGGCGTCCGACCGGGTCGGCGGGCGGCTGTGGACGCTGACACCGCCGCAGGCGCCGGAGCTGCGGGGGGAGCTCGGGGGGATCGCGATCATCACCACGCAGCCGCTGGTGACGGGGGTGGTCGAGGAGCTGGGGCTGGCGCGAGAGCCGCTGCGCGGCGGCGATCCCCACGACCTCATGTTCCTGCGCGGGCGCCGGTTCACCGCCGAGCAGTGGTCCGATCCCGAGACGGTCCCGTACGAGCTCGGCAAGGAAGAGCGCGGGCGCACGCCGGAGCAGATCTTCGCCGCGGCCGTGCGGACACTGGTCCCAGACGCCGGCGAGCTGTCCCCGGGGGAGTGGGACGAACGCAAGCGGGAGCTGACCCACGACGGGCGCCCGCTCGCGGACGTCGGCCTGTGGGACCTGCTGCGCTCGGTGCTGAGTCCGGAGGCGTTCGAGCTGATCGCGGACGCGGGCGGGTTCCGGCCGGAGTTCCAGAACTGGAACGCGGCGGAGGCGCTGGTCGACGTC
>VGBV01000116.1 GCA_016870325.1 Actinomycetota bacterium
GTCGAGCTCTATTTCCAGACCGCCTATGACCCGTCTGTGGCCCCAGAGGGGCGCCAGACGATGAGCGCTTTCTGCCAGTACGCCCCCTACGAGCTCGCCTCGGGCGACTGGGACTCGCGCCGCGAGGAGATCGGCCGCATGGTCCTGGACGCGATCGCGGTGCACGTCCCCGACGTCCACGACTGCGTCGAGCACCTCGAGGTGCTCGGCCCACCTGACGTCGAGCAGCGGCTTGGGCTCACGGGCGGCTGCATCTTCCAGGGCGAGGTCACCCCCGACCAGATGTGGGAGCGGCGCTTCGACCACCGCACGCCGGTCGCGGGCCTGTATCTGTGCGGAGCCGCGACCCACCCCGCCGGCTCGGTGATCGCCCTGAACGGGCGCAACGCGGCGATGGCGGCGCTCGAGGACCTCGGCTGAGCCGGCCCGGGCCTCAGCCGGTCGCGATCAGGAACGAGAGCAGGAAGCCGAGCGCGGTGGCGAGGGCGATCGCCGGGTTGTGGTCGGCCTCCTCGAAAGCCTGGGGCATCAGCGTGTCTGAGAGGGATGCGAGCACGGCGCCGGCCGCGAATCCCAGCGGCAGCGCCAGCGTCTCGCCCGAGACGCCCTCGAGCGCGCCGTAGCCGATCACGACCGCTATCGCCAGCAGGATCGCCGTCACGACCCAGATCAGCATGATCCTCGCGGGCGGGTGGGAGTTCGCGTTTCGCATCTTGGTTGCGCCGACGATCGCCTCGGGCAGGTTGGAGGCGAAGATCGCCACGAGCAGCGCCGGATTGGAGTTTTCGACAAGCGACACGCCCATCGCCAGGTTCTCGGGGATCCCGTCGAGCGTCACCGCCGCCAGCAGCGCCAGCCCGACCGCGTCGCCCTCTCCCAAGCTGCGCTCCTTGCGCCGCTCGAGAGGGGTGTCGACGGCGATGAAGGCGAGGGCGCCGGCGATGAAAGCGCCGCCCGCCGCGAGCGCGCCGCCGTGGTCGAAGGCGTCCTCGAACAGCTCGAACGCGACTGCGGTGATCAGTGCGCCCGAGGCGAACGCGAGTAGGCCCGCCGTGATCCGCTTCGACGGCGGTCGCCAGATCCCGATCGCCGCCCCGATCACGAGCGCGCTCGAGGCAATCAGCGAGAAGACGAGCGCGGTGCCCACCGCAGGAGCCTACGGGGTGGCCCGCCCCTACACGGCCGCCGCCCGAGCTTGGCCGGGCGGCGCCCGCCCCCCGCGGCCGCCCGCTACTCGTAGGCGAGCGCGTCGAGCACGTCAAGGCGCGAGGCGCGCCGCGCCGGGGCGATCGCCGCGAGCACCCCGGCGATCGCCGCCAGCACCATCAACACCAGCAACGTCGCGACCGGGATCACCAACGTGAAGCCCTCGTCGGCGAGCGGGCGGCTGACCAGGATCGCGAAGACGACCCCCAGCACCAGGCCGAGCACGGCGCCGATCAGGGCGGTGATCACCGCCTCGTAGCGGATGATGCGTCGCACCTGGCGGCGCGACATGCCGACCGCGCGCAGCAGCCCGAGCTCGCGGGTGCGCTCGTAGATCGAGAGCGCCAGCGTGTTCACGATCCCGAACAGCGACACGATCACCGCCAGGCCGAGCAGCGCGTAGACGACGCCGAGCAGCTGGCTCAGCTCGTCGCCGATCGAGTCCTTGATCTCCTGGCGGTTCTGGGTCTGGACGGTGGGGAAGCCGGTGTCGACGATGCCCTCGATCTGCTCGCGGGTCGCCTCCTCGTCGGCGCCGTCGGCGAGGCGCACGAAGGAGCTGGTGATGTTGTCGGCCTCGTTGTAGGCGGCGGCGTTGGCGTCCGAGGCGAAGTAGTCGCCGAAGAAGTCGGTGTTGTCCTTGATCGTGCCCGTCACGGTGTAGGAGATCTCCCGGCCCGAGGGCGTGGTGACGGCGAAGGCGTCGCCCACGCCGAGCCCGTTGTCGCGGGCCCAGTTGTCGTCGACGACGGCGTCGGTGGGCCCGAGCCCGGCGGCGGTCTCGGCCGAGCCCTCGCGCCAGTCGAAGTCGAAGACGTCGTTGACCGTGGCGGGATCGACCAGCGAGAGGAAGCCCTTGTCGCCCTCGATCAGCGCCTGTGTGTAGCGGTAGGGCGAGGCCGCCTCGACGCCCTCGACCCCCTCGATCGCGGTCGCGGTCCGCGCCGGGATGTCGGAGAAGCCGTCGGTGTTGGAGAGCCGCAGCTCGGCGGTGATGCCCTCGTCGATCGCTTTGTCGACCGAGCCCTTGAGCCCGGCGGCGAACACGGTCACGAACGAGACCAGCGCCAGCCCGATCATCAGCGCGGCGGCGGTGGTCGCGGTTCGCCCCGGGTTGCGGATCGAGTTCTCGCGCGCGAGGCGACCGGCGACGCCGCTGAGGCGCTGAAGGGGCATGCCGACGATCGAGGCGAGCGGCCGCACCAGCCGCGGGCTCAGCAGCGCCACGCCGATGAAGACGACGGCTGCGCCGACCCCGAGCCATGCCTCGCCGGGACTGAGCACGCCGAACAGCCCGAGCGCCATCAGCACGATCCCGATCACCGCGAGCGCGAGGCCGACGAGCCCGCGCCGGCGCCGGCCCGCCGAGGTCTCGAGCGATGCGCCCTCGCGCAGGCCGACGACGGGCGGTACGCGGGTGGCGCGCAGCGCCGGGACCAGCGCCGCGAGCACCGCCAGGCCGGTCCCGAGCACGATCGCGGTCACGATCGTGCGCGTCTCCACCACGGTGCCCTCCTTGGGCAGACCGATCTCAAGCACGTCGAACAGCAGCCCGATCACCGGCGCGAATGCGATCCCCGCCAGCAGCCCCAGGACCGATGCCGCGAGCCCGATCGCGAGCGCCTCGATCACGAGCGAGGTGATGATCTGGCGCCGGTTTGCGCCGAGCGTGCGCAGCATCGCGAACTCGCGAGTGCGCTGGGCGACGGTGATCGAGAAGGTGTTGAAGATCAGGAACGAGGCGACGAACAGCGAGACACCGGCGAAGACGAGCAACACCGTCTTCAGGATCCCGATGAACTCACCGACGTCGTCCTGCTGGGACTGGGTGTTCGCCTCTCCGGTCTCGACCTCGGACGAGTCGGGCAGGACCGCGGCGATGCGATTGGCGAGCGCGTCCTGGCTGACGCCGTCGGCCCCGGCCACGGTGATCGAGTCGAACCGGCCCTGCTTGCCGGTGATCCGCTGGGCCTCGGGCAGGGTCAGCAGCGCGATGCTGGCGCCGCCGAAGGACTCGATGTCGCCGAGCGTCGCCAGGCCGACGAGCGTGTACCGACTCGCCTCCTGCTTGCCGGCGAGGGTGACCTCGTCGCCGAGCTCGTAGCCGGCCGTCTCGGCCGCCGCCTTGTCGATCACGACCTCGTCGTCGGCCTGCGGCGGGCCTCCCTCGGGGTACTCGAGCGGATCGAAACGTTCCGGCGTGGTCGAGAACGCGAAGGTGGGGGCGCCGCCGCCGCCGACGCGGTCGCCGTCGGGATCGATGATCGCAACCTGGGGGTCGCTGATCGTGCCCGCGGCCTCGGCGACGCCGTCGACTCCGCGCACGGCCTCGAGCAGGCTCGCCTCGATCGGAGGCTCCTGGCCGTCGTCGGTCTCGACGACCTGCTTCGAGGTGACGACCGCGTCGACGCCCTCGTTCGACTCGGTGAAGATCTTGTCGAAGGACTGCTCGATCGTGTCCGTGAGCACGTAGGTGCCCGCGACCATCATCACCCCGAGCACGATCGCCAGGGCGGTGAGGAAGGTGCGGAGCTTGCGCGCGCCCAGGTTGCGGAGCGCGATCGAGCTCAAGCGGCCACCTGCTTCATCAGGTCGAGCACCTGCTCGGTGCTCTCCGGCGCCTCGTCGGCGACGACCCTGCCGTCGACCAGGACGACGACCCGGTCGGCGATCGCTGCGGCGTGGGCTTCGTGGGTGACCATGACCACGGTCTGCCCGAACTCGTCCACCGCGCCGCGCAGCAGCGACAGCACCTCGTCGGAGGACTTCGAGTCCAGGTTTCCGGTGGGCTCGTCGGCGAAGACGACCGCGGGCTCGCTGATCAGCGCCCGTGCCACCGCGACGCGCTGCTGCTGGCCGCCGGAGAGCTCCGATGGCCTGTGGCCGAGGCGGTCGCCCAGGCCGACCGCGGCGACCAGCTGTTCGTGCAGCTTCGGATCGGGGTCGCGTCCGGCCAGCGACAGCGGCAGCAGGATGTTCTCGTCGGCCGTCAGCACCGGCAGCAGGTTGAAGAACTGGAAGACGAAGCCGATCTTGTCTCGCCGCAGCTCGGTCAGCTCGGCGTCGTCGAGCCCGGCCAGCTCGACTCCGTCGATCGTGACGCTGCCCTCGGTCGGGCGGTCGAGGCCGGCGAGCATGTGCATCAGCGTCGACTTGCCGGAGCCCGAAGGGCCCATGATCGCGGTGAAGGCTCCGTCGGGGAAGTCCACGCTGACCCCGTCGATGGCGCGGACGGCTGCGTCACCCTCGCCGAACACGCGCACCAGGTCCTGGGCGGCGACTATCGGGGATTGACTCAACTCGGTTCCTTTCGACGCGGGGGCTGGGCGGGCAACAGCCTAGGGATCTGCGTTTAGCTGGGCTTGAGGGGCGAGGGCGAGGGTGCCCGCAGATGCGCCGCGCCCTCCTGATCGCCGCTCTCGCCGCCCTCGTCACGGCGGGCCTGCCCGCCTCCGATGCGATGGCCAAGAAGGGCGTCAAGGTGAAGATCCAGAAGAGCGAGTTCGGCAAGGTCCTGATGAACGGCGGAGGCAAGGCGCTCTACCTGTTCACCAAGGACAAGAAGGGCCCGAGCAAGTGCTACGACGCCTGCGCCACCGCCTGGCCGCCGTTCTTCACCAAGGGCAAGCCGGTCGCCGGCAAGGGGGTCAAGGGCAAGAAGCTCGGCACCACGCTGCGCGACGACGGCCGCCGCCAGGTCACCTACGGCGGGCATCCCGTCTATTTCTACGTCGACGACAGCCCTGGCGTCATCCTCTGCCAGGACGTGTTCGAGTTCGGTGGGCTCTGGCTGCTCGTCAACGCGGGCGGCGGGGCCGTCCGCTAGGCGCTGCCGCGGTCGCGGGTCGCCGGCCTCACTCCGCCGGCGTTCCGCGGACCCTCAATGCCCCAGGTAGTAGTCGGCCCCCTCGGGCTTCCAGCGGGTCGCGATCGCCTGGAAGGGGAACATCAGCAGCCAGACCAGCACCGCGAGCGTGCTGTCGACGAAGGCGACCGGGATCGAGGCGAGGAAGAAGACCACGGGCGAGAACGAGAGCATCGCTCCCCAGCGGTAGACGTCCTCGGGCATTGGGCGCAGCAGCAGCCCCTTGCGGTGCGCGCGGCGGAAACCCACCAGCTCCATGCCGCTGACCACGGCCACCGAGACCGCGTAGATCGTGAACGCGAGCGGGTTCTCGAAGAAGTTGCCGAGCAGCCCGGTCGGGAAGGGCAGGAAGGCGATGAAGCAGAGGTAGATCAGGTTGATCCCAATCTGGGGTGTGTCGAGCCACTTCAGCTGTCCGAAGAACTCGTGGTGGGCGAGCCAGTAGCGGCCGATCACCGCGAAGCTGATGAAGAAGCTGATCAGGCTGCCCTCCAGATCCGCGATCTCGTCCCAGAGCTCGCTGACGCTGTTCGTGTCGGGGATGGCGGGGACCTCGATGCCGACTACGAGCAGGGTCATCGCGATCGCGAACATGCCGTCGCTGAAGGTCGCGACCCGGGCGAACTCGACGCTGTCGCGCTCGTAGCGCCGCCTTGCGCCCTCGGCCTCGGCCGGCGGCTTGTCGCCCGGCATCAGATCCCGAGGTCGCGCATGACGCCGGGCTTCAGCGAGCCCAGCCAGACGAACGCCGGCAGCGGCGCGTCGTGCGGATTCGAGCGGATGCCGACGTGGCTGCCCTCGGGCACCTTGCCCTGGAAGCTCTCGCCCAGCTCGATCGCCGCCTCCTCGGTGGGAGTCCCGACCAACAGGTACTTGTAGCGGCGCTTGACCGGCAGCCCGCGGCCTATCAGCTCCTCGCCGAGCTCGCGGGTCGAGCGCACGTCGGGCAGGTCGATCACGACCTCCCACGGGTACTCGCCCGTCGCCTCGCGCTCGCGCCGGCCGGCCTCGGCGTCGGCGCGCTCCTCGGCCAGCAGCTCGGTGTCGCTCTGGGGCAGCGGCTCGTCCGCGGGGCGCCACTGCTCGGCGACCGGGTGCCAGCGCATCAACTGCACCTCGCCGGTCAGCTCGTCGTCTTCCATCAGCTCGCGCACGACCCGCTCGGCCTCGCGGATGCTGGGCTCGTGCCAGGCGTAGAGAAAGAGGCTGCTGCCGTCGCGGGTGACGATGACGCTGCCGCCGAGGCGCTCGCGCGCCTCGTCATCGAGGTCGAGCGTCTTCAGGCGCTCGCCGAGCGAGGTGCCGTGCTGGTCCTCGTCGAGGTGGACCTCGACGCGCCATTCCTCGGTCGCGCGGGGGCTGTCCTGTTCCGGCATGGGCGGGACTCTAGCGACGGAGGCTCAGAGCGCGATCACCCGTCCCTGCGGGCCGAGGTTGTAGACACGGGTCTCCCCGATCGCGCTCTCGGCGCCCCAGGACTCGTGGATGTGCCCGCAGACGGCGACCCTGGGCCCGATCCGCTCGATCGCGGCGGCCAGCGCTGGGCTGCCCAGGTGATCGCCGCTGCCGCTGGTGTCGCAGTGGCCCCGCGGCGGCGAGTGCAGCACCAGCAGGTCGATCCCCTCGGGACAGGCGGCGAGCTTCGCCTCGGCCTCCTCGTCGCTGAGGTCGAAGCTCCAATCCCATGGCGTGGTCGGGATGCCCCCGCCGAGGCCGAACAGGGTCAGGCCCGCCTCCTCGGAGGGCTCACCGTGCAGCACGACGGCGCCCTCGAGGCCGGCGGCCGCGGCGCGCAGCGCCTCCTCGGTCTCGTTGTTGCCCGGAACGAGCAGCAGCGGCGCCGCCATCCCGCCGAGCGCCGCGACCGCCTCCTCCAGCCCCTCGTGGACGGAGGCGAAGTCGCCGGCGCCGATCACCAGGTCGGCCTCCGCCGATCGCTCCACGAGCGACGCGGCGGCCCCGAGGTCGCGGTGCAGGTCGCTGAAGGCGAGGACCTTCATGCGCGGGAGTCTGCCAGGCGGTGCGCCAGCTCCATCGTCTCCTCGTCTACGTCG
>VGBV01000117.1 GCA_016870325.1 Actinomycetota bacterium
CCGTATCCCCGGGCGATATCGGATACCCCGTATCCCCGGGCGATATCGGATACCCCGTATCCCCGGGCGATATCGGATACCCCGTATCCCGGGCGATATCGGATACCCCGTATCCCGGGGGGACCCTGGGGGAGCACCGCTCGCGGGGATAGCAGGCGATATCCCTGTCCGGGGCTGCGGCAAATCGCCGTCCGGGGGATGCGGCAACTTGACGGGGTGCCCGGATCGGTCAAGACCCAGGCGGTCGTGCTGCGCAGCATCCGCTACGGCGAGGCGGACCGGATCGTCCACCTGTATTCCGCCACGCGGGGGCGGTTCGGGGCGATCGCGAAGGGATCGCGGCGGCCGAAGTCGCGCTTCGGGGGGCGGCTGGAGCCGTTCTTCCGGCTCGACATGGTCCTGTACGAGGGCCGGGGCGATCTGCTGACGGTGACCGCGGCCTCGACCGTGAACGGGCACGCGAGCCTGCGCGCCGACGGCCCGGCGCTGATGGCGGCGGGGCGGGCCTGCGACTCGGTGCTGCGGCTGCTCGACGACGGCGAGGCCAACGAGCCCGCCTACAACCTGCTCTGCAACTACCTGGCGCTGCTCGACGCCGACCCGGCCGCGGCGAGCGCCCCGGGCCTGGCGCTCGCCTTCCGGCTGAAGCTGGCGCTGGCGGCCGGCTTCTCGCCCGAGCTGGGGAGCTGCGCCCGCTGCGGTGAGGCCGAGCACCTGAGCGCCTTCTCGGGCCCGGCCGGCGGCGTCGTCTGCTCGGCCTGCGAGGGCGACGGTTTCCGGCTGACCGGGCAGGCCCACCGCTTCATGGTCGAGGCGCTCGCCCGCCCCCTCGCGGAAGCCCCTGACGCCCCCCGCCAGGTCGCCGCCCTCAGCGACCGCGCCGTGACCGAGACCCTCGAGCACCACGCCCACGTGCGGCTCCGCGCCGCGGCATAGGCTCAGCTTCTGTAATCACGCCGCGCTGCCGTGCGGCGAGGCTCCACGGCTCGCTGTCCGCTTCTGACCGTTCTCCGTCGGCATAGCGACGGCAAGCGGTCAGGAGGCGCCGATTCGCCCCCGCTCTCAGCGCTTCGGGCGGTAGAGGCGCTCGGAGACGGCGAGCTTGACGGCGCGGGGGGTGACGGCGTTGAGCCGCATGAAGTTGCGGAAGAAGCGGCCGGGCACCATCGAGCGGCGGCCCTTGTCGTAGGAGTCCAGCGCCTCGCGCACCACCTGGTCGGCCTCGATCGCGCCGGGCATCATCTCGCCGCCGGCTTCCTCGTAGCCGGCGACCCGCTGCCACTCGGTCGGGACCGGGCCGGGGTTGACCGCAAGCGCTCGCACCCCGCTGCCCCGCAGCTCGGCGTGGAGCGCCTCGGTGAAGTTCAGCGCGAATGCCTTGCTGGCCCCGTAGACGGCCTCGTAGGGAAGGGGTTGCATGCCGGCGGTCGAGGCCACGGTGATGACGCCGCCGCTGCGGCGCTCGAGCATCCCGGGCAGGAAGGCGCCGGTGAGCGTGACGACGGCCTCGCAGTTGACGCGCACGATCTCGGCCTGGCGCTCCAAGGGCAGCTCGCTGAACCGCCCCCGCAGCCCGAAGCCGGCGTTGTTGACGAGCAGGTCGACCTCGATCTCCAGCTCGCCCACCCGTCCGGCCAGCGCCGGCGCCTCGGTCGCGAGGTCGCAGGCGATCGCGTGAGCCGTGGTCGGGAGCCGCTCGGCGAGGCGCTCGAGCCGCTCCGCGCGCCGCGCGACCAGCACCAGCTGGTGCCCGCGGGCGGCCAGCTGGGCGGCGAACTCCTCGCCGATACCGGATGAGGCGCCCGTGATCAATGCGGTCGGCATCGAGGTGCCAGCCTAATGGCGACGACACCGCACCGCGCGCCGGCGATCACTCAGCGCCGCGCTCATAGAATCCGCTCCGACAAGGGAGGTTCCGACGAGCGCCACCGACACCAGGTACGTCCATGACTTCGCCGATGGATCGCGCGAGATGCGCGAGCTGCTCGGCGGCAAGGGAGCCAACCTCGCTGAGATGACGCGGGTGCTGGGCGCCGACCGCGTCCCGGCCGGTTTCACGATCACGACCGCGGCCTGCGTCGCCTTCATGGCGGCTGAGGAGATGCCCGCGGGCCTGGACGCCCAGGTGGACGAGGCGCTGGCCCGGCTGGAGGCGGGGGCGGGCCGGCTGCTGGGCGATCCGGACGACCCCCTGCTCGTCTCGGTCCGCTCCGGTGCCCGCGACTCGATGCCGGGGATGCTGGACACGATCCTGAACCTCGGGCTGAACGAGCGGTCCGTACAGGGCCTCGCCGAGAAGACCGGGAACGAGCGCTTCGCCTGGGACTCCTACCGGCGGCTGGTGCAGATGTTCGGCAACGTCGTCCGCGGCATCCCCGGCGAGCGCTACGAGCAGGCGATCGCCGAGGCCAAGGACGGGCGCGGGGTGGAGCTCGACACCGAGCTCGACGCCGCCGACCTGGCGGCGCTGACCGAGCGCTTCGGGGTGATCTACCGCGAGGAGACGGGCGAGGATTTCCCCGAGGACCCGAGCGCGCAGCTCGAGGCGTCGATCCGGGCCGTGTTCGAGTCCTGGAACGGGCGCCGCGCGGTCGAGTACCGGCGCCTGCACGGCATTCCCGACTCCTGGGGGACCGCGGTCAACGTGCAGCAGATGGTGTTCGGGAACAAGGGCGATGACTCGGGGTCGGGCGTCGCCTTCACGCGCGACGAGATCACCGGCGCGCCGAAGCCCTCGGGCGACTTCCTGCTGAACGCCCAGGGGGAGGACGTCGTCTCCGGTGTCCGCAACACCCAGGACCTGGACGAGATGGCCGAGGCGCTGCCCGGACCGCACGACGAGCTGATCGAGGCGCTGGGGACGCTCGAGGCCCACTACCGCGACATGCAGGACGTCGAGTTCACCGTCGAGGAGGGGCGCCTCTACCTGCTGCAGACCCGCAACGCGAAGCGACCCGCCCAGGCGGCGGTGCGGTTCGCGGTCGACGCCGTCGCCGAGGGCCTGCTGGACAAGGCGGGGGCGCTCGCGACGATCGACGCGGGCAAGCTCGACGCGCTGCTGCACCCGACCTTCGACCCCGGCCACGAGTACGAGGTCCTGGCCCGGGGCGTGGCGGCGTCGCCGGGCGCCGCGCGCGGAACGATCGTGCTCAGCGCCGACGAGGCGGTGGAGCGCGCCGGCGACCAGCGCAGCGCGGACGATCGCGAGGATCTGATCCTGGTGCGGCCGTTCACCGAGGCCGAGGATGTCGCCGGCTTCCACGCCGCGCGTGGAATCCTGACCTCGGAGGGCGGCAAGGCGTCCCACGCGGCGCTCGTCGCCCGCGGCATGGGGCGGCCCTGCGTCTGCGGCGCCGCCGAGCTCGACATCGACCTCGCGGTGGGGGTGGTGCACGTCAACGGGCACGACCTGCGGGCCGGCGATGTGATCGCGATCGACGGCTCGACCGGCGCGATCACGCTCGACGACGTGCCCCTGATCGAGCCCGAGGTCAGCGAGGAGTTCGGGACCGTGCTGGGCTGGGCCGACGAGCTGCGGCGGCTCAGCGTCCGCGCCAACGCCGACAACCCCGAGGACGCCGCCAAGGCGCGATCGCTCGGGGCCGAGGGGATCGGGCTCTGCCGGACCGAGCACATGTTCTTCGGAGCGGACCGCGACCGGCTGGTGAAGCTGATGTTCCTCGTGGCCGAGGAGTGGCGGCGCGCCCACGTCCGCGACGATCGCGAGCAGGAGGACCCCGGGGCCGAGAGGGCGAGGCTGCATCGCCTGGGCGAGGCCGACGAGCGCTTCCGCTCGGCGCTCGACGACCTGCGCGCTCTGCAGCGCGCCGACTTCGCGGGCCTGTTCCGCGAGATGCGGGGGCTACCCGTGACGATCCGGCTGCTGGACCCGCCCCTGCACGAGTTCCTGCCGGTTGCGCACTTCGAGCAGGAGCTCGCCGACGCGGGCGAGGCCGGCGCGGGCGCCGCGGAGCTGGAACGGGCATCCGCGGCCCTCGCGGTCGCGCGTGACCTGCGCGAGGCGAACCCGATGCTGGGGACCAGGGGCGTGCGGCTGGCGGTGCTGTACCCGCCGATCTACGAGATGCAGGTGCGGGCGATCGTCGAGGCGGCGGCGGAGGTGGCCGAGGCGGAGGGCGAGCAGCCCCACGTCGAGATCATGCTGCCGCTGATCGCATATGAGACCGAGCTCGAGCAGGCGCGCGCTGTGGTCGAGCGCGCCGCCGCCGAGGCCGAGGCGGCCGCCGGGCGCGAGGTGCCGCACTCGATCGGGACGATGCTGGAGTTGCCGCGGGCCTGCCTGGTCGCCGGGCAGATCGCCGAGCACGCCGACTTCTTCAGCTTCGGGACCAACGACCTGACGCAGACGGCGCTGGGGCTCTCGCGTGACGACGTCGAGGCGAAGTTCCTCGGGCGCTACGTCGAGGAGGGGATCATCGACCGCAGCCCGTTCGAGACGATCGACGTGCCGGGCGTCGGCGAGCTGGTCGAGAAGGGGACGGAGCGCGGGCGCGCGGCGAACCCCGAGCTCAAGGTCGGGATCTGCGGCGAGCACGGGGGCGACCCCGACAGCATCGCCTTCTTCCACCGCGCCGGCCTCGACTACGTCAGCTGCTCGCCCTATCGCGTCCCGATCGCGCGCGTCGCGGCTGCACAGGCTGCGAACGCCGACGCGGGTGCCAACATCGATTCGTGAGCACCGCAAGCGCCACCTTCGAGGATCGCGTCCGCTCCTGGGAGTCGGAGTACCTGTGGGAGCTCGCGACCCCCTCCTACCCGGCCCACCGCGACCGGCCCGAGCCCGACAGCCCGGTGCGGACGCCGTTCCAGCGCGACCGTGACCGGATCGTGCACTCGAAGGCGTTCCGGCGCCTCAAGCACAAGACGCAGGTGTTCGTGGCGCCGGCCGGGGACCACTACCGCACGCGGCTGACCCACACGCTCGAGGCGAGCTTCATCTCGCGCACGGTGGCGCGGGCGCTGGGGCTGAACGAGGACCTGACCGAGGCGATCGGGCTCGGCCACGACCTCGGGCACCCGCCCTTCGGCCACATCGGCGAGGAGGTGCTGGACGAGGCGCTGCAGCGCGACGGCCGTCGCTTCCGCCACAACGAGCACTCGCTGCGGGTGGTCGAGGTGCTCGAGGAGGGCCGCGACGGGCCGGGCCTGAACCTGACCGAGCAGGTGCGCGACGGCATCCTGCGCCACACGGGCCCGGAGAGGCCGGGGACGCTGGAGGGCAGGGTGGTGCGGATCGTCGATCGGATCGCCTACATCAACCACGACATCGACGACGCCGTGCGGGCGGGGATCATCTCCCAGGCCGACCTGCCCGCGGACGAGATCGAGCTGCTCGGCGAGACCGGGGCCGAGCGCGTCGACGCGCTGGTCCAGGACATGGTCGAGCAGTCGCGGCGGGCCGGTGACGTCGTCCAGAGCGAGGACGTCGGCGGGGCGATGCTGCGGCTGCGCAAGTTCATGTTCGACCGCGTCTACCTGGGCGCCGAGGCGCGGGCCGAGCAGGAGCAGGCGCGCGAGGCGCTCGGGGCGCTGCTGGCACACCACCTGGCCCACCCCGAGCTGGTGCCCGCGCCCGACCCCGGCGCCGACTCGCTGCAGTGGGTGACCGATTACCTGGCGGGAATGACAGACCGCTTCTGCCTGATGAGCTACGAGAACCTCGCAGCTTCCGCGGATTCGCCCGCGGGGCCCCCGCCCGAAGTGGGAGATTGAGGGCATGGCGCGCTTCAGCGACGAGACCAAGCAGCGCGTCAAGGACGCGGCCGACATCGTCGAGATCGTCTCCGCCTACACCGAGCTGCGCCAGCGCGGCAAGGACTGGTGGGGCCTGTGTCCCTTCCACGACGAGCGCAGCCCCTCGTTCAAGGTCAACCCCCTGGACAAGCTCTACTACTGCTTCGGCTGCGAGGCGAGCGGCGACGTGTTCCGCTTCGTCGAGGAGAAGGAGGGGCTGAGCTTCCCCGAGGCGGTCGAGTCGCTGGGCGAGCGCTACGGCGTCGAGATCGAGCGGGAGGCGGAGGACCCGCGGGCCGAGGCGGCCCGCCGCAGGCGCGCGCGGCTGTATGAGCTGCTGGCGCGAACCTCGGACTTCTACGTCAAGTACCTGTGGGAGGGCGAGAAGCGGGAATCGGTGAAGGCGCGGGAGTACCTGGCCGAGCGGGGCCTCGGCGTCGAGGCGCTGCGGCGGTTCGGGGTCGGGATGGCTCCGAACCGCTGGGACGCGGTGTTGCTGGGCGGGCAGAGCGCCGGGTTCACGATGGAGGAGCTGTTCGAGGCCGGGCTGCTGCGGCGCAACAAGCGCGGCGCCTACGACTACTTCCGGCAGCGGATCACGTTCCCGATCCGCGATCAGCGGGGGCGCGTGATCGGTTTCGGCGCGCGGGCGCAGCGGCCCGACGAGAAGGCGAAGTACGTGAACTCGCCCGAGAGCGACCTCTACCGCAAGGGGCACACGCTCTACGGGATCGACCTCGCGCGGGCCGAGATCGCGAAGCGCAAGCGGGCGATCGTGGTCGAGGGATACACGGACGTGATCGCGCTGCACCAGGCGGGGATCACCGAGGCGGTCGCGATCATGGGGACGGCGATCACGCCCGAGCAGCTGAAGGTGCTGGGGGCGCTGACGGACACCGTGGTGCTGGCGCTCGACGCCGACCGGGCGGGGGCGGACGCGATGATCCGCGCCCAGCGGGTGGCGGGCGACCGCGGGATGGACCTGCGGGTGGCGGCGATGCCCGAGGGGGAGGACCCGGCCGAGATGCTGGCGGGGGGCGGGGTGGAGCGCTTCCGGGCGCTCGTCGAGGACGCGCTCGACCTGCTCACCTTCTGGGTGCGGACGATTCTCGACAGGGCCGACACCACCAGCCCCGTCGGGCGCGACCTGGCGCTGGACGAGGTGGCGCCGCTGCTGAAGCCGGCCGACCGCTCGGTCCGCTTCGACGAGCTGATCCGGGAGGTCGCCGACCGGCTCGACACCGACCCCAGCCTGGTTCGCGCGCGCGTGCGCAGCGCGAGGCCGCCGGCGGCAGGGACCGCGGGGAGCGCGCCGCCGCGCGGCGGGGGCGGGGAGGTG
>VGBV01000118.1 GCA_016870325.1 Actinomycetota bacterium
GGCCCGCCGGCCGGCCAGGCGCCGGCCGAGGTGATGGAGCCGGCGCTGCTGCTGCAGCGCAAGGTCCGCTTCCTCGCCAAGCGCCCGAACCTGTCGCGCCGCGTGATCGCTGCGTCGCGGCCCAAGCTCGCCGCGCAGCTCCGGACCATGACCGAGGCCGCGCGCATGCTGCGCCGACTCGCCGGCCCGGGGGCCGGCGAGCGCAGGCGCAAGCTCAAGGTCGGGAAGCCCCGGTCGCTCGCCGAGCTGGTCGGCCACTACCGCAAGGCCGAGCGGCTGCACGGGATCGGCTGGAACTACCTGGCGGCTATCAACCTGGTCGAGACCAAGTTCGGACGGGTCAAGAGCAAGAGCACGGCCGGGGCGCAGGGCCCGATGCAGTTCATCCCCTCGACCTGGCGCATGTACGGCAACGGGGGCGACATCCAGGACCCCCACGACGCGACCCTCGCCGCGGCGCGGCTGCTGCGCGACCACGGCGCCCCGCGTGACTACGGACGGGCGCTCTACCACTACAACCCCTCCCAGCTCTACGTGGGCGCCGTGCGGCGCTACGCGAAGCTGATCGCCCGCGACGACGCCGCGGTCGCGTTCCTCTACTGCTGGGGCCCCTAGCGAGAGGGCGCCCTGGGCGCCCGGGTGAAGCTTTCGTTGCGTCGGGTCGTTCGCGCATACGTAGCCTCAGCCCCGATGGCAATCCGAGCTCCCAATGCCCTGCTCGCCGGCTGCTGCGCAGCCGCCCTGGCTGGGGCGGCGATCCTCGCTGGGCCGCTGGCTGCCGACGCCGGGTCCCAGCAGTCGGGCGCCGCCGCCAACCCGATGGCGGGCGACGGGATGTGGATCTGGTACGTCAGCCGCGCCGGCGGCAGCGCCGAGCGGATCGCGGCCAAGGCCGAGCGCAACGGGATCGAGGTCGTCTTCATCAAGTCCGCGGACGCCGGTGGGACCTGGTCGCAGTTCTCACCGGCGCTGGTGCGGGGGCTGCAGGCGCGCGGGATCAAGGTCTGCGCCTGGCAGTTCGTCTACGGCCGCGGCGCCAAGGCCGAGGCCGCAGCGGCGATCAGGTCCGTGCGCCGGGGCGCGGACTGCTTCGTGATCGACGCGGAAGGCCACTACGAGGGCCGCTACGCGCAGGCCTCGACCTACATGCGCAAGCTGCGCAAGGCCGCAGGCCCCGACTACCCGATCGGTCTCTCGAGCTTCCCCTACGTGGACTACCACCCGGCCTTCCCCTACTCGGTCTTCCTCGGCCCCGGCGGCGCCCAGTACAACCTGCCCCAGATCTACTGGAAGACGATCGGGACCGAGGTCGACACGGCTTTCGAGCACACCTGGGTCTTCAACCGCGCCTACGAGCGCGAGATCCTGCCGCTCGGGCAGGTCTACCTGAGCCCGAAGGCGAAGCAGATCCGCCGCTTCCGGCGGCTCACCGACGCACACGGGATGGGGGGCGTCAGCTGGTGGTCCTGGCAGCACGCCGGCGAGCGCCAGTGGAAGGCTGTGAGGGCGCCCGTGGCCGCGCTCTCCGGGTACGAGCCCTACGACAGCTACCCGACCCTGCGCCCGGGCTCACAGGGCGACCTGGTCGCCTGGGCCCAGCAGCACCTGGCCGGGGGCGGCTACCTGGCCAAGGTCAGCGGCTACTTCACCCCCCCGACCAAGTCTGCGGTGCTGAAGCTCCAGGGCGAGCGCGGGCTCTCCCAGACCGGCGCGATCGACCCGGTGACCTGGTCGGCGCTGTTGAAGCTGAAGCCGCTGGCCGTGCGCTGGACCAAGAAGGGCGCCGTGTCGGTCTCGGCCGCCGGCGGCCCGGTCGCGATGCCCGAGCCGCGCTCCGCGAGCCTGCCGGCGCGCGCCTACGAGATCCCGCCCGGGCCCGGCCGCTAACTTCAGCCCGGTGAAGCTGCTCGGGGCCCTGTTCGCGCTGGCTGCGATCGCGGCCGCCGGGGTCGCGATCGCCTACTTCCAGCCCGGCGGCGCCGCCGAGGACAGCGTCGACCTGAGCGAGCTCGAGGGTGAGCTGAGCGGAAGCTCCTGCCGCAGGCTGGCCGGCATCTCGGCGCGCCTGGCCGAGCGCGAGCTGGAGCCGATCCCGTTCCTGCGAGCGCTCGGCCTGCAGGTCGCCGGGATCAGGCCGCCGCCGCTCGCGCTGGGCGATCTGGCGCGGGGCGGGCGCAACGTGATCCCCGGCCGTGGGTTCCTGGACCCCCTCGACGACGGCTCGTCCGGCCAGGCGCGCCACTTCGCCGGAATCGCGGTCGCGACCACGTTCTTCGCCGGCGGGAGCCAGACCCGCTGGATCAGCGAGAACCTGCGCAGGGACCCCGCGAACTCACCCGACGGCCTGCTGACCGAGGCGGGGATCCTGTTCGCGAGGCTGCTGACGAGCGGCGAGCTCCAGCCGGAGGAGGCCCCCGAGTGGCAGCTCGACCGGCTCTGCAGGCGCAACTAGGGCCGGCGGGGCCTGTTCCCTAGGCCGCGAGCCCGGTACCGACCCCCTCGGCGCCGAGCCACCAGGCCGCCGCGGACGAACCCAGAACGACCACCCCGATCTTGTTCGCGAGCCGGGGCGGGCGCGCGTTCTCGAGCGGGCCCTCGCCGAAGCGCGGCTGCACCAATCCGAAGTAGAGGAGGCACGGCAGGCAGGTGCGGCGCCCGAGGGTGACCCCCGCCAGCAGCTGCAGCGACATCAGCGCCCACAGCAGCGGCCAGCCGAGCAGCACCCCCGCCGGCGCGACGAGGCCGGTGAAGCCCTGGCCGAAGCGGGCGGCGCGCTGGTCGATCACATCGGTGTCGCGCCAGGGTTCGGCGCTCGCGGGTCGGGCGGTCACGGGTTCATTGTGGCGCAGGGCGGGGGCTAGGCTTCGCCGCCCGGCCGGTGATCCCGCTCAAGGACAACCTCCCCACCGCGCGGTTCCCGATCGTGACGGTGGTGCTGATCGCGATCAACGTCGCCGTGATGATCTGGCAGTGGACCTACCCCACCGACCCGGCGCTCGGCCGGATCGGCCTGGGCGAGATCGACCAGAGCTCGCTCTCCTACGGGGCGATGCCCTACCGGATCACCGAGCCGACCAGCGAGGACTGCGCGATCGGGGCCGTCGGCGAGCCCAGCGGCGGCCAGTACGACCCGGGGGTCGTCTGTCCCGGCACTCCCGAGTTCGACCGGGCGGTCGAGATCGGGCGGCAGAACCCTGGATCGGGCCTGGGGCCGATCCCGGTCGAGCAGGCGGCCTGGTTCATCACCCTGCTCACCTCGATGTTCATGCACGGGGGCATCCTCCACATCGCCGGCAACATGCTCTTCCTCTGGGTCTTCGGCAACAACATCGAGGACTCGATGGGACGCCTCAGGTTCCTCCTCTTCTATCTCGCCGCGGGCCTGGTCGCGGTCTACTCTCAGGCGGCCCTGGACCCGGAATCGACCGTGCCCATGATCGGCGCCAGCGGCGCCGTGGCGGGCGTGCTCGGCGCCTACGCGCTGCTCCATCCCCACAGCCGGGTGCTGACGCTGATCTTCATCGTCTTCTTCGTCACCCTGGTCGAGATCCCGGCGCTGATCCTGCTCGCGATCTGGTTCGTGCTGCAGTTCGTCCCGGCGCTCGGCCAGGTGGCCGCGCCCGAGCCGGGCGGAGGCGAGGGGATCGCCTACTTCGCGCACGTCGGCGGCTTCATCTTCGGCCTCGCGGTCGGGTTGCTGATGGCGCGATTCGCGCGCGGCCGATCCGACCCCGACAGGGCCCTGGCGGCCTGAGGCGAGATGGACCCCGGCCTGCGACAAGCGCTGCTCGCCCTCGGGATCGGCTTCTGCTCGGTCTTCGGAGGGCTGACCCTGTACGCCGCGGTGCGGCTCGGCTTCGGCCTCTCCACCTACGGCGACCTGCTGGCGCTCGTCTTCCTGCTGATCTCGATGGTGATCATCGGGATGATCGCCGCCGGGCTCTACGGCGCGATCCGGAATCCGCCCCCAGACGAATAGGCTCAACCGATGGCGCGGGTGCACCACCTGAACTGCGGCACGATGTGCCCTCGCGGGGCCCGGATGCTCGCCGGCGAGGGAGGCTGGCTCGCCGAGGCGCACCTGGTCGCCCACTGCCTGCTGATCGAGTCCGGCGGCTCCCTGACCCTGGTCGACACGGGGTTCGGGCTCGGGGACGCGACCGATCCCGGCCGGCTGGGACAACCGTTTCGGGCCCTCGTCCGGCCCCGCTGCGACGCCGCCGAGACGGCATCCCGCCAGATCGAGGCGCTGGGGCTGGACCCCGCCGACGTGCGCGACATCGTCGTCACGCATCTGGACCTGGATCACGCAGGCGGCCTCGGGGACTTCCCGCAGGCGCGCGTCCACGCCTTCGCCCCGGAGCTCGAGGCGGCGCTTCACCCCTCCTTGCGCGAGCGGGCTCGCTACGTCCCGGCGCACTGGGCGCACGAGCCCGAGTGGGTGCGGCACACGGTCGAGGGGGACGACTGGTTCGGCTTTGAGAGCGTGCGCCTGCTGCCCGACCTCGACGCCGAGGTCGCGCTGGTGCCGCTGCTCGGCCACTCGGCCGGTCACTCGGGGGTCGCGGTGGGCGGCGGGGACGGCTGGCTGCTGCACTGCGGCGACGCCTTCTTCCACCGCGGCCAGGTGGCGACGCCCCCCTCGTGCCCGCCCGGGCTGCGCGCCTTCCAGGCGCTGAACGCCCACGACGGCAAGGCAAGGGGGGCCAACACCGAGCGCCTGCGCCGCCTCGCCGCCGAGCACGGCGGCGAGGTCCGCCTGATCTGCTCGCACGACCCGGTGCTGCTGGACCGGGTGACCGCGCCCGGATGAGCGGGCGAGCGGCGGCGATCGCCGCGCTCGTGTTCGTGTTCGGCGCCACCGCCGTCGCCGCGGTGGCGCTGTGGCCGCGTGAGGACGAGCGCGAGGCGAGCGAGCCGTCAGCCGCCGCAGAGGCCGCCGAGCCCGAGCCGCTGCTGGATCCGGCCCAGGTCGAGGCCTACGCGGTCGACCCCGCCCCTCCAGACCCGCCGGTGAGGCCGCGGCTGAAGCGCCCGCCGGAGTCGGGGATCCTGTTCGACGTCGATACGGGCGAGGTGCTGTGGGCGCGCGAGCCCAACCGGGAGCGGCCGATCGCGAGCCTGACGAAGATGATGACGGCGCTGCTGATCGCCGAGCGCCACGAGCCCGCCGAGCGCGTCGAGATCAGCGCCAAGGCGCCGGGAGTCGAGGGCTCGCGGATCGGCGTGCTGAGGCGGGGCAGCAAGGTGCCGCTGCGAGGGCTGTTCCTGGGCTTGATCATGACCTCGGGCAACGACGCCGCCGCCGCCCTGGCCGAGCACGACGCGGGCACGATCGAGCGCTTCGTGCGCCGCATGAACCGGCGCGCCGGGGAGATGGGACTGGGCTGCACCCGCTTCGCGGGACCGGCCGGGCTGCAGGACACCGGCAACGAGTCCTGCGCGTATGACCTCGCGGCGCTGGCCCGCGCCGACCTCGCCAACAGATGGGTCGCCTCGATCACCCGGCGGCGGTTCGCGAAGACGCCGTTCCCGGTCGGAGGCGGGACCCTCGAGCTGGCCAACAACCACTTCTTCGTCCAGCGCGGGGTCGCCGGCCTGCCCGCGGCGCGGGTGACCGGGGTCAAGACCGGGCTCACCAACGGCGCCGGGCGCTGCTACGTGACCACGGCACGGCTGGGGGACCGCCACCTGGGGGTGGTCCTGCTCGACTCGCATGACCCCCTGCGCCAGGTGCCGATCCTGCTGCGCGCCGGCTTCAAGGCGCTGGGAGCTTCGGGCGAAGGCGGGTCCGTGCCCGGGCCGGACGGGCCATAGGGTTCGGGTGCGATGAACGCGCTCGAAGCAGCCGACGCGCTCTGGCGCGGCGAGGCCGAGGTGGCCGGGCCGCCCGGCCTCGACGGCCGGATGAAGGAAAGGATCAACCCGTTCGTGCCGCGCGGCGAGCTGGTCGAGGTCGCCGAGGGCACCGCCTTCGTCAGCGCCTTCGCCAACGTCAGCGCCTTCGAGACCAAGGAGGGGCTGGTCACGATCGACAGCGGCACCGCCTTCGCGGCTCCCGAGATCCTGCGGGTGCTTCGCGAGTGGTCGGACTCGCGCGTGCACACGACGGTGTTCACGCACGGGCACCTCGACCACGTCGAGGGGATCGGCGTCTTCGAGGCCGAGGCGCTCGAGCGCGACCGCGACCCCCCGCTCGTGATCGCCCACGAGGACATCCTAGGCCGCTTCGAGCGCTGCGCGCTCACGCCCGGCTACAACAGCGCGATCAACGCGCGTCAGTTCGGCGCCGAGGTCCCCTGGCCGACCGAGTACCGCCGGCCCGACGAGACCTACCGCGACGAGACGGCCTTCGAGGTGGGCGGCGAGCACTTCGAGCTCAGCCACGCCAGGGGCGAGACCGATGACGCGACCTGGATCTGGGTGCCGGGGCGCAAGGTGCTGTGCTCGGGCGACCTGATCATCTGGTGCGTCCCCAACGCCGGCAACCCGCAGAAGGTGCAGCGCTACACGCGCGACTGGGCCGAGGCGCTGCGCGAGATGTCGGGGCTGGGCGCCGAGGTGCTGCTGCCTGGCCACGGGCTGCCCGTGGTCGGGGCCGAGCGCGTGGAGGCGATCCTGACCGACACCGCGGCGCTGCTGGAGTCGCTGCACGAGCAGACGGTGGCGGTGATGAACGAGGGCGCTCCCCTCGCCGAGGCGTTCGAGCGGGTCGAGGCGCCTGCGGAGCTGCTGGCGAAGCCCTACCTGCGTCCGATCTACGACGACCCCGAGTTCGTCGTCCGCAACATCTGGCGGCTCTACGGGGGCTGGTACGACCTCGACCCGCAGAGCCTGAAGCCGGCGCCGGCGGCAGAACTGGGCGCGGAGGTGGCGCGCCTCGCGGGTGGGGCAGACGTGCTCGCCGAGCGCGCCGCCGAGCTGGCGGCCGCGGGCGATCTGCGGGTGGCCGGCCACCTGGCCGAGCTGGCGGCCGCAGCGGCGCCCGGCGACGCCGGCGTCCATGCGGCCCGCGCCGAGGTCAACGAGCAGCGCGCTATGGCCGAGACCTCGC
>VGBV01000119.1 GCA_016870325.1 Actinomycetota bacterium
GGCGTTGGATGCCATGCCCGGACGCGAAGCGGAGGACATGGCGTTGGATGCCATGCCCGGACGCGAAGCGGAGGACATGGCGTTGGATGCCATGCCCGGACGCGAAGCGGAGGACATGGCGTTGGATGCCATGCCCGGACGCGAAGCGGAGGACATGGCGTTGGATTCCGGCTCAGCCAAGCTGCGTCACCTCCTGGGCGAATGCGGCGTAGGCCTTCGAGCCCGCCGAGGCCGGGTCGTGCTGGTCGACCGGGACGCCGTAGCTGGGCGCCTCGGCGACGCGGATGCTGCGCGGGATCACCGTCTTGAAGACAGGGGCCGGCAGATGCTCGCGCAGCTCGCGCTCGACGTCGTGCGAGAGCCGAGTGCGCTCGTCGTGCATCGTGATCAGCACGCCGGCCATCGTCAGCTCCGGGTTGAGCTCGCGCTGCACCAGCTTCAGCGTGTCCAGGAACTGGACCAGGCCCTCCAGCGCCAGGTACTCGGCCTGGACCGGGACGATCACGCGGTCGGCGGCGACCAGGGCGTTGACGGTGACGGGACCGAGCGAGGGCGGGCAGTCGAGCAGCGTGTAGGCGAAGCGCTCGCGGACGGGACCGAGGCCCTCGCGCAGCCGCAGCTCGAAGTCGTCGACGCGCGGCAGCTCGACCGAGGCTCCCGCCAGGTCGGCGTTGGCCGGCACGATCCAGAGGTTGTCGGGGCCCGCGGGGCGGGCGGCCTCGGCGACCGAGACCTCGCCGGTGAGGCAGTCGTAGCTGGAGGGTGTCTGGTCGCGGTCGAGGCCGAGCGCGACGGTGGCGTTGCACTGGGCGTCGAGGTCCACGACCAGCGTCTGGCGCCCCTCGCGGGCGACCTCGGCGCCCATGTTGACGGTGGTCGTGGTCTTGCCGACCCCGCCCTTCTGGTTTGCGATCGCGTAGACGATTCCCATCAGGCGCTGATTCTGGCGGCTGCTCCGGTCGTGTTCATTCGGCCCCGAACGGACGTTTCGCCGCCAAACCATCTCGGCGCGGCAACTCGTTCGGGGTCGGTCCATTCTTGCGGAGAAGGTGGATGTGCCGGTCGCGGCTGCCGCGGTAGGGGCTGACGGCGCGGATCTCGACCGGCTCCATCGCCAGCCGCGGGGCCGCTCTCGCCAGCTCCGCCTCCTGCTCGCGATCGCGGCGGCCCTTCCAGGCGAGCAGAGCGGCGCCGTCCCGAAGCAGCGGCGAGGCCAGCTCGGCCAGCGTCGAGAGCCGCCCCACGGCGCGCGCGGTGACGGCGTCGTAGGCCTCGCGCCCGGTGCCGCGCGAGAGATGCTCGGCGCGCTCCGGCAGCGCGGCCGCGTTCGGCAGCCCCATGGCCTCGATCGCCCGCTCGATGAAGCGGCACTTGCGCGAGGCGGACTCGATCAGGTCCACGGACGCGTCCGGCAGCCCGGCGGCCAGCACGAGGCCCGGCAGCCCGGCGCCGGCGCCGAGGTCCGCGATGCGCTCGGCATCGCGCAGCTGCTCGAACTCGAGGCCGCTGAGCGAGTCGGCGATGTGGACGTCGCGGGCCCGCTCCCTGGTCGAGTCCGCGACGGGCGCCAGCGGGTCCTCCCGCAACAGCGCGGCCAGGGCGGCGAGCGCTGGGGCGGCGGCGGCGCTCAAGCGCCCGACTCCGTCCGCAGGCTCTGCGCGAGAGGCACTAATCGGTCAGCAACGGCGCGATCACCACGCGGCGGTGGGGCTCGTCGCCCTCGCTGTAGGTCTCGACCTCGGGGCGGTCGCGCAGGTGCTCGTGGACCACCCGGCGCTCGTTCGAGCCCATCGGCTCGAGCTCGATCGCGCGGCCGTCGCGGATCGCGTCCTCGGCGCCGATGTCGGCCTGGCGGCGCAGGCTCTCGCCCTGGCGCACCCGGTAGCCGGCGGCGTCCACGGTCACCCGCTTGCGATCGCTGAGCCCGCGGAAGGCGATCTGGTAGCAGAGCAGCTGCACGGCGTCGATCGTCTGCCCGTGGCGGCCGATCAGCAGGCCCACGTCCTCGCCGTCGACGTCGCCCCGGATCTCGTCGTCGTCTTCGTCGACCGTCACGTCGGCGTCGAGGCCGAACTCGGAGACGATACGCTCGAGCACGGCGCGGACGCGCTCGGCCGGGTCGTCCGGCAGCACTCCCGCCGCTGGGTCTGCACCCTCTGACACGGGCCGGAGTCTAGTCGCGGGTCCGCCCGGCGGCGCCGGCCCTCACCTGCGCCGCTTGCGCTTGCGCGGGGGCGGCGGGGGCGGCTTCGAGGCGGTCTCGGCCGCGGTCTGGGCCTCGACCTCCTCGGGCGTCGGTGGCGCGGCGGCCGGGAAGAAGATCTTGACCACGGCCTGCTGGCCCATCGTCCAGACGTTGGTCGAGATCCAGTAGACGAGCAGCCCGGCGGGAAAGCTGATCATGATCGGGGTGAAGACGAGCGGCAGCCCCAGCGCGATCATGCGCTGCTGGTTGCTGGCGTTGCGGCCGGTCATGATCAGGCCGGCGATCAGCGAGGTGCTGATGTAGAGGGCCAGCAGGATGATCAGCTCGCTGCCGGTGGCCTTCTCGGTCAGGTTCGCGATGAAGAGCCAGGACTCCTCGCCGGCCGCGCGCACCTCCTCCTTGAACTCGTCTCCCTGCAGCAGGTAGAAGAGCGAGATGAAGACCGGCAGCTGCAGCAGCAGCGGCAGGCAGGAGGCGAACGGGTTGACGTTGTTCTTCTGGTAGATCTCCATCATCTCGCGCTGCATGCGCTCGCGGTCGTCCTTGTACTTCTCCTGGATCTGCTTGATCTGGGGCTGCAACGCCGACATCGCCCGCATCGAGCGGATCTGCTTCACCGACAGCGGCAGGATCAACGCGCGGGTGAGGAAGGTGAGCAGCACGATCGCGGTCCCGTAGACGAAGCCCAGGTCGTGCAGGAAGACGAGCACCGAGTTGGCGATGTCGATCAGCGGCTGCAGGATGTTGGCGGGGATCACGTGGACGCCCCCGTGGCGTGGGTGTGAGAGCAGCGGCGACCGTGGCCCGGGCCGCCGTCGCGCTCGGAGCGCAGCGGCGCATCGCGGAACAGGGTGCGGTCAGAGAGGTCGTCGATGCCGCCGTCGCTGAAGGGGTTGCAGCGGAGCAGGCGCCAGCCGGCGACGATCGCGCCGCGGAGGGGACCCAGCTCGCGGATCGCCTCGGTCGCGTAGGCGGAACAGGTCGGCTCGTACTTGCAGCGGCGGGGCAGGCCGGGCGAGATCCAGCGCTGGTAGGCGCGGATCGGGGCGAGCAGGATCGCCGTCAGGCACCGTTTCACGTCAAACGCTCCCCGTCCCTGACCAGCTCCGCGAGGGACTCGCGCACGCCCTCGGCGCCGTCGCGCTCGACCAGGCCCTCGATCCCCGGCCGCGCGACGATGACGTAGTCGTGGCCGCCGGGCAGCTCGCCGGCGAGCTGCCAGAAGGACTCGCGGATCGCGCGCTTGACCTTGTTGCGCTGCACGGCGCCGCCGACCTTGCGCCCGACCGAGACCCCGAGGCGGGCCTCACCCGACGCCTGGTCCTCGCCGCGCGCGAAGGAATAGAGGACGAGGAAGCGGTTGCCGCGCGAGCTTCCGTCGCGGTAGACCCGGTCGAAGTCCCCGCTTCGGGACAGGCGGCGGCGTGGGCGTCCATCGCGTCGATCAGGACCGGCCAAAGTCAGGGGGTGAGCCGCTTGCGGCCCTTCTGCCGCCGGTGCCGCAGGATCGCCCGGCCCGAGCGGGTGCGACTGCGCGCGCGGAAGCCGTGGGTCCTGGCGCGCTTCCTCTTCTTGGGCTGGTAGGTCCGCTTCATGGCTTCAGGGCGTCGGCAGTATAGGGCGTGCGGTTTTCCACGCGAATTGCACCGAGCGCCTGCTCGGCCCCTCGGAGCGGGCGCCGGGCGGGAGTAACATCGCGCGCCGCCGGGGCCGCCGGAATCGCCCCGGTTGAAGTCGACGAGCGGAGGAGGGTCACGGTTCCAGGGCAGGCGAACGATGCGGTCGAGGGAGACCTCGCCGACCAGTGGCGGCGCGTCCAGCAGGAGCTCCGCTCATCGGTCACCGAGTCCGCCTACGGAATCTGGTTCGCCCCGCTCCGCCCCCACTCCGCGCGCTGGCCCGTCCTCTACCTGACCGGCCCCCGACACGTGCGGCGCTGGGTCGCCCGCCGCTACCCCGAGCTGCTGCGGGCCGCGCTCGCCAAGTCGGGTGGGAGCCTGCGCGAGGTCGTGATCGTGCCGCCCGGAGAGGATCCACCCGAGGCCGGCGAGGAGAGGGCGCCATCGGCGGACGAGCAGCTGCCGGCGACGCTCAACCCCTCCTACACCTTCGAGCGCTTCGTGATCGGCGACGGCAACCGCTTCGCGCATGCCGCGGCCCTGGCGGTGGCCGAGTCCCCGGGCCAGGCCTACAACCCGCTCTTCCTGCACGGCCCTCCGGGGCTCGGAAAGACCCACCTGATGGGCGCGATCGCCAACTACCTGCATGTCCACAGCCCCGAGCTGGCTGTGCACTACACGACCGCCGAGGCGTTCACGAACGAGTTCGTGGCCGCGCTGCGCGGCAGCGGAATCGATGGCTTCAAGCGCCGCTACCGCCACGCCGACGTGCTCCTGATCGACGACGTCCAGTTCCTTGAGGGCAAGTCGCGCACCGCCGAGGAGTTCTTCCACACCTTCAACGCGCTGTATGAAGGCGGCGCCCAGCTCGTGTTCACGGCCGACCGCCTGCCGGGCGAGCTCTCCGATCTCGCCGAGCGCCTGCGGCAGCGCTTCGAATGGGGCCTGACCGTCTCGCTCGATCCACCCGACCTCTCGACCCGGCTGATCTTCCTCGCCAACCTCGTCCGCGAGCGCAGCGAGAGCATCGCCCCGGAGGCCCTGCGCGAGATCGCCTCGCGCGCCGCCGCCAACCTGCGCGTGCTCGAGGGGGCGCTGACGCGCGTGCTGGCCCTCTCCTCGCTTACGGCCTCGGCGATCACCCCAGAGGTGGTCGAACAGGCCCTGCCCGGCGGCCCGCCGAGATCACCCGGCGGAGCGTCACCCAGCGTCGAGTCGATCCAGGACGAGGTCTCCCGCGAGACCGAGATCTCGCGGGAGACGATGCTCTCGCCGGCGCGCAGCGCCCCTGTCGCCCGAGCCCGTCAGATCGCCATGTACCTGACGCGAGAACACACGGATCTGTCGCTGCCCGAGATCGCCCGCGCCTTCAACCGCCGCGACCACACCACCGTCATGCACGCTCTCAAGCGCGTCGAGCAGGCGCGCACCGAGGATCCCCGAGTGAACCGCACGCTCGAGGCGCTCGAGCGTGCGCTCAGCCCCCCTCCCGCCGCAGCCGGCGCGGGGCCGACGGGGGAATAGATCGTGACCGAACCGACTGAAAGACTGGGAGGCGACGGCCACCGTCCACATGTCCACGCCGTCCACAGCACTTACTACTCCTAGCCTTCGAACAGCGATTTCAACGCGACGACCGCCATGAAGATCACAGCCACACGCCAGGACCTCCTCGACGCGCTCTTGATCACCTCACGCGCCGTCTCCGCACGGGCTGCGCTCCAGGCCCTGTCCGGGATCCACCTCTCGGCCAACGGCGAGCCGCGCATGCGCGCCACGGACATGGAGCTCGGCCTCGACGTCGCCCTGGAGGGCAAGTGCGACGGCGCCGGCGCCGTGGTGCTGCCGGGACGCCTGCTGGTCGAGGTGGCCCGCTCACTCCCGGACGGCGAGGTGACGCTGGAGCTGCGCGAGCAGGAGCGTGACGTCGAGCTCACCGCCGGCTCCTCGCGCTTTCACCTGCGCACGATCCCGGCCGATGACTTCCCGCTCTTCCCCGAGGCCGAGGGCGACCCGCTCGAGCTTCCGGCCGAGGCCCTGCGCGAGACGATCGGGCGCGTGGCGCGCGCGGCCTCGCGCGACGAGGCCCGCCCGGTGCTGACCGGGGTCCTGGTCACGGCCGAGGAGAAGCAGCTGACGATGGTCGCCACCGACTCCTACCGGCTCGCCGTCAAGCGCACCGAGCTCGACGCGCCGTTCGCGGCCTCGATCGAGGCGAACGTCCCCGCTCGTGCGCTGCGCGAGCTGGCGCGGCTGACCGAGGCGGCGCCCGAGGACCCGCTGCAGGTCTGGCTGACCCGCAACCAGGCGCTGTTCCGGCTCGGCTCGGTGCAGATGAGCTCGCGGCTGATCGACGGGCAGTTCCCGAGCTATCGCCAGCTGCTGCCGGAGTCGTTCGAGCACGAGGTGAGGCTGCCGCGCGCGGAGCTGCTCGAGGTGACGCGCCGCGTCTCGCAGCTCGCCCAGCGGAACGCCGCGCTTCGCCTCGCCTTCGCGCAGGGCGAGCTGGTCGTCTCGGCCGAGACACCCGACCTGGGCGACGCCCGCGAGGCTCTGCCGGCGCCGTACGAGGGCTCCGAGCCGCTCGAGATCGGCTTCAACCCCGAGTTCGTCCGCGACGGCCTCGAGAGCATCGACGACGACGAGGTCGTGCTGAAGCTGATCTCGTCCCTGCGCCCCGGCCTGATCGAGCCGGCCGGGTCCGACGACTTCAGCTACCTGGTGATGCCGATTCGCCTCAACGTCTGAGGCGGCGGTGCGGGTCTCCGCGATCGAGCCGCGCGGGTTCCGCAACCTCGCGGACGCGCCGCTCTCGCTCGGCTCCGGGGTCACCGTCGTGCACGGTCCCAACGGCGCCGGCAAGTCGAACCTGCTGGAGGCCGTCTACTTCGGGCTCGTCGCGCGCTCCTTCCGCACCGGCAACGACCGCGACCTGATCGCCCACCACTCGGGCTCGGCGCGGGTCGAGCTGGAGCTCTCGGAGGGCGCAACGCTGCTGGCGGCGGTCGACCGCGGCGGCGAGCGCCGCCACCTGCTCGACGCGCGCCCGCTCGGCGTCGCCCCGGGGGAGCGCCCGCTAGTCAGCGTCTTCCACCCGGACCGCATGGAGCTGGTGAAGGGGCCGCCGGCGAAGCGCCGCGCCCACCTCGACAGGCTGACCGGGGCGCTGT
>VGBV01000120.1 GCA_016870325.1 Actinomycetota bacterium
TGACGGGAATGCCGGTCCATTTGCCGACCACCTCGGCCACGTCCTCCTCGGTCACCTCCTCGGTCAGCATCGATCCACCGGACTCGTGCAGCTCGCGCAGCTTCTCCTCGGCCTCGGCGACGGTGCTCTCGAGCTCTGGGATGCGCCCGTAGCGCAGCTCGGCGGCGCGCTCCAGGTCAGCTGCGCGCTCGGCGCGCTCGGCCTCGCGGGCCGCCTCCTCGAGCTCGGCCTTGGCCGCCTTGATCTGCTCGATCGCGTCCTTCTCGTTTTGCCAGCGCGCCTTCATCTCGCTCGAGCGCTCGCGCAACTCGGCCAGCTCGGCCTCGATCACCTCACGACGCTCCTTCGAAGCAGGGTCCTTCTCCTTCTTCAGCGCCTCGCGCTCGATCTCGAGCTGCTGTACGCGTCGCTCGACCTCGTCGATCTCGGTCGGCATCGAGTCGATCTCGATCTTGAGCCGGCTCGCGGCCTCGTCGATCAGGTCGATGGCCTTGTCGGGCAGGAAGCGGTCGGCGATGTAGCGCTCCGAGAGTGTCGCGGCGGCGAGGATGGCGGCGTCGGTGATGCGGACGCCGTGGTGGACCTCGTAGCGCTCCTTGAGCCCGCGCAGGATCGCGATAGTGCTCTCGACGTCGGGCTCGCCCACGTAGATCGGCTGGAAGCGGCGCTCCAAGGCCGCGTCCCTCTCGATGTGCTTGCGGTACTCGTCGAGCGTGGTCGCGCCTACGGCCCGCAGCTCGCCGCGCGCGAGCATCGGCTTCAGCAGGTTGGAGGCGTCCACGGCGCCCTCCGAGGCGCCGGCGCCGACGATCGTGTGCAGCTCGTCCAGGAAGAGCACGATCTTTCCCTCGGCCGACTGCACCTCCTTCAGCACCGCCTTCAGCCGCTCCTCGAACTCGCCGCGGTACTTGGAGCCGGCCAGCAGGGCGCCGATGTCGAGCGCGATCACGCGGCGGTCGCGCAGGCTCTCGGGCACGTCGCCCGTGACGATTCGCTGTGCCAGGCCCTCGACGATCGCCGTCTTGCCGACGCCGGGGTCGCCGATCAGGACCGGGTTGTTCTTGGTGCGGCGCGATAGCACCTGGATCACCCGGCGGATCTCCTCGTCGCGGCCGATCACCGGGTCGAGCTTGCCGCTCTCGGCCTCGGCGGTGAGGTCGCGGCCGTACTTCTCGAGCGCCCCATAGCTGTCCTCGGGGGTGGGGGAGGTGACGCGGTGCGGACCGCGGACCTCGGAGACCGCGGTCAGAAGCGCCGAGCGCTCGGGCAGCAGGCCGGCGACGCCCGACTTCTTCTGGGCCAGAGCGAGCAGGATGTGCTCGGTCGAGATGTACTCGTCGGAGAGCCCGGTGGCCTCCTTCTCGGCCTGTTGCAGCACCCGGACGAACTCGGCCGAGGGCCGGATGTCGGGGACGCTGTCGCCGCTGATCGTCGGCAGCTTCTCGATCTCCGCAAGCGCGGCCGCGCGCAGGTCCTCGGCGTCCTGGCCGAGCCGCTGCAGGACGGGGACGACGACCCCCTCCTCCTGCTCGAGCAGCGCCAGCAGCAGGTGAGCGGGGGCCACCTCGGGGTTGGAGTGCTCGGAGGCGAGCCGCTGCGCGGCCGCCACCGCCTCCTGGGACTTCAGCGTGAAGCGATCCTGTTGCATGCGCAGATCCTACCCGGTTTCGTCCCCAGATGCAAGAAATCTATGTCTAAATGACTCAAGTTTGTCAGGCGGGATCAGGCGTGCCGAGCGCGCCCGGGTGGGGCCGAGAGAAAGAACCGATTAGGATTGGACGAATTCGTTTACACGCGGATCAGTCGCCGCCGAGGGCGATCGCGCCGCCCGACCCGACCCGCAGCACCTCGGGCGCGGCCGGCTCCATGTGCATCGCGCCCGAAGGACGGAATCGCACGTATCGCACGATCTGTCCGGGATGGTCTTCGTCCGCCTCCGAAGCCACAAGGAGCGTCGCGCCGGTCGTCGTGGCGGTCGTGGCAACGGAGACACCGCTCGCGCTCGCAGGCCCTCGCGGATGGAACGAAGCCATCTGAGTGAATGACGTCATCGTGTGCGCGTCGGGGCTGTCGAGGTACATCGTTGGATGCCCTTGGAGTGCAGATCCGCTCGAGTAGATCTTCACCCCACCGGGAGCGGCGGCCTGGCCGATAACGATCCGTTCCGTGCCGCCGAGCTCTCCGGCGACCCAGCCGGTGCTCAAGGACACTCCTCCCTTGTAGCCGGGGAACGGGGTGAAGGGTTCAGAGGTGATCAGCGTGCCCGGTCCCGGGTCGGTGGGCTCGCCGTTCTCCGTGAACAGGTCGAAGGTGGCGGTGCGGATGATGGCTTCGGTGCCGGGACCCGGCGCGGCGATGATCGATGGCCTGCCGGTGAGCGTCACGAGCCCGGCCGCGATCTCGGTTCCATGCAGATCGTTCTCGAACGGCTTCCACGTGGTGAAGACGTCGGGGGCCGACCCGTCGGAGGCCAGGGCGGAGCTGAACACCCTCACCTCGGATGCCGCACCCGGTCCCGGGGCCGCGATGATGTTGTCCCCGAGTGCGGTTCCTTGGATGTCCGCTGCGGCCACGTTGACACCACCGGGCGCATCTTGGAACGCCTCGAAGCGCGCCAGCTCCCGTGAGAAGGGCTGTGACCCAGCGCCGGAGTAGGCGACCACTTCGCCCGATGAGGGTGAGCCGGCAACGAGGTCGAGCACGCCGTCCCCGTCCACATCGCCCATGGTGACGCTCGGTGGGTCCGCGGTGCCGCGGAAGGGGTGCACCCGGGCGATGACCGCTGCCTCGTCGCGCAGCAGCACGGTCGCGTCGGCGCCGTCGACCCCGCCGAGCGCCACCGCCCAGGTCGAGCGGGCCGGGATCACGTTGACGAGGGCCATGAGCCCGTTGTCCTCGTGGTTCAGTCGGTGGCAGTGCATGACGTAGGTGCCGGTGTACCGGTCGAATCGGGTCCGCACGGTCAGCACGCCTGCGGCGAGGACCTTCTGGCCGTTGGGGGAGAAGCGAGGTGCCGGGGTGTTGGCGTTGTCCTGCCCCCAAGGCTGGAACCGGATCATCTGCTCGGTCGTGGGGTCATAGGACGTCGTGACCTGGAAGTCGTTGACGTGGATGTGGATCGGGTGTTGGTCGTTGTTGCGATTGATGAAGGTCCACTCCTCGGTCGACCCGAGACGCGGCTGGAGTAATGGCACGAAGGGGAAGATGTTGCCGTCGAACTGGTAGACGAAGGCCTCGGGATCTTCCTTGCTCGCGTACGCATCGTCGAAGCCTCCCGAGATCACCAGCGAGCGGCGCACGTCGGGCTTCACCCCTTCGGTGTCGAAGAACGAGGTATAGGCGCCGAGGTCCTGACCATCCTCGAATGCCACGGTCGTTCCATCTCCGTCGCTGGGCACCATCCGAACGAGCTCCTGAGTGGGGAAGAGGAAGAAGCCATCCTCGTAGCTGATGTGCGCGGGCGAGATGTCGATCGTGCCGAGCGTCGCCGGCGGGTGCTCCGTCCCGTCGTTCGTGTAGAGGACGCCGGGTCCGCTCGCACCGGTGTTCCCATCCAACGGCGGCATCTCCAGGATCAGTTCCCCTTGCTCGGGCATGGTGACCGCGATGGCGTAGCGCGAGGCCGGCGGGATCAGCAGCCGGTCGGGTTGCGGGGGGGAGTGCACCGCTGGATAGGGATTCCCGTCCTGCCCGACGATCGCGAACGGGAGGTGCTCCCCGGTCGCGGTCTCGGTCAAGGCAACGTTCATGTAGGCGAAGTCGCTGGTGTTCGCGAGCACCCAGATCTCGGTTTGCCCCGGGGCCGCCGTGATCTCGGGCTGGAAGATGCCGTTGACGGTGAAATGCACGTCGCGTTGGTCATCGGGCAGGGAGAGATCCGCGCTGATCGGCTCGGCCGGAGCGCCAACGTCGTCGGGGTTACCCGGCGTCGGCGTGAAGGAGAACAGCTCGCTTGGGATGAACTGGAACCGCCCCCGGTCGTTGTTGACCGAGAGCTTGCCCGCGTACCAATTCGTGAGGAACCTGGTTCCCTTGTCGGTCTCGTCGAAGTTGACCGGCGTGAGCCGCGGCTCGTAGCTGCCATCGGCGAGCTCGCTGGGACCGGGTTCCTTCAGGGTGCTCATGTACTGGGGCCAGTTCGCGTCGTTGAGCTTTTCGCTGCCACCTGCCCGATCGAAGACGTAGTTGTACTGCAGGGCCATCGTGCGGACCGGTAGGTCGTGCTCCTCCACGAGCGGGATCCCGCCGCTCGGATCGCCGATCTCCAGGAGCCCAGCCAGGCCGAGGTACGTCTGCTGCGCGGTCAGTGTGTGGCGATGGCCGTGATACCAGTACAGCCCCTGCGGCATGTCGTCCGGCACGCGGTACGTGTAGGTGTTCGTGTACCCAGCGGGGATGTCTAACAGCACGTTGTCCGAGTTGCCCGACGGGCTCACGTGCAGTCCGTGCGTATGCAGGTTGAAGGGCGCGGCGGTCAGCGGCTCCGGATACAGCGGCACCTCTTGCCCCTTGGGGGTGAATGACGGGTCGTAGAAGTCGCGGATCGTGAGTCGGTTCATCTCATTGGCCATATGCACGATCAGCGTCTCGCCGGGGTTCACATGCAGGCTGGGCGCTGGATAGGTCGACGAGGCGGAACGTTGCCCGTTCGAGGCCGTCCCCCTGATGAGGTCATAGGAGAAGACGAGGGCATCGGTGACCGGCTGCTCGGTGGTATCGAGGTCGATCGTGTCCTGATGAGCGGTGAGCGTCACCTCGAGCACCCTGTTCTCACTTGAGAGCTTGACGGGTTCGGCGAACGGTCGATCGGCGGTAGGTGGGGCAGGAGGGGCGCTTGGCTGGCAGGCGGTGCTCCCCACAAGGAGCATCGCTGCGATGAGCGGGACGGGTCGACGACGAATCATGCGCTGAGCAGCCATCTCGCCATCATGCCACGGTGGGCGATCGGCCCGGCTCCCGCTGAGGGCAGACGTATGGGAGAGGAGACCCCCCGTGGACACCTGGCCTGTGGATCGAGGGTCTCTCGTCCCCTCGGCGATGCTTCAACCGCGGGCATGATAGTGACGGCGGGAGTCCCGCCGCTGGGGCGCAGATCGGGCAGATGAGGAAGGAGCAGCCACTCGTGCCGGAGGACCGGCGGGATTCAGGCATCACCGAGGGCGCGGGACTCATCTCTGTTGAGGCTGCGGCACGACTTGCGGACGCGGGCCCGAACGAACTGACCGAACCCCGAGACCCGTCGCTTCTGTCCCGGTTGCTTCGCCACTTCGCCGCGCCGGTGCAACTGCTGCTGGTCGTCGTCGCGGTCCTCTCTGCGACGGTGCTCGGTGAGATCCCCGAGGCGCTGGCGATCGCGGCCATCCTCACGCTTGATGCAGTGATCAGCATCCGCGAGGAGTCGCATGCCAACGAGGCGATGCGCTCGCTCCGGCGGATGCGGGCCCCTCGCTGTGTGGTCCGGCGCGATGGCGTGCCCGTGGAGATCGAAGCACGGGACGTTGTCGTTGGCGACATCCTCCTCGTGGCGGGCGGTGATCGGGTGGCGGCGGATGCCCGGATCATCGAGGCAGATGATGCCGAGGCCGATGAGTCCATCGTCACCGGGGAATCCCTGCCCGTGCCCAAGGTCGCGGGGGCAGGGGATGACGCGGGGCTACTCCTTGCTGGCACGTCGCTCGTCGCAGGCACGGCCGAAGCGATCGTGATCGCAACCGGTCGGGGTTCGACGATGGGGTCACTCGCGGCTCGCTTGGAGGAAGCCGAACCCCCGACGCCACTGCAGGGCGAACTGAGCCACCTGAGTAGCCGACTCGGGGTCGCGGCAGCTGGGATCTCCTGCGGTGTCTTCCTCCTCATCTACCTGGTGCGAGGCGAGGGACTCGAGCTGGCGTTCCTCTCCGCCGTTGCGCTTGCGGTGGCCGCGGTCCCGCAAGGCCTCCCTGCCGTGGTCACGGTTGGTTTGGCGCTCGGTGCGCGCAGGATGGCCAAGGTCGGGGCCGTGATCCGACGGCTGAGTGCGGTGGAGGGCCTCGGCTCGACGACGGTGATCCTGACCGACAAGACCGGCACCTTGACGGAGGGGCGGCTTCGTATCGAGGGCTTCGCGGCGGTCGGTGTCGAAGACCCGGTGCCGCTGGCCGCACTCCCGTAAAGGAGACGAGTTGAGCCCCTCGAGCAACGTGGACACCTGTCGGCGCCTGGTGGCCGCCTTCAACGAAGGCGGCGCCGAGGCCGTGCTCGAGTTCTTCGCCGACGACGTCGAGGTCTATGACCCCGACATGCCCGGCGACGGCACCTACCGGGGCCGCGAGCAGCTGGCGCAGGTCCTGGAGCAGCTGCTGAGCGGCAACGAGGAGGCCTTTGTCCGCGATTTCGAGGTGCTGCCCGTGGGCGACCGCGTCGTCGCGCTGACCCACACCTACATGCGCGGCGAAGGCGGGGGACCGGAGATCGAGCTCCGGGACGCCCACACGATGACCTTTCGCGACGGGAAGGTCGTCTACTGGCGCCTCTACCTCGACCGCGACGAGGCGCTCAGCGACGCGGGGCTGGACCCGGCCATGGTTGGCCGCGGGGAGCGGCCCGGCGGTCCCGGCTAGGTAGCGCCGCCGGCGCCCGCGCGCAGGCGCCTGGCGACCCAGAGGCCGGCGACGGTCGCGGCCA
>VGBV01000121.1 GCA_016870325.1 Actinomycetota bacterium
TCGTCGCGACCGCCGAGGTCACGCCCGGGGCGGCGGAGCGCGTGGCCGAGTTGGCCGCGGGGGCGACGGACGTGCGCCTGCTGGTCCCGCTGGGCTCCCGCCGGCTGGACCGCTGGCTCTCGGCC
Source organism: Actinomycetota bacterium (assembly GCA_016870325.1). GTDB lineage: Bacteria > Actinomycetota > Thermoleophilia > Solirubrobacterales > 70-9 > VGBV01. Next base: position 126 of record VGBV01000121.1, read on the forward strand.
GAGGACGACGCGCGCGGCGCCGCCGAGCGCGCCCTCGCCCACGGGGCGGGAGCGCTGGTCGCCGCGGGCCTGCCGGTGAGCGGATCGGTGGGCGACTCGGATCCCTCCCAGGCCGTCGTGGACGAGCTGCGCTCCTTCCCGGCGGATCTGGTCGCGCTCGTCGCCGAGCGGGGCTCGGCGGGCGGGCTCGAAGCGCTCGGCGGGCGGCTCGAGCTGCCGCTGGAGCGAGTGGACGTCGATCCGGGCGACGCGGCCCCGCCGCGCCCCGGATGAGCGATACCACGATCGCGCACGCCGGAGGACCCGCCCGGCACGTGCCGCGTTCCCGGCTCAGCCCTCCAGCGTGGCCTCGACGCTGATCTCGACGTTGCCCTTGAGCGCACCCGAGATCGGGCAGCCCTCGCCCGCCGCGGCGGCGGCGGCCTCGAACGCGGCCTGGTCGATGCCCGGCACGCGGCCCCTGACCTCGATCGCCGAGGATCTGACGCCCTCGCCGGGCTCGAAGGCCAACGTCGCGGTAGCCCGCAGCTGCTCGGGCTCGTTGCCGGCCTCGGTCAGCTCGTGGGAGAGCGCCATGCAGTAGCAGGAGGCGTGCGCGGCGGCGAGCAGCTCCTCGGGGCTGGTCGTGCCCTCGGTGCGCTTGACCCGCGCCTGCCAGGTCACCTCGAGCTCGGGGATGCCCTCGCCCTCGACCTGCGTGGCGCCCTTGCCCTGCTCCAGCGAGCCCTCCCAGATCGTCGTCGCCCTGCTCTCCGCTGCCATCTCTCCTCCTCGGTTGTGTCGTCGGTCCGGGCCTACTCGCCGTCAACCTGCAGCACGGCGAGGAAGGCCTCCTGCGGCACCTCGACGGCGCCGACCTGCTTCATGCGCTTCTTGCCCTTCTTCTGCTTCTCCAGCAGCTTCTTCTTGCGCGTGACGTCGCCGCCGTAGAGCTTCGCGGTCACGTCCTTGCGCACCGCCTTGACGGTCTCGCGGGCGATGATGTTGGCGCCGATCGCCGCCTGCACAGGCACGTCGAACTGCTGGCGCGGGATCGTCTTGCGCAGCCGCTCCACCAGCACGCGCCCCTGCTCGTAGGACGCGTCCTTGTGGACGATCAGCGACAGCGCGTCCACGGTGTCACCGGCCAGCAGCACGTCGAGCTTGACCAGGTCAGAGGGGCGGTTTCCGAGCGGCTCGTAGTCGAGCGAGGCGTAGCCCCTGCTCTTGGACTTGAGCTGGTCGAAGAAGTCGAGCACGATCTCGGCCAGCGGCAGGTCGTACTGGATCTGGACGCGCGTCGGCGACAGGTAGTGCATGCCGACGTGCTCGCCGCGGCGCTTCTGGCACAGCTCCATCACAGGCCCGACGAAGTCGTTGGGTGCGATGATCGTGGCGCGGATGTAGGGCTCCAGCACCTCGTCGATCGAGGCCGGGTCCGGCATGTCGGCGGGGCTGTGGATCTCGACGCGCTCGCCGTTGGTCAGCTTCACCTCGTAGCGGACGTTGGGCGTGGTCGCGAGCAGGTCGAGGTCGTATTCGCGCTCGAGGCGCTCGCGGACGATGTCCATGTGCAGCAGGCCGAGGAAGCCGCAGCGGAAGCCGAAGCCGAGCGCCCCCGAGGTCTCGGGCTCATAGGAGAGGGCGGCGTCGTTCAGAGCCAGCTTCTCGAGCGCGTCGCGGAGGTCCTCGTAGCGGTCGGTGTCGATCGGGAACAGCCCGCAGAAGACCATCGGGCGCACCTCACGGTAGCCGGGCAGGGCCTCGGCGGCCGGGGTCTCGCGGCTGGTCAGGGTGTCGCCGACGCGCAGCTCCGTCACGGACTTGATGCCGGTGATCAGGTAGCCGACCTCGCCGGCATCCATCCCCGGGGCCGGCTTCATCGCCGGTGCGAAGAAGCCGATGTCGTCGATGTCCGCCTGGGTGCCGGCCTGCATCGCCTTGATCGGATCGTTCTTGGCGAAGGAGCCGTCCACCATGCGCACGTAGGCGACCACGCCCCGGTACTGGTCGAACTCGGAGTCGAAGATCAGCGCGCGGGGCGCGGCCCCGGGCTCGCCCTCGGGAGGCGGGACGCGGTCCACGATCGCCTCGAGGACATCCTTCACCCCCTCCCCCGTCTTCGCCGAGATCCGCAGCGGCGGCGTCTCATCGCCCAGCAGGTCGGCGACCTCGGCCGCGACCTCGTCGGGCCTGGCGCTCGGCAGGTCCACCTTGTTCAGCACCGGGATCAGCTCCAGCCCCGCGTCGATCGCCGCGTAGGCGTTGGCGACCGTCTGGGCCTCGACCCCCTGCGCCGCGTCCACCACCAGCAGCGCGCCCTCGCAGGCGGCGAGGCTGCGCGAGACCTCATAGGAGAAGTCGACGTGACCCGGGGTGTCGATCAGGTGCAGGTCGTAGGTCTCGCCCTCCTCGGCCCCGTAGGCGACCCGGACGGCCTGGGCCTTGATCGTGATCCCGCGCTCGCGCTCGAGCTCCATCGAGTCGAGCATCTGCGGCAAGTGCGTGCGCGCGTCCACGGCGCCGGTGAGCTCGAGGATGCGATCCGCGAGCGTCGACTTGCCGTGGTCGATGTGGGCGATGATCGAGAAGTTCCGGATGCGCTCCATGGGGCCGCCTAGGGTACGGCGCTGCCAGGGCCTAGCAGCCCCCCTCACCAAAGCCTCGGCCCGATTCATCGCGTCGGCCATCAGCGGAGTATTGCGCGGCCCACGGGTGCCGAATCAAGCAGCGCGGCCGGCGCGGCGGACCAGTCGCAGCACCTGGTCGGCCTCGGGCACCCGCAGCGCGATCACCGCGACGAAGTAGGCGACCGCGCCCGCTAGCAGGGCTGCGCCGAGCGAGACCACCTGGGCGAGCAGGCCGGTGCCGAGCGCGTCCTCCAGCACGAGCCAGGTCAGGTAGCTGATCCCCGCGAGCAGGGCCGAGGCGAGCACGATCCGGGTCGTGCTCGAGAGCAGGGGCCCGAACTCGATCCCGTGCAGCTGGCCGCGCAGCACGATCGCGTAGGCGACGGCGCTGGCTGCGGTCGCGATCGCGGTCGCGGCGACGATGCCGCCGACGCCGAAGGGCCCGTACAGCGCCGCCGCCGCGATCGCGGTCACCGCCAGGTTTCCTCCCGAGACCGCCGTCGGTACCCAGGGGCGCTGGAGACTGAAGAAGGTGCGGGTGAAGATCAGGAAGAGGCCGTTGAAGGGGAGCGAGAAGGCGAACCAGAAGAGCGCCTCGGCGACCACCTGGGTCTGGGCCGCGTCGAACTCGCCGCGCTGGTAGACGAGCCGCGTCATCGGCTCGGACAGGACCAGGATCGCGGCCGCGGCGGGGATCAGCAACAACAGGATCTGGCGCATGCCGTTGGCCATCGTGCGCCGCAGGTCCGCGTACTCCTCCCGCGCGGCGAAACGCGCCAGCGTCGGGAACAGCACCGTCGCTATCGCGACCGAGAAGATCCCCTGGGGCAGCATGTAGATGCGGAAGGCCTTGTCGATCGCCGCCGGGGCCTCGTCGCTGACCAGGGTGCCGAAGAAGCTGTTGATGACGAGGTTGAAGTTGATCAGCCCGAGGCTGATCGTCACCGGCAGCATCAGCAGCAGCACGCGGCGGACGTCCGAGGAGACGTGGCGCGGCCAGCGCCAGATCATCCGGAACGGCGTGTGCCGAAGGTCCCAGGCAGGGATCGCGAACTGGATCGCGGTGCCGACCAGGACCCCGATCGCGTATGCGTAGATCTGGTCGTCCTCCGGGAACATCGGGGCCAGCGCGACCAGCACGGCGATGATCGCCACGTTCCAGAAGAAGGGCGAGATCGCGAAGGCGGCGAAGCGGTCGTAGCTGTTCAGCACCCCGACGACCATCCCCGTCGCGCCGAGCACGATCAGGATCGGGAACAGCAGCTGCGAGAGCGTGACCGTGAGGTCGAGCAGCTCGCCCTCGAACCCGGGCGCGAAGATCGGCACCAACACGGGCGCGAGCAGCACGAAGGCCGCCGTGATCGCGCCCAGCACCATCGTCACCAGGAAGATCAGCTGCGAGGCGAGCCGGAACGCCTCGCGGCGATCGCCCTGCTCGAGCTTCTCGAGGAAGACCGGGACGAAGGCGGCCTGGATCGCCGCGTCGGCGAACAGGCTTCGCACCAGGTTGGGGATCTGGAAGGCGATCGTGAACGCCGACATCGGCCCCGTGATCCCGAAGTAGCTGGCGGCGACGATCTCGCGGACCAGGCCCGCGATCCGCGAGAAGGCCGTGGCGATCGAGAAGAAGGCGGTCGAGAGGCCCAGGCGGCCCTGCTTCTGGTCGAACTCCGGCGGCTCGAAGGTGGTCGGCGGCGAGGGCGCCGGGATCGCCATGAAGGTGTCGGTGTCCATCGAGAGGCCCTCTCGGATCACCGACTCGCGCGTGGGCGGATCGCCGGGGTCGAAGGGGGCCGGCCCCGGGGGGGCGGGGGGCTCGGGGGGCTCGGGGGGCGGCGGAACCGCCTCGAACTCCCGAGTCGAGGGATCGAAGGGCTCGGGCGGCGCCGGCGGCGGCGTGCCCAGTGAATCGTCGTGTCTGTGTTCTCGTTCGTCGCTCATGCGGGCGCACGCGGCGCGCCGGGCCGCGCTCGTGGGTTTGGTGCCCTATTCTCATTCGCCGCCCGTCCCCCGGGTCATTTCGGCGCCACGGGGTGGGCGCGAGCACCCGAGTTAAGAGCAAATGGCAAACATCGCCTCACAGAAGAAGCGCATCGCCCGAACCGCCCGCGAACGGGAGGAGAACCTGCGCTTCGCGAGCTCGGTGAAGACGCAGATGAAGAAGCTCGAGAAGGCCGTCGCAGACGGCGACGACGCGGTCGCCGACGAGGAGCACCGCAGGCTGATCTCGCGGGTCGACAAGGCGATCCAGAAGGGCGCCATGCACAAGAACACCGGCGCCCGCAAGAAGGCCCGCGCCGCGCGCGTCCGCTCCGGCGACCTCAGCGCCCAGCCGAAGCCCGAGGCCAAGGCGAAGCCGAAGGCGGAGGCCGCGCCCGAGGAGCCCGCCGCCGACGAGCGGGCCGACGAGGCCGCCGGCTCCGAGCAGCCCGACAGCGCCGAGAAGTCCTAGCCCTCCCGCCTCCCGCGCCGGAAGGTCAGGCGGCGACCGGCTCGCCGCCTGCCCCGACCGCGTCGCGCAGCGCCACCGTCAGCGCCACCGCCTCGGAGTAGTCCGAGCCGCCCCGCGACCAGAGCTCGAGGTCCGCGAGCGCCGTGATCGAGCGCTCGAGCTCGGCCGGCGAGCGCCCCCGCACGCGGGAGACGAGCATCTTCGCCGCGTAGGGATGCATGGAGAGCCCCCCCGCCACCTCCTTCGGCGGCCGGCCGGCCTCCAGCTCGCGCGCTGCCCGCAGCGCCTGGCGCAGGCGGGGCGCCAGCGAGTAGACGATCCGCGGCAGCGCCTCGCCCTGGGCCACCAGGCGCTCGGCGACCCGCAGGGTCTGCGCCTCGTCGCCCTCGGTGATCGCGTCGGCGAGCGTCCAGATCGCATCCTCGGAGGTGTCGGAGATGATCGAATCCAGCTCGGCGATCCCGACCCCGCCGCCGTCGCCGGCCCACAGCGACAGGCGCTCGAGCTCGTTGCGCAGCCGAAGCGGCCGGGGCCCGAGCCGGTCGACGAGCAACCGGGCCGCGTCGAGGTCGAGCGCGAACCCGAGGCCCTCGGCGTCGGCGACGAGCCGCTTCGGCAGCTCGCGCTCGCGCGGCAGCTCGAACAGGAGCTGCTCGCCTCCGGCGGCCTTGACCGCCTTGGCGAGCTTCGCGGGGGGCTTCTCGCCGGCGACCAGGGCGATCGTGGTGTCCGGCGGGATAGCGCCGAGGGCCTCGGCGACCCTGTCGGCGTCGTTCTTGCCCCAGCGCGAGACGCCCTCGGCCAGCAGGTAGCGGCGCGAAGCCGTCAGCGAGATCGTCGCCATCGCCGCGATCAGGGCGTCGGCGTCGGGGCCGCGCCGCTCGCCCAGCGGCTCGAACACCTCCAGCGCTCCCTGACCCCCCTCGGATTCGGCCCGCGCCCGCAGGCGGCGCTTGGCCTCGGCGACCTTGGCCTGGTCGCCGCCGGCGATCAGGTAAGCGGGCTTGATCTCGGCCACGGGGGACAGCCTAGTCGGGGGTGCTGACGCGCCAGCCGCGGGCGTCGGCCTCGATCGCGACCTCGCCGTGCTCGTCGGTGCGCAGCACCTTCACCTCGTGGTCCGCCAGCGCGCCCAGCGTCTCCGGCGCGGGGTGGCCGTAGGGGTTGTCGCCGACCGAGATCACCGCCAGCCGGGGCGCCGTGCGGTCGAGCAGGCCGACGAGTCCGCCGTCGGCGCTGCCGTGGTGGGCGACCTTGAGCGCGTCCACGGGACCGGGGTCGATCGGCACCGCCTCGGCCTCGGCGTCGCCGCTGAGCAGCATCGAGAAGTGGCGCCACTCGGCCAGCAGCACCAGCGAGCGCAGATTGGGCTCGGCCGCGGCGGCCGCGGCGGTGCCGGGGGTCGCCGCGGGCGGCCAGAGCACGCTCAGGCGCAGCTCTCCCG
>VGBV01000122.1 GCA_016870325.1 Actinomycetota bacterium
GCGTCCGCGTTGAACGCCCACTCGCGGGAGCGCGCCGCGGTCTCGGCAGCCGCGGCGGCGAGGTCGGCACAGCTCTCGGCGACCGAGAGGGGCGGCTCGCTGGCGCGGTCGAGCGCGCGGGCGCGGGCCTCCGGGTCGGACGCCGCCATCACCTGCTCGCAGACGGCGGAGTCGGTGTCCGCGGCCGAGACCAGAGTCCCCCTGATCTCGGAGGCCGAGCGCTGGATCTCGATCTGGGCCTCGGCCGCGGCGTCGTCTCCCGCCTCGGCCAGGCGCTTCGCGGTCAGCCCCGCCGAGAGCTCGAGCAGCGCCGCCGCGCCCGCCCCCCCCGAGAGCCGATACGACTCCGGCGGCGCCGGGCTGATCGCTCGCCGCCAGCGCGTCCTCGATCCGGCGGCTCCCGAAGCCGGTCATCGCCTAGTGGCCCTCCTCAAGACGTCTCACCGGAAATGACCGGTCCAGATCACCACCATGCTGCGTCCTCGGTCGTCCGAATAGCGCTGCTATTCGGACTCCCTGCCTCCTTGCCTGGCGGCGCCTGGCCTGCGTCATTTCCTGGCGAACGTTCCGAGAAGGGCCACTAGAACAGCCCGACCGTCCGCCCCTCGGCGTCGATGTCGACGTTGAAGGCCGCGGGCGCCTTGCCCAGGCCCGGCATCTGCTGAATCGCCCCGCAGAGCGGCACCAGCCAGCCGGCGCCCGTGTAGGCGCGGACGTCCCGGACAGGGAGCTGGAACTCGGTCGGGGCGCCGAGGAGCTCGGGGTCCGAGGAGAGGGAAAGGGGGGTCTTGGCCATGCAGACGGGCAACTCGGCGAGTCCCTGCTCGCTGAACTGCTCGATCTTCCTCTCGGCCTCGAGGTAGTACACGACCTCGTCGGCACCATAGACCCGCTCAGCGACGGTCTCGATCTTGGTCTTCGTCGACTCCCCGTCCTCGTAGAGCAGCCTGAACTCGCTGGGCTCCTCGCACGCCGCGACCACGGCCTCGGCCAGCTCGGCCACGCCCTCGCCGCCGCGCGCGAAGCCGTCGCTGACCTCGGCGCCGAAGGCGCCGCCCTCCTTGGCCAGGCGGCGGACCAGCTCGACCTCCTCGTCGGTGTCCTCGGGGCGGCGGTTGACCGCGACGACCGCGGGGACGCCGAACTCGCCGATGATCCCGAGGTGGCGCTTCAGGTTCTCCATGCCCTTCTCGACCGCGGCGAGCGCGTCCTTGGCCGAGGCGCCCTCCGCGTCCTCGAGCCCGCCGTGGTGCTTCAGCGCGCGCACGGTCGCCACCAGCACGACCGCGCTGGGGGCGATGCCGCCCGCGCGGCAGACGATGTCGAAGAACTTCTCCATGCCCATGTCCGAGCCGAAGCCCGACTCCGTGATCACGTAGTCGCCCAGCTTCAGCCCGAGCAGGTCGGCGACCAGCGAGGAGTTGCCGTGCGCGATGTTGGCGAACGGCCCCGCGTGCATCAGGCACGGCTGGCCCTCGAGCGTCTGGATCAGGTTGGGCTTGATCGCGTCCTTCAGCAGCACCGCCATCGCCCCGGCCGCGCCGAGGTCCTCGGCGGTGACGGGTTTGCCGTCGTGGGAGTAGGCGGCGGTGATCGCGCCGAGCCGCTTGCGCAGGTCGTGGACGTCGCGCGCGACGGCGAGGATCGCCATCACCTCGGAGGCCGCGGTGATGTCGAAGCCGCTCTCGCGCGGGTAGCCGTTGGCCTTCCCGCCCAGGCCCAGCGCGACCTGGCGCAGGGCGCGGTCGTTCATGTCCACGGCCCGCTTCCAGGTGACCTGGAGCGCGTCGATGCTGTGCGGGTTGCCGTGCAGGATCGAGGCGTCCAGCAGCGCGGCGAGCAGGTTGTTGGCGGCGCCGATCGCGTGGATGTCGCCCGTGAAGTGCAGGTTCAGGTCCTCCATCGGCACGACCTGCGCGAAGCCGCCGCCGGCGGCGCCGCCCTTGATCCCGAAGACCGGGCCGAGCGAGGGCTCGCGCAGGCACAGCACCGGGTCCTTGCCGATGTAGCCGAGCCCCTCGGTCAGCGCGACCGAGGTGGTCGTCTTGCCCTCGCCGGCCTTGGTCGGGGTCATGCCCGCGACGCAGACGAGCTTGGCGTCGGGCTTGTCGCCGAGGCGGTCGATGGCGTCCAGCGAGATCTTCGCCTTGTAGCGACCATAGGGCTCGATCTCCTCAGGCTGGAGGCCTAGGCCCTCCCCGATCTTCTCGATCGGCTCGAGCTTCGCTTCCTGGGCGATCTCCAGGCTGGTCTTCATCGGCTGCAATCTCCTTCTGGTGACGCTGTTTGGTCGGGTGGGATGTCGGTTCGCCCGGTCGCCCGGGTCAGTGTGAGACGGCCGCGGCGCCCAGCTCCGAGACCAGGCGGTCGCGGTAGAAGCGCTCAAGCGCGAACGGAGCGATCAGCTCCGGCGTGGTGCCGGTCGCGACCAGCTCGGCCATCGTCTTGCCGACGATCGGCGCGGCCTTGAATCCATAGGTGCCCCAGCCGGCGCTGACGCTGAAGTTCTCGACCTCGGTCAGGCCCAGGATCGGGCTGTAGTCGGGGCTGATGTCGCAGAGGCCGGCCCAGCTGCGCAGGATCCGGGCCCGCTCGAGCTGGGGGAACAGCTCGAGCGCGTGGCGCGAGGCCTCCTGGATGAAGTTCAGCGTCCCCTGCTGGCGGTAGGTCGTCCAGGGCTCGATCTCGGCGCCCATCAGGAACTCGCCGCGGTCGGTCTGCGAGATGTAGACGTGCATCTGCGAGCTCACGATCACGACGTCGAGCAGAGGCTTCAGCGGCTCGGTCACCATCGCCTGCAGGATGTGGGTGGTGATCGGCAGCTCCAGGCCGGCCATGGCGGCGATCGTCGAGCTCCAGCCGGCGGTGGCGCTGACCACGTGCCCGGCCTTGATCGTGCGGCCGTCGGCGAGCTGCACGCCCGTCGCCTTGCGGCCCGAGCGCTCGATCCCGGAGACCTCGGCGTAGGGATGGATCTCGGCGCCGCCGCGGTCGGCGCCGCGCGCGAGGCCCCAGACGACGGCGTCGTGGCGGATGATGCCGCCGGGCGGGTGATAGAGCGCGCCCATGATCGGGTAGACGGCGTCGGGGTCCACCGACATCGCCGGCGCCATCTTCGCGACCTCCTCGGGGCCGACGACCGTGGTCTCGATCCCCTGCAGGCGGTTGACCTCGGCGCGCTCGGTCATCACGAACATCGCGCGGTCGGTGTGCGCCAGGGTCAGGTGTCCCTCCTGGCTGAACAGCAGGTTGAAGTTGAGCTCGGCGCCCAGGCGCTCATACAGCTTCACCGAGGCGTCGTAGAAGCGCGCGCCCTCGGGCGTCTTGTAGTTCGAGCGCAGGATCGTCGTGTTGCGGCCGGCCGCGCCCGAGCCGATGTAGCTCTTCTCGAGGATGGCGACGTCGGTGATGCCGTGGTCGCGCGCCAGGTAATACGCCGTGGCGAGGCCGTGCGAGCCGCCGCCGATGATCACGACCTCGTAGCTGTCCTTCAGCTCCTGGGTCTCGCGCCACATGCGGCGCTTGCGGAAGATGTCAAGCACCGGCAGCCACCCCGCTCGCGTCGCCGTGGGAGGCGGCGATCGCGTCGATGCCGACCGCGCGGCCCCGCAGATGCTCAGCCGAGTCCACGAAGACGGTCCAGTTGTACTGGGCGTAGCCGGCGCCGAACAGGTGCAGGAAGCGGTCGCCCTCGGAGCGCAGGATCATGCCGGGCGTGCGCGCGACCGAGACCGGGGCGAAGCCGGACTCGGGGAAGGCCTTGGGCCGCATGTCCAGCGCGGTGGCGCGCGCGAAGCACTCGCGCGCGAGCGGACCCGCCACCAGGTTCGACCCGTGCGCCGCGGTCAGCTCGGTCACCGACGCGAAGCCCGGCGACGCCGCCTCCTCCAGCGCCTCGCGGACGGACGCTGTGCGGTCGGGCTGCGTCACGGCCAGGACCCGCTCCACGGTGATCGGGCACCACCATGTCTCCTCGTGCCGGACCGCCCGGCCCAGCTCGAGGACGGCGCCGCCGGCCAGCTCGGCGACGATTCGGGCGACGGCGTCGCGGTCCGACTCCAGCTCGATCTTGCCCAGGAACGAGGCGTCCGCGACGCCCACGGCGCTGCGGCAGGCGTCGGCCTCGCGGGCCGGGTCGCCGTAGTCGGCGACGACGTTCCAGCCGTGGTGCTCGCGCATGTTCGCGCCGGCGTCAAGGTGGGCCCACTCGATCTGGCTGTGGGCGAGCGGACGGGATCCGTTCGGGCCCGTCGCGGCCGCGTCCGGCGCCAGGAACTCGAAGCTCATCCGCGCAGCCGCTCCTGGTCGGGGTCGTAGAAGGGCGCCAGGTGGACCTTGGCGCCCATCTTCCGGCCCTCGTCGGAGATCGTGATCGGGGTGTCGTCCTCGGCCTTGTCGATCGGCACCCAGGCCATCCCGATCGTGCGCTGCAGCAGCGGGCTGAAGCGCGAGGAGGTGACCAGGCCGGCGGCCCTGCCGTCCTCGACCACGACCGCGCCCTCCTGGGGGACCGCGCCGTTGTCCATCGTGAAGCCGACGAGCTTGTTCTCGTCGCCGCGCGCCTGCACGTTCTCCAGCGCCCAGCGGCCGATGAAGTCCTCCTCCTTGTCGAGCTTGACGATCCACGGCATCGCCGCCTCGAACGCGTTCGACTCGGCGTCGGTGTCCTGCCCGACGAGGATGTGGAGCTTCTGCAGGCGCAGCACGCGCTGGGGCTCGAGGCCGAAGGGCGTGATCCCGTGCGGCTCGCCGGCCGCCATCAGCGCGTCCCAGAGCTCCTGGGCGAGCGAGCCGGGGCAGTGAAGCTCGTAGCCGAGCTCTCCGACGAACCCGATCCGCAGCATCAGCGTGGGCACGCCCGCGACGTGGGCCCGTTTCCCGTCCAGGTAGGCGAAGCCCTCGTTCGAGCAGTCCAGGTCGGTCAGACCCGAGAGGATCTCGCGGGCCTTGGGGCCCGCCAGGTTGAAGGCCGAGAGCCCCTGGCTGACGTCGGTCAGGTGCACGTCCATGTCCCACTCCGCCAGCCACCAGCCGAACCAGCTCTCGACCGCGTCGGCGCCGCTCGATGTCGTGGTCACGTAGAAGCTGTCGTCGTCGAGGCGGCAGAGCGTGCCGTCGTCGGTGATGCGCCCGGCGTCGTCGCCGAGCACGCCGTAGCGGATGCGCCCGGGCTTGAGGTTGTCGAAGCGGTTCGGGTACAGCCGGTTGAGGAACTCGCCGGCGTCGGGGCCCCGCACCATCAGCTTGCCGAGCGTGGAGACGTCGATCAGGCCGGCCGCCTCGTGCACGGCCATCGTCTCGGCCTCGGGGTCGCCGTAGTCGTACGCGCGCCGCCAGTCGCCGGCCCACATCACGTTGCCGCCCAGCTCGCGGTGGCGGCCGTGGATCGCCGAGCGCTTGGCGGGCTCGAAGGGCCGCCCGGCGAGCGCGCCCATCGGCACCGTCGACCAAGGCGGGCGGGCGGTGGTGATGCCGACGTCGGCGATCGAGGTGCCGGTGTCGGCGGCCACCTGGCGAATCGAGGGCAGCTGGCACATGCGGCCCTGGCACGGGCCCATGGTCACGGTCGTGTAGCGCTTGGAGAGCTCGATCGAGTCATAGCCCTCGGCGACCGAGTAGCTCAGGTCCTTAGTGGTCACGTCCTCGCAGAGGCAGGCGAAGCACTTGCCCTTCTTCGGTGCGCCCCCGGGCGTCGGGGCGGGGACGACCTGGGGGCTGCTGGGCGCCTTCGCGAGCTCGGCGCGCGCGGCCTCGGCCTGCTCGCGGTCGGCGTCGGCCCCCAGCCCCAGCGACAGGGCCGCATCGGCTCCGGCCAGGAGGCCCGAGGCCTCGGCCAGCGACGCGTCCTCGTGCCCGGCCACCGCCCCCGCGGTGAAGATCCCCTCCGGCGGCGCCTCGGGGACGAAGGCGCTCTGGGACTCGTCCCAGCGCGCGCCCGCGCCCGCCTGCAGCAGCAGTGAGGTCGCCGGGATCGTGCCGCCGGAGACGGCGAGCAGGTCGCAGTCGATCCCGCGCTCGCTCTCGGGATCGGGGCGGCCGTGCGCGTCGAGGGCGGCGATGACGGCGCCGCGCACCTGCTTGCGGCCGAAGGCGCTGGCGACGGTGGCGCCGCGGATCAGCTCGACCCCCTCGTATTCGAGCTGCGAGCAGATCTCCTCGTCGGCCCCCTCGGTGCGGGTGTCGGCGACCGCCGCCACCTCGATCCCTGCGGCGTGCAGCGCCAGGGCCGACTCGAGGCCGCGGTCGGCGGTGATCGCGACGACCGCGCGCCTTCCCGGCCGGACGCCGTAGAGCGTGGCCAGGCGCTCCGCGCCCGAGCAGAGCATCACGCCGGGCAGGTCGTTGCCCTCGAACACCAGCGGCTGCTCGATCGAGCCCGTCGCGGCGATATGACGGTCCGCTCGCACCTGGTGCAGGGTGTCGCCCTGCCATACGGGGACGATGCCGTCGAAGAAGCCCAATGCGGCGCCGGGCGCGATCACCTCGACGCCGGCGGCGCGCACCCGCGCGCCGAGCTGCGCGGCCTCGTCCGCCCCTCCGCCCGCGAGCTGGGTCCCGCCCAGCTCGGGCCCGTCGTCCACCAGCACGACGTCTGCTCCCATCTCGGCGGC
>VGBV01000123.1 GCA_016870325.1 Actinomycetota bacterium
GAGCGGCCAGGGGCCGAGGCACCCGAGCCTGAAGGGCCCGACGGCCAAGGCCGCCGCGGCGCTCGCGGCCGTCGCCGCCTTCGCGCTCGGAGCGGGCTGGCTGCTGGGACTGCCGCTGCCGCTGCTGGGCGACTCGGAGAGCCGGGTCGAGGCCGAGCCCGCGAGCGCGCAGCCGCTGGTCAGCATCTCGGCAGGCACCCCTGTGGGGCTGACCGAGGGTCCCTACCACCCGGTCGTGCTCGAGAACCCCGACTACGGCGAGGGCCCGGCCAAGTTCGGCGCGCCGCGCAGCGGGCGGCGCCACGAGGGCCAGGACGTCTTCGCCCGCCCCGGCACTCCCCTGGTGGCCGTCCGCGACGGGATCGTGCTCGACGGCGGCGGCGGCAGGAGCTTCTACTCCTACGGCGGCGGCAACACCTTCGTCATGTACAGCCCGATCGACGACCGCAGCTACGTCTACCTGCACATGCTGAAGCCGGCGCTTGTCGAGCCCGGCGAGCGCGTCAGGGCCGGGCAGCTGATCGGCCGCGTCGGCTGCACCGGCTCCTGCTACGGCCCCCATCTGCACTTCGAGGTTCGCGAGGGCCGCGCCGTCTACGGCCCCCAGAAGAAGGCGGTCGACCCGCTGCCGCTGCTGAAGCAGTGGCCGGTTCGCCCCGCGGGATGAGCAAGGTCAGCTACGAGCGCGTGGGCGCGGCGGCGCTGCTGACGATCACCCGCCCCGAGCGCCGCAACGCGGTCGACCCCGAGACGGCCGACGCCCTGCTCGCGGGCTACGAGAGCTTCGTCGCCGACGACGAGGCCCGGGTGATGGTCCTGACCGGGGACGAGCAGGCGTTCTGCGCCGGCGCCGACCTGAAGTCGGTGACCGAGGCGACGACCAACGAGAAGCTCGCAGCCGAGTGGCTGGCGCCGCGGCCCCACGGCCCGCTCGGCTTCACCCGCCTGACCTCGCCGAAGCCGACGATCGCCGCGATCTCGGGCCACGCCCTTGCCGGCGGCCTCGAGCTGGCGCTGTGGTGCGACCTGCGGATCGGCACCGAGACCGCCAAGCTCGGCTTCCCGGAGCGCCGCTGGGGCGTGCCGCTGATCGACGGCGGCACCCAGCGCCTGCCCCGCGTCGTCGGCATCGGCCGCGGTCTGGACCTGATCCTCTCCGGCCGCATCGTCGAGGCCACCGAGGCGCTGTCGATCGGCCTGCTGACCGAGGTCGTCGCCCCCGGCAAGCACGTCGAGCGCTCACTCGAGATGGCCGAGGGCCTGGCCGCCTTCCCGCAGAAGACGATGCTCTCGGACCGCCGCGCCGCCCTCGAGGGATTCGGGCTCCCCCTGGCCGAGGCCCTGAAGCTCGAGGCCGAGCTCGGCGCCGAGTCCGTCGCCACCGGCATCGAGGGCGCCGGCCGCTTCGCCGCCGGCGAGGGCCGCGGCGGCGAGGGCGCGGGGGTCTAGGCGACCCGGCGGCTGAGCCGCTGGGACACGCTGCGCAGGGTCTCCTCGACGGCCTCCGGCTGCGAGCTGACCTGCGCAAAGGTGAAGCGGAGCACGGTCAGCCCCGACGCCGTCAGCACCTGGTCGCGGCGCCTGTCCCGGGCCTGCTGCGCGGGCGTGCGGTGGTAGCGCAGGCCGTCGGTCTCGACGACAAGCCCCAACACCGGCCAGTGGAAGTCGACCCGGTGTCCGGCGATCCGCTCGCCGGTCCGGGGCTTGGGAAGGCCCGCCCTCCGCGCGATCGGCAGGAACCGCCGCTCGAGCTCGGAGTCGGTGGCGACGAAGGTGTCCCGATCGAGCAGGCGCCGAAGCGCGGCTACGCCGCGTTCGTGGCGGCGGAGCTCGATTTCGCCCCGAAGCGCTTCGGGATCGATCAAGTCGAGCTTGTCCGCGGCGTTGACGGCCGCCTCCAGGCGGGTGGCAGGGAGTCGAAGGGCGAGGTCGACCAGGGTCTGAGCCGGCGAGGTGAGCGGAATGCGCCAGCGCGGGTGCTCGACGCTGTCGAAGCTCTCGCGGCGGTGAGTCCTGACGTGCCGACAGCGCGGATTGCGGGCACGTGGCACCGAGATCTCCGTTCTGGCGAGCTCCCGGCCGATCCCCCACAACGCCGCCGCGCTGCCGTGGCTGAGCACCGCGCCCGGGCCGCAGGCGAGCACGGCCGCCATCCATTGACCGCGCCTGGTCAGCTGAGGCCGCCCGACCGCGTAGACCCGGCAGTGGATGCGGTGCAGCCGCCCGACGCTGAGCCGATGCCGGATCGCCCTCGCCGTCAGGCCGAGCTCGACCAGCTGCCAGCGAGCGATCACCCCGTGCTGGCGCGCCGCCAGCTCCCAAGCCGTGTTCTGACCGGAGATCGGAACGCTTTCGGTCCCCACGGGGGCCTAATGCGTTCCGGACCTGAGTTCGCCCCCCTAGATGCGGAAGCTGGGGAGCAGGCGCTTCTCGGTCTCGCCGGCGACCTCGGCGATCACCTCGACGTGGCCCTCCAGGGGGGTGCCGCGGATCTTGGTCGCGAGCAGGTCATCGACCTGGAAGACGCCGGCGGAGTTGTTCATCTCGATCTCGATCTTCACCGGGCGCTCGTCGCCGGCCTCGATCCGGACCTCGTCGATCGCGGCGGCGGAGAGAGCGTGGATGCCGTACTGGCCGCCCTCGATCGGGAGCCGGGAGCGGCCCTGGGCCATGTCGAGCGCGTCGGCGACGCGGACGACGCCGGCCTCGAGCGTGTAGGGGTCGCCGCGGCGGCGGTGCCCGATCACCGTGTGCAGGATCTCGGAGATCACGACCGTCTTCTCGGGCTCGTCGTAGATCCCGTCCAGCAGCACGTCGAGGCGGTCGGCGACCAGGAAGAGGCTGTAGGCCTCGTGGTCGGCGCGGTGAATCGACATGCCGGCGTCGTGCAGCAGCGCGCCGGCCGCGACGACGACCTCGGCGTCACGCTGCTTCATCGCGTGGTCGGCGACCATCGCCGGCTCGATCCCGGCCTTGGCGAGCAGGCGCAGGATCCGCAGCGCGATGTTGAGCACGACCTGGACGTGCACCCAGGAGTGGTCGGACATCTCCAGCCGCGTCGAGGTGATCTGGGCCATGTACCACCAGGCGCGCACGCGATCGTCGGCGTTGACGGCGTCGAGGAACCTCTCGAGCCGGCGGTTGCCGCGCGTGGGCGCGTGCACGCTCGCCTCGGCGACCACCTGCTTCGGGGTGCGGCCGATCGGGTCCGGGCCGTTGGCATCCCGCTTGGCGTCCTTGTCGGCCATGCGCTGATCATCCCAGCCGCGGAGGCGACGGGTGTGAACGGCCGGTTTCGCGCCCTGCGCGCTTTTCCGACCAGGCGCACCACTAGCTTCCCACGCGGTGGCGCCTGAACCGGGGAGTCGAGTGAGCCTCTGCCCGAACACCGGCATCGGCATCCCCGAATGCAGCTGCCGGCCATGCCTCCGCGCCCAGCTCGAGCGGCACGCGCCGGAGCTGTTGCGCGCGAGGCTCCCCGTGCTCCCGCCGCCCGCGACGCAGGTGCCGTTCACGCCTCGGTTGGAGCGGCGGCCCCGGGCCGCCTGAGCACGCCGACGCTCGCGGCGACGACCAGCGCGATCCCCGCGGCCTCGGTCGCCGACAGCCCCTGCTCCAGCCCGACCAGCCCGACCGCGGCCGCGACCGCCGGCTCCAGGCTCATCAGCACCCCGAAGACGCCTACCGGCAGCCTCCGCAGCGACTCGAGCTCGAGCGAGTATGGGATCACCGAGCTCAGCAGCGCCACCGCGGCCCCGACTGCGACCGCGTGCCAGGAGAGCAGCGACTCGCCCGCAGCCGCGACGCCGGGCACGACCATCAGCGCGGCTGCCACGACCATCGCCAGCGCCAGCCCCCGCCCCCCGCTGAAGGCCCGTCCCACCCTGGCGGCGAGCAAGATGTAGATGCCCCAGAACCCTCCCGCCGTCAACGCCAGCACCACGCCGAGCGCGTCCAGGGAGCTCGCCGGCCCCGCCAGCAGCAGGATCCCGGTGGCGGCGAGCCCGACCCAGACCAGGTCGAGGCGACGGCGCGAGGCAAGGAGCGCCACGGCGAGCGGCCCCACGAATTCGAGGGTGACCGCGATCCCGAGCGGGATCCGGTCGAGCGCCATGTAGAAGCAGATGTTCATCCCCGCCAGCGTCACGCCGAACAGGGCGGCGTCGCTAAGGGCCTCGCGCGGGTGCCCTCGCAGCGAGGGCCGCCAGATCGCCCACAACAGCAGCGCCGCGAACAGCAGCCGGAAAAGGACCGTCCCGGCCGGGCCGATCTCGTCGAACAGCGTGGTCGCGGTCGCCGCCCCGATCTGGACGGAGAGGATCGCGCCGAGGACGAGCAGGGGGGCGGCGCCGATCCCGCCATCGCCGCCGGGCGCGACCGCCGCACCCGAGGCGCCCGGAGGACCGCTAATCCCCGATCACCTTGATCACCAGCCGCTTGGCGCGGCGACCGTCGAACTCCACGTAGAACACCGCCTGCCACGGCCCCAGGTCCAGACGCCCGGCTGTGATCGGCAGCACCACCTGCTGATGGGTCAGCAGGTTCTTGAGATGGGCGTCGCCGTTGTCCTCGCCGCCGCGGTGGTGGCGGTAGTCGCCGCCCTCGGGAAGCAGCTCGCGGGCAACCTCGTTCGCCGGCTCCCTCCAGCTCGGCGGCGCGATCTTGTCGAGCCACTCGAGCGTGTCGGCCTGGATCCCCGGCTCGTCGTCGTTGACCCAGACGCCGGCCGTGATGTGCATCGCCGAGACCAGCACCATCCCCTCGCTGACGCCGGAGTCCTCGACCGCGGCCTGGACGTCCTCGGTGATGCGGACGAATTCGCGGCGCTCGTCGGTCTCGAAGGTCATGTACGCCGTGTGCGACTTCACACGGTCAGAATATGCCGATGGCGAAGCCGCTTTCACTCGAGCGCCGAGACGAGGTCGCGGTCGTCACCCTGCAGCGACCCGAGAAGCGCAACGCCCTCTCGATCGAGCTCCGCGTCGAGCTGGCCGAGGCCCTCGGCGGGCTGGGAGCCGACGACGCGGTCGGCTGCGTGCTGCTGACCGGCGCCGGGCCGGCCTTCTGCTCGGGGACGGACACGAGCGAGTTCGGCGGCGACCGCCCCCACCGCGAGCGCAGCTTCGCCCCGCTGTTCGCAGAGGAGGAGAGGGCGTTGCGCGAGGCGCTGCTTTCCGGTTGACGGCTTCGCCGTCAGGCGGGCTCCCTAGCCGCAGACGGGCCAGGGGTTGGAGCCGCTCTGCTTGATCAGCATCGCGGCGCGGCGGTCCTGCTCCAGCTCGGAGGCGCGAGCGGGGTCGCCGACTCCGCCGACCGAGGCCCAGGTGCCGCGGTGGAACTGGTACTTGCCGCGGTAGAGCCCGCCGCCTCCGATCGCGCGGGGATCGCCGTGGGACTCGCATTCGGCGATCACCTCCAGGCGCTTGCGCGGGATGCCGAGCACGAACGGGGCGCTCATCGCCTTCTTGATGCGGGCGCGCTGGGCTGCGTGCAGGCGCTCGACGGGGGTAATGATCTTGGCGGCGGCGAACTCCACCTCTCCCACCTCGCCCGAATCGGTCAGGCCGGCGTTGGCCGCGACGAAGCCGCCGCCGGCGAGCGCCAGCGCCGCGACGGCGACGATCAGGACGCTTCGGCCGCGCCTGCGCGGAGGGTCGGCGGGCGCGGCGGGTGCGGGAGGGCGACCCTCGCCGGGGCTCCTGGCGGCGGGCATCTCCCCGGTGGACGCGGCCGCCCTGGCGCGGGCGACGGCCCGGGCCTTGATCCGGGCGGACTCGCGCTCCCCCCACTCGCTGCCCTCGAAGGGTTCCCGTGGCACGGCGGCTGAAGATAGCGGGGTGACCCCCGTCAGAATCGGGGAATGG
Source organism: Actinomycetota bacterium (assembly GCA_016870325.1). Taxonomy (GTDB): domain Bacteria; phylum Actinomycetota; class Thermoleophilia; order Solirubrobacterales; family 70-9; genus VGBV01. The sequence continues at coordinate 5,865 of VGBV01000123.1, forward strand.
CCGAATCCGGGTCTGAGCGCGCCCCGCGGCGTCTGCGGCTGATCCGCCGTTCGTTCCCCGACGATCCCGTGCTCGGGACCGCGGTCTCGCGCGCGATCCTGACCCGGGTGGCGTCCGGGGAGCTGCCGGCGACGATGCGCATCCACCGTCCCGCGCGCGAGCTCGCATTCGGGCGCCGGGACGTGGTCGCGGACGGGTACCCGGAGGCGGTCGAGGCGGCGCGGGCCGCCGGCTTCGAGCCCGTGGAGCGCCTCGCGGGGGGCCGCGCCGCGGTCTTCCACGAGGGAACGATCGCCTTCACCCGCGTCTATCCGGGCGCCCATCCCCAGCGCAGCACATACGAGCGCTTCGAGCAGGTCGCGGGAGCGGTCGCGGCGGCGCTCGGCTCCCTCGGCGTCGACGCCCGCGTCGGCGAGGTCCCCGGCGAGTACTGCCCCGGCGCCTACAGCGTCAACTCGAAGGGCGCGCGAAAGCTCTCGGGCATCGGGCAGCGAATGATCCGCGGCGGCGCCCACGTCGGCGGCGTGATCGTGGTCTCGGGCCACGAGCTCGCCAACGAGGCCCTGGTTCCCGTCTACGAGGCACTCGGCCTGGAGCTGGACTCGGCGGCGACCGGCAGCGTCGCGGGCGAGCTTGGCCGCGCGGTCGAGCTCGACGGGGTGATCGACGCGCTCATCGCCGAGGTCGCGAAGGACCACGAGCTGGAGGAG
>VGBV01000124.1 GCA_016870325.1 Actinomycetota bacterium
GGGGGCCGTGGCGGCCGGAGCGACGGGCGCCACCGGCGCCCTCGCGCCGCCGCCGGTCGCCTCGGAGCGGGCGCCGTCGCGCTTCGAGTCCGAACAGGGGGACGGCTCCCGGACGCCCCTGGTGCTGGGGGCGCTGGCGGCGTTCGCGGTCGCGATCGCCGGCGCGATCGCGCTCGGGCGCCGCCCCGGAGCCTGAGGCCGTGAACGCTCCAGGGGGACGTCCTGTCGGGACAGGGTCTAAGCGGGTGGCCCGTTCATCTACGGTTCGGCTCCGATGGACGTCGAGACCGCGATCCGCACTCGCCGCACCCACAAGGCCTACGCGCCCGAGCGCCTCGAGCGCGAGCAGGTCGAGCAGCTCCTGGAGCTGGCGCGCTGGGCCCCGAACCACCACCTGAGCAACCCGTGGCGGTTTCGCGTGCTCGGCCCGGCCTCGCTTGAGCGCCTGAAGCAGGCGGCGGGGCCGGAGGCGGCCGCCAAGCTCGACCGGGCCCCGACCCTGGTCGCCTGCTCCTGCGCGCAGGGCGGCGATCCGGTCAGCGACGAGGAGGACCTGCACGCGGCCGCCTGCGCCGCCTACATCGTGCTGCTGGCAGCGCACGGGCGCGGCTTCGCGGGCTACTGGCGCACCCCGGAGGTGATGCGCACCCCCGAGGGCCTGGCCGCGCTCGGGATCGGGGAGGGCGAGCGCTTCGTCGGCCTGCTGCACCTCGGGCGCCCGGTCCAGGAACAGCGCCGGCCCGATCGGGCGCCCGTCGCCGACGTGGTCGAGTTCCTCGACTGATGGCACGCGGCGGCAACACGGGCGCGGGGCGGAGGGAAGCGCGGTGATCTCCCGCGACTACGCGATCGCCGCCCTGGACGGCGAGCAGTTCGACGTGGTCGTGATCGGCGGTGGTATCACCGGCGCCGGCGTCGCCCTCGACGCCGCTTCGCGCGGGTACTCGGTGGCGCTGCTGGAGCGCGACGACTTCTCGCAGGGCACCTCGAGCCGCTCCTCGAAGATGGTCCACGGCGGCCTGCGCTACCTGCAGAACTTCGACCTGGGCCTCGTCCGCGAAGCGCTGCTGGAACGCCAGCTGATGGTGCACCTGGCGCCGCACCTGGTCTACCCGACGCCCTACCTGGTTCCCACCCTGGGCGACGATCGCCGCGACCTGCGCGTCGGGATCGGGCTCAACGCCTACGACGTGATGGCGACCTCGCGCATCGGGCGCGGCCGCGCCCAGCGCGAGGAGCACGGCGACGAGGGCGAGTTCTGGTCGCCTGACCGCCATCGCACGATCAGCGGTGAGGAGGCTGCGGCGCTATCGCCGGCCCTGGAGCCGCTGGAGCCCAAGTCCGCGTACCTGTTCTACGACTGCCAGACCGACGACTCGCGCCTGGTGCTGACGATCCTCGGCGAGGCCGAGCGCTTCGGCGCCGTGCTCCTGAACGGCGCCGAGGTGACGGAGATCCTGGACGAGGGCGGCCGGGCGACGGGCGTCGCTGCGACCGAGTCGGAGTCGGGCGAGCGCCTGACGGTGCTGGCCTCGAACGTGGTCAACGCCACGGGCGTCTGGGCGGACCGCATCCGTCCCGACGAGATCCTGACCGAGGAGGAGATCCCCCGGATCGCGCCCAGCCGGGGCACCCACATCACGCTCTCGACCGAGGACCTGCCGGTCGGGGACGCGGCCTTCGTCGTTCCCGCGGGGGACGACCGCACCGTGATGATCCTGCCCTGGTACGGGCGGGCGATGATCGGCCCCACCGACAACGACTACGACGGCGACATCGACTACGTGCCGCCCAGCGACGGCGACATCCACTACCTGCTGGACGCCGTCAACGACTACCTCGGGCTCGAGCTGACCCCCGACCGGATCACCGGCGCCTTCGCCGGCGTGAGGCCGCTGATCTCGGCGGGCGACCCGAGGAAGTCGGTCGACATCTCGCGCAAGGCGGAGCTGTACGAGACCTCGTCGGGGATGCTGACGATCACCGGCGGCAAGCTCACGACCTGGAGGCGGATGGCCGAGATGACGGTGGACCGCATCGTCGAGCGGGATGCCCGCGAGGACGAGTCCCGCACCGACGACATCCCGCTCGGGATGCCGGCGCGCGAAGAGGACCTGCGCTCGGACGCCGCCCTGCCCGAGGGAGCCCTGGAGCAGCTCGCCTTCCGCTACGGGCACGCGTCGCGCGCCGTGCTCGACCTCTGCGCCGAGCGACCCGAGCTGGCGGAGCCGATCCTCCCGGGCCACCCCGACCTGCTCGCGGAGGTCGTGATCGCCGCCCGCTCGGAGCAGGCGCGCAGCATCGCCGACGTGCTGATGCGGCGCACGCGCCTGGGCCTCGTGGCCGCGTCCGAGCTGCGGGGGGACGAGGCGGTGGAGCGGGTGGCCCGGCTGCTCGGCGAGGAACACGCTTGGGAGGAGGCCAGGATCGAGCAGGAGGTCGCCGCCTGGCGCGAGGCGGTCAGGGTCGAAGGTCTCGATCCGGCCGCGGCCAATATCCTGCCCGGCTGATGGCTGCATCGGACCTGACGCTGGCCGAGCTTCACGAGCGCGCCCGGGAGCTGGGCGTGGAGCGCTTTCGCATGCTCACGCGCGACGAGCTGCTCGAGGCGATCGAGGAGTCGGGGGCGGAGCGGGAGGGCCCGGAGGGCGCTGGGGACGAGGACGAGGACGAGCGGCCGCGCAGGCGCCGGCGCCGCGGCCGCCGCGGCGGCCGCGGGCGTGGACGCGCCGCGCGCGAGCCCGGCGCCGGTGCCGTGGAGGACGACGAGGGCGGCGGCGGCCGGCGCCGCAAGCGACCCGCCCGCGAGCGTCCCGAAGAAGGCGAGGGCCCCGCCGAGGGAGACGGCGGGGACAACGAGGAGGACGATGGCGAGACCCAGGACGTCACCGGGGTGCTCGACCGCATGCCGCAGGGCTACGGCTTCCTGAGGCTGTCGGGCCTCGAGACCGAGAAGGGCGACGTCTACGTCTCCGCCTCCCAGATCCGCCGCTGCGAGCTTCGCGCCGGAGACGAGGTCAAGGGCCCGGCGCGGCCGCCGCGCCGCGGCGAGCGCCACCGCGCGCTCGTCCGGGTCGAGTCCGTCAACGGCCAGACGCCCGAGGTAGAGCGCGTCGAGTTCGAGGACCTGACCGCCGTCGCGCCGACCCGGCGGCTCGATCTGGGCGAGGGCGAGCCGCTGGCGCGCGCCATCGACCTGCTCACCCCGCTTGCCCTGGGCCAACGGGTGCTCGTGCTGGCCGAGCCGCGCTCGGGGCGCACCACGCTGCTGCGACAGCTCGCCCGCACGCTCGCCAAGGGCCGCGCCCAGGTGCGGGTGCTGCTCGCGGATGAGCGCCCCGAGGAGGTGACCGAGTGGGAGCGCGCCGTGCCGGAGGCCGAGATCGCCGCCGCCACGGCCGACCAGGAGCCGGCCGACCAGGTTCGGACGATGGAGCTGGCGCTCGGCCACGCCAAGCGCGGCGCCGAGGCCGGGGAGGACGTGGTCGTGATCATCGACTCCCTCTCGCGGCTGGCGCTCGGCTACCGCGACCCGGCGCGGGTCAAGCGCCTGTTCGGCGCCGGGCGCGAGCTCTCGGAGGAGGGCAGCGGCTCGCTGACGATGATCGCGACCGTGCTAGACGCCGACGAGCGAGGCAAGCAGGTGCGGGCGGCGCTGGAGACGACCGAGAACGTGCTGATCCGGCTCGACGCCGACCTCGCCGCCTTCGGCATCGTCCCCTCGCTGCTGGTCCGGGACTGCAGGATCTCCGGCGAGGAGCAGCTGCGCTCGCCCGAGGAGTTGGAGGCGGTCCGCGCCCTGCGCTCCGAGCTGGCCGAGATGGACCCCGCCGAGGCCGCCCGCGAGCTGGGCGAGCGCATCGAGCGCACGAACTCGAACGCGGAGCTGCTGGGAAGCTAATCGGCGGTACGCTGGTCGCTGCCGCCGTAGGCCGTGTCGCCCCACGAGGGCTCGGCCGAGAGCTCGATCAGCTCCGAATCGCGCTCGGTCTGGACGTAGCCGAAGGTCTGGGAGCGCTCGTCGAAGACGATGTCCAGCTCGCCCTCCTTGACGCGCTGGTCGAGCCAGGCGCCGCGGAAGACCAGGCGCCGCAGCCAGTGCACGAGGCTCTTGTTGGAGGGGCCGGCAAGCTCCTCCCAGCGCTCGTTGACGTGCTCGCCGAGCGGGGAGGAGGGCTCGCGGATCTCGCCGTTCACCGCCAGCTCCAGCAGGTCCTCCAGCTCGTGCTCGTCGAGGCCCTGGCGCACGAACTCGAGCTTGACCGCGGCCTGCTCGACCCGCTGCGCGAAGTCGCGCTCGTTGAAGGAGAAGCGCAGCTCGCCGTATTCGAGCACGTAGTCCGCGCCCGATTCGTAGTTCCCTCGGCGAGTCGTCTCGTCCTGCACTGCTCGGCATCTTGGCGCATGCGCGCCGTCGCCGCGAGCCTGGATTTCCCCATGAACGCGGCTTTGCAGGTGAAGGGATGCGGAGTCCCGCGCAGACGCTCGCGGCGTGCTAGTGGCCCTCCTCAAGACGTCTCACCGGAAATGACTGGTCCAGATCACCACCATGCTGAATCCTCAGTCGTCCGGATAGCGCTGCTATTCGGACTCCCTGCCTCCTTGCCTGGCGGCGCCTGGCCTGCGTCATTTCCTGGCGAACGTTCCGAGAAGGGCCACTAGCCGGAGCCGGCGACTACCTGGCCCTGCCGAAGATGCGCAGCAGGAAGAGGAAGAGGTTGATGAAGTCGAGGTAGAGCGAGAGCGCGCCGATGATCGAGGCGCGGCTCTCGGCCTCTCCCTCCAGCCCGGCGTGCGAGAGCTGCTTGATCTTCTGCATGTCGTAGGCGGTCAGCGCCGCGAAGATCAGCACCCCGGCGTAGGTTGTGACCCAGTAAAGAGTCTCGTTCGCCCAGAAGAGGTTCACGATCGTCGCCAGGATCAGTCCGATCAGGGCCATGAAGGCGATCGCGCCGACCCTCGAGAGGTCGATCTTGGTGACGGCGCCGAACACCGCCAGCGCTCCGAACATCCCGGCCGTGACGAAGAAGGCGGTGAAGATCGACTCGGTCGTGTACAGCTCGAAGATCAGCGAGAAGGTGACCCCGACCGTGGCCGAATAGAGGAAGAACATCAGCATCGCCAGGCCCACCGGCATCCGGTTGATCGCCGCGATCAGCGCGATCACCAGCACGAGCTGGCCGATGATGATCCCGATCAGGATCCCCGGGCTCTCGGTCAGGTCGGTCAGCAGGGCGTCGTTGGAGCCGATCAGCGCCGCGACCCCGCCCGTGATCGCGAGCCCGATGAACATCCAGGCGAAGACCTTGGTCAGGAAGGCCGACGAGTCCTCGCGCGCCATCGCCGGCGCCTGGGCTGGGTAGCTCGCTTTCACGGCGCCGAAAGTATCCGATCGGCCCGACGGAGGGGAGAGCCGTCGCAACGCCGCGCTCATCCAGCGGTGGAGCGGCTCCGAACGCATCGCCCCCGCCCAGGGTCTCGTGATCCGCGCCGGCTCCGGGGCCTGCCCAGTGCGGCGCCGCTCGGGGTCCCGGTCCCGGTCGCGACGACGCCCGCCGCGCGCCTGCTGGGGCTGGCGCTGCTCGACCGCGAGCGCGCCGGCCCGGGCCTGCTGATCCCGCGCTGTGGCAGCGTCCACACAGTCGGCATGCGCTTCGAACTCGACCTGCTCTTCCTCGATCGCGCAGGGCGGGTGCTCGAGCTGCGGCGCTCGCTCGGGCCGGGCCGCCTCGCGCGCTGCCGGGGCGCTGCGGCGGTGCTCGAGCTGCCGTCCCCCGGCCGCTAAGGTCCCCCGCCCTTGGACGAGACCCGCGGATCCAACGTGGACGGCCTGCTGCAGAGCGCCGAGCGCTACGAGCGCGTCTTCAGCGCCGGCGATCTGCCCGTCGCTCCGGCGCTGCGGCTCGCGGTCGTGGCATGCATGGACAGCCGCGTCGACCTCTTCTCGCTGCTCGGGCTGCACCTCGGCGAGGCGCACGTGATCCGCAACGCGGGCGGGCTGGTGACCGAGGACGTGCTGCGCTCGCTGACGCTGTCGCAGTCGCTGCTGGGCACGCGCGAGATCATCGTCGTCCAGCACACCGGCTGCGGTCTGCACGGCGACGAGGAGGAGCTGCGCGGCCGCGTCGCCGAGGCGACGGGCACGGAGCCGCCCTGGCCGCTCGGCGCCTGCGAGGACGTTCGGGAGAGCGTGCGCCGCCAGCTCGAGATGCTGCGATCGAGCCCGCAGCTGATCGGCGGCGACAGCGCCCGCGGCTTCGTCTACGAGGTCGAGACGGGCGGCCTGCGCGAGGTTCGCTGAAGATCCAGGGGCTGCTCGTGCTCGTCGAAGCGCACCCCCCGCCGAACGACGACTTATCCGTCCATATGCCGAAGAAGTCGTCGCTCGGCAGGGGTGTCACGTCTCGGGCGGCGCGAAG
>VGBV01000125.1 GCA_016870325.1 Actinomycetota bacterium
ATGACTCCGCCGATGCCGCCTCCGGAGGCGACCAGGGCCGTCACGGCGACCAGCACGAGGACGGATCGGGTCGTGGCCAGCGCCACGTAGGTGCGGGGCTGCCGCTCCATCCGAGGAACGTTCTGGACAAGGCGCCAGAGGGCACCCAAGCCTCCCGCGAACAGGGCTATCGCCACCAACTCGGCCTCGCCGCGGTCCCCGACCAGGAGCTCTGCGAGTGAGCCGCTGAAGGGCAGAAGCAGCAGCGTCCCGACCAGCCCCGCGATCGCGATCGCGGCCATGCCGGTGCCGAGCGAGCGCCGCTTCTCGCCGGCGGGCGCCTCCCCGCCGTCACCGTCGTCGGCCTCTTCCTCCCCGCTGGCCCCGTAGACGCGAACGAGCGTTCCCTGCAGCAGGCCCAGGCTGTAGGTGATCGTCAGCAGGGCCGCCAGGAACAGCAGCAGCGCCAGCTGCCCGAACTCGGCCGGGCCGAGAAAGCGGGTGACGATCGCGACCTGGACCAGCGCAAGCAGCAGGGTGATGCCCGATCCGAGTCCGTACGCGCCCGTATGGCGACCGAACTCGATGCCGAGCAGCGAGAGGTTGCTTGGTCGCTCACCCTTGGACATCGGCCCCACGATTCTTCAGCTCCTGGAGGCCCGCGTCCAGTGGGTTGAGCTCCGAGGCGCGACGGTAGTGTCGACGCGCGAGGCGCAGGTTCGTGTCGCGGACCTCGAGGTCGCCGAGCAGCGCCAGGGTGACGAAGTTGTCGGGCTCCCGCTCGAGCGCCTCGCGCAGCACCTCGCGGGCCGCGTCCCGCGCGCCCAGGGTCTCGAGCGCCGAGGCCTGGAGGTAGAGCGGCGCGACCGAGACGGGGTCGAGATCCTCGGCAGCGCGCGCCGCGGCGAGCTGGTCGCCGGGCCTGCCCTCGGCCTTGGCCTCGCGCGCGATCCGCACCTGCACGTCGGCGAGGTAGAGCGCCCCGCAGCTGACCGCCAGCGCCAGCAGCGGCGCCGCCAGGCCGATCCGCCATGCCAGTGACGCGCGGCGGGGGCTGGGGCCGTCCTTGCTCGCGCTGACGGATTCCTCCGCGGTCTCGGGCCTCGCTGCCAGACCCAGAGCCAGGAAGGCCAGGCCCATCACGCCTGGGATCAGCCAGAGCCAGTCGGCGGACGCCTGGGCAAGGACCGCGGCGCTCGCGGCCGCGAGGCCCGCGATCAGCCGGCGATCCGGGTCGGCCGCGGCCCTGGCCGCGCGCGCGATTGCGATCCCGATCGCGACCAGGAAGGTCGCGAAAAGGCCGAGCCCGAGCAGCCCGGTCTCGCTCAGCAGCCGGAAGGGGAGGCTGTGCGGGACACTGAGGTTGCGGTCGGTCTCGCGCTCCCGGTAGTAGCCGAACACGTAGTTGCCCTCGCCGACGCCGGCGAGGGGCCTACGCCGAAACTCCTCGACCGCGACCCGCCAGAGGTCGTAGCGCTGCCCCCCGACGCTGCCAAGGCGGGTCTCGCCGGGGTCCGCCGCCGACTCCACCGAGGTGAACTCGTCGATCTTCTCGCCGGCGTAGCCGAAGGGATCGCCGCTCACCGCCAGCGCGCCGACGGCTGCCACCACCGCGATCGCGCCGAGCGTCCAGGCGGCAAGGCGGTGCATCGCTCCCGAGGCGTTCTCGTCCCCCCGCAGACCGTTGTCGAGCACGGCCAGGCAGAGCCCGACCAGGAAGGTGGCCCCGCAGATCACCAGCAGCGCGTTGCCGGCGGTGGAGACGTCCCCGGCCTCGACCGTTCCGGCGCCGCCGTCGAAGGCGCGGTAGGGGGTGAGCAGCTCGTGCGAAGCCGCCCCGACGGCCGCGATCAGCGCCACCCCGAGCCAGGCGCGCCGCAGGCGCTCGGGCCCGATCGCGATCGAGACCGCACCTCCGACCGCAACCCCGATCAGCACTCCGCGCGACTGGGTCAGGAAGGCGAGGCCGAGCATCAACACGGCCGCGGTCATCGCCCCGGCCCGCAGGGCCGGATTGGCGCCCCGCGGCGCTGCGGCCCCGATCAACGGCCAGGTGGCGAACGCGAACAGCGCGGCGGTCGCGTTTCGGTAGCCGACGGGGTCGTCCAGCCGCCCCGCGAGGAAGGCGTCGAGGCCGTCGGTCAACATCTTTCCGAGCGTGAAGAAGGCGATCGCGACGGTCGCCAGGATCACCCCGGCCCCGATCGCCCTCACCTGCCGGCGGTCGGGCAGGCTCAGCAACCCCAGGGTGAACAGCGCCGAGTAGAGGACCGTGCGAGCACCTCCCTCCCAGGCGCGCCCGGCCGACTCCGCCCAGGCCGCGCTCAGCAGCGTCAGCGCGGCGAACGCCCAAAGCGCCGCGATCCCGACAAGGACGGGCCCGCTGGGCCGGGTCAGGCCCCCCGCGAGCTGGACCGCCGCCAGCAGCACGCAGGCGAGTACCGCGACCGGGGCCCAGTGTTGGATGTCGAAGGCGCCGTCCGACCAGGTCGCGAAAACGAGCAGCACGGCCACCAGGGCGACCGGAAAGGCCCCGAGGACCAATCCACGGCTCCCCTGATCTACCCTTGCCTCGATGTCGGTCCGCTCCTTCTCAGCCATCGTGATCGCGGCCGTGATCCTGCCCGGTCCGACAAGTCTGGCGCAAACGGGCAATGACCCGTCCGCGGGCAGCCCCCCCGGGACGATCTACGAGCTCCCGGTCGACAAGGGCCGGGCGGACGCAGCTCCGGGCCGGGGTAGTGCCGGCGGCGAGGATGCGGGCCCGCTGGGCGAGGGGTCCTTCTATCGCTCCGAGAACAACTTCGGGACTTCCGCCGTCGTCCCAGGCGATCCGAAGGCCCGGGGGCCCGCCCCGGGCGAGGACCCGGGTGCGCCCGCGGCCGCAGGCGGGACCGAGAGCACCTCCTCGAACTCGAGTCCCGGCGGCGCCTCCGAATCCGGCGCGATCGCGCTGCTGGCGCTGCTGGCAGCCGGCGGCGTCGGGATCGGGTTCGTCTCGCGCCGCTCCTGGGCCTGAGCGCCCGCTCAGCCCGTCGGCCCCGAGGAGAGGGCGAAGGTGACGAGCAGCACCAGCCCGATTCCGGCGCTGAGCGCGTAGGCGGAGCGGTGCCGGCGCTGGGCCTCGAAGGCGCGCGCCAGCCTTGCCACGAGTTGCCGGAACGGCAGCAACATCGTCGCTCCGATGATCGCCAGGTCCCCGGTCAGGGTGTGGCTGCGGGCGTACTCGAGGTCCAGCGCGACCTTGCCTGGCATCACTCTCTCGGCGTAGTGGCGCGCCGGGTCCTCGCTGTGGGACAGCAGCCGCGCCTCAGCCGCGGCGAAGCGGACCTGACTCGGGCCGGTCAGCCCCGGCGGGACGGCAAGGATTCGCTCGTAGTCGGCTCGGTACGCATCGACGAACTCCTCGTCCTCGGGGCGGGGCCCGACGACGCTCATCTCACCCCGCACGACGTTCCAGACCTGGGGAAGCTCGTCCAGGCGGCTCGCCCGCAGTAGGCGCCCGAGAGGCGTCACCCGCGGGTCGCCCGGCGCGCTCACCGCCGCGCCGGCGATGCCGCTGCGCATGGTGCGGAACTTGAGCATCTCGAAGCGAACGCCGCCCATCCCGATCCGCCTCGCTCGGTAGATGACCGGGCCGGGCGAGTCGAGGAAGACGAGCAACGCCATCAGCAGCGCGGGCAGAACGAGCAGCGGCGCCAGCATGACGACGAGCGCCAGGTCGAACGCCCGTCTGCGCCCGGTTATTCCTCCCGAATGCTCTTTGCTCGTCGCCCTCAAGTTCCCTGACCCGTCGCGGGCCTCGTGGGGCCCCCCAGACTGCGTCAGCCAGCCTACCGCGCGACTCCCCCGTCGTGCTGTAGTTAGGCGAATGACCGAGTGGATCGTCCCCCTCGCCGCGCCGCGCCTGCGGGATCGGGAGCTGCAGGCGCTCCTCGACGGCTATCGGTCCGGCTGGTGGACGATGGGGCCGCGCACCGAGCGCCTCGAGGCCGAGATGCGCGACTACACAGGGGCGGCCGAAGCAGTCGCGGTCAGCAGCTGCACCGCGGCGCTTCATCTCGCCTGCCTCGGCGCTGGCATCGGTCCCGGCGACTCGGTCGTCGTCCCCTCGATGACCTTCGCCGCCACCGTGAACGTGGTCGCCTCCACGGGAGCCAGGCCGGTTTTCGCCGAGATCGTGTCGGTGACCGAACCCTGGCTCGACCCGGTCGCCGTCGAGGCCGAGCTGAATCGCGGTGCCACGGCTGTGATCTCCGTCGCCTACGGCGGCCACCCGGGCGAAGTCGCGGAGCTGGTCAGGGTCTGCAAGCGCCACGGCGCCACCTTGATCGAGGACGTCGCCCACGCAGCGGGAAGTTGGCACCGAGGACGCCACCTGGGCACGCTCGGCCGCTTCGGCGCGCTCAGCTTCTCCGCCAGCAAGAACCTGGGCATCGGCGAGGGAGGAATGCTGCTCAGCGACGATCCCGTCCTGGCGGGTGCCGCCAGACGGAGTCGCTGGCAGGGGATCACGGCCTCGACCGCGGACCGGCACGACCAGCCCCTGAGCTCGTATGACGTCGCGGCCCCCGGCCTCAACTACCGCTTCGACGATCCTCGCGCCGCAGCAGTCAGCGCGCGGCTCGGCCGGCTCGACCGGGACAACGAGGATCGCGCTCGGATCGCCGGCGCCTATCGCGACGCCCTTGCCGGCGACGGGCGCATGGAACCCACCGCCGCGCCGCCTCCGGGCGATCGCAACAGCCACTGCATGTTCACCGCCGTGGTCGCAGACGGTATCGACCGGGATCACGTGCGGGTCGCACTGGCCGAGCGCGGGGTCCAGACGAGCCTCCACTTCCCGCCGCTCCACCTCAGCACCGCCTACCAGGCCGGGCCGCCCCGCTTGCTTCCGATGAGCGAGGAATATGCTCGCCGCTCGATCACGCTGCCGCTTTTTCCCGAGATGGAGGAGAGCCAGCTCGCGCTGGTCCTGGATTCACTGCCGGGCGCCATGGACCTGGCCGAGCGCCGCCGACCGGCGTGACTGCCGCTCGCCGGCCGACCACGCGCCAGCTGCGGAGGCGGTTCGCCGCCGGCCTCGTCGATCTGGGTTCCGCGCGGATCCTGGAGATCGGGGCGATGGACGCCCCCACCTTCCCGGAGCGAGACGTTCGCTACCTCGACTGGTTCAGCCGAGAGGAGCTTGTCGAGCTGCACGGCCACAACGAGCGCCGGCGCCCCGAGTCGATCGTCGACGTCGACTACGTCGTCAAACGGACCGACTTCAGCGCGGAGGTGCCCGAGAGGTTCGACCTGGTAGTCGCCAACCACGTGCTCGAGCACGTGGCCGACCCGATCACCTGGCTGCAGCAGGCAGCCGCCGTCGCGGCCGAGGGCGGAGTCCTCTTCCTGTCCCTCCCGGACCGCCGATTCACCTTCGACTACATACGGCCCGAATCCACCTTCGTCGACCTGCTGCGGGCCCACGAGCAGCGCCTGGAGCGCGCCGACTTCCACCAGGTTCTCAGTGCCCTGCTCTACCACCGCCCGGTGCGGGCCCCCGACTTCTGGGACGGCCACCCCGAGGAGCTCGAGAAGAAGCTGAGCAACCGCCGCTTCTCGGTGCCCGAGGCGATCGAGCGAGCCAAGAGCATCTCCCGCCGCTACAGCGGCGTCCACTGTCACGTTTTCACCAGGGACAGCTTCGAGCGGACGATCGCGGAGTTGGAGGAGTCGCGGCTCGTCCCCTGGCGCCTCGGGGAGATCGACGAGGTCGCCGACGGGAACAACGAGTTTCACGTGCTGCTCCGTACTCCGGACCAGGCTTCACCAGGGGCGGTCGGGAAGGCTTAGGGGCGCGGCGCCGGTCCCTGGCCCGCGTGGGGCCTGAAGTCGAAGCGCGGGCTCGTCCACGGGTCGTCCCCAAGCACGGCGTATTCGACTCCGGTTCGCTCCACCACGTAGGGCGCGGAGAGCTGGTCCCGGTGGCTGCCGGCCTCGAGCTCCGACCACCAGCGCTCGCAGAACGCACGCACGGCGAGCGTGTTCCGCCGCACCACCACCCCGGCCGCGACGAGCCCGTTGTGGGCCGGGTAGCCGGCGGCCCGGTAGCGAGCCATCTGCGCCGCGATCAGCTCGGGATCGTCCTTCCCCAGCCGCACGCAAGCCTCCGCCTCCTCGTACACGCAATCGCGCTGGGGGTGCGCGAAGAAGGCGATCTCGGCCTCGTTCAGCGCCTCGGAGACCAGCCGGTCGAGGTCGCAGCGGACGCTGTAGTTGGCATCGATCCAGACCGAGGCCTCGGCGTCCTCGAGAAAGCGGTGAGGCAGCAGCTTCGGCAGGCGCGCCGCGCGCGCCGGCGGCAGCTCCGGCGCCGGCAGCGGACGCGGCTCCCAGCCGGGGTGCCCGCTCTCGTCGC
>VGBV01000126.1 GCA_016870325.1 Actinomycetota bacterium
CGCGCCGGCGGCGACGCCCGCGTGGCGCTCGCCGCTCTCGAGCGCGCGGTCGAGACGACCCGGGCGGGCGGCGGTGACCGGGTCACCGTGGAGAGCGTCGAGGACGCGCTGCAGCGCAAGGCGCTGCTCTATGACCGCGAGGGCGATCGCCACTACGACTACATCTCGGCCTGGATCAAGGCCACCCGCGGCTCGGACCCCGACGCCTCGCTCTACTACCTCGCGGTGATGCTGGAGGGGGGCGAGGATCCCCGCTTCCTGGCTCGGCGGATGGTCATCTTCGCCTCCGAGGACATCGGCAACGCCGACCCCCAGGCCCTGCTGGTCGCCACGGCCGCGGCGCAGGCGGTCGATCGCGTCGGCATGCCCGAGTGCGCGCTCAACCTGGGGCAGGCGGCGACCTACCTGGCACTCGCTCCCAAGTCGAACGCCTCCTACGTCGGCATCTCGCGCGCGCTGGCCCACGTGCGCGAGCACGGCGCCGCCGAGCCGCCCTCCTACCTGCAGGACGCGCACTATCCGGGCGCTAGGCAGCTCGGGCGCGGCAGCGGCTACCGCTACCCGCACGACGAGCCCGGGGCGGTGACCGAGCAGCCGCTTGCGCCCGAATCCGTGCGCGATCAGCGCTTCTACGAGCCCAGCGACCGCGGCTTCGAGGCCGGACTGGCCGAGCGCCTGGCAGAGCTGCGAGGGCGCCGGGAAGATTAAGGACATGTTGCGGAGGGCGACGCCGCAACCTTTCACACAGGCTCGTGTTCTGAGGTTCGTCTGACGACTCCGGGCGCGATGGTTCGCCGGAGCTGGCGCGTACAAAGCCGGGGAGTGGACACTGGGGCCGGAAGCTGGGGGATTGCTTCCGGCCCCACTTTTTCTCAGTTTCGAGCGACCGGCAGGGGTTGTCTCGAAAACAAGGGGGGATGGGCCTCGGCGAGAGGCCCATGCCTAGAATCGGCCCGGACCCCGACGAGAGGACCGGCGATGGCGGCTTCCGGAAGCAGCGACCCGACCAAGACCTCGGCCAGCAGGGTGGGGAACGGCGCCTCTCCGACCTCGCCCAAGGCCAAGGCTGGCGCCCGCAAGCGCGCCGCCAAGCCCGTTCCCGCGCTCGAGTCGCTCAACCCAGCCACGGGCGAGCTGGTCGGGTCGGTCGAGACGGTCACCCCGGCCAGGGTGCAGGGGATCGTCGACGACGTCGCCGAGGTGCAGCCGTTCTGGGCCCAGCTCTCGCTGGATGACCGCGCGCGCTACATGCGCCGCGCCGGCGACGTGCTGCTGGCCGAGCTCGACGAGCTGGCGGAGCTGATCAGCCGCGAGCAGGGCAAGCCCCGGGTCGAGAGCTACACGATGGAGCTGCTGCCGACCGTGGACGCGCTCAACTGGATCGCGGACGAGGGCCCCGGGATCCTCTCCGACGAGCGGCTGCCGATGCCGCAGGCCTTCCTCAAGACCAAGCGCTCGAAGTTCGTCTACGAGCCTCTCGGCGTGGTCGGCGTGATCGCTCCCTGGAACTACCCCTGGTCGATCCCGTTCGGAGAGGTCGCGATCGCGCTGATGGCGGGCAACGGCGTGGTGCTCAAGCCCGCCAGCCTCACCCCGCTGATCGGCGAGCGCATCCGGCTGCTGTTCGAGAAGGCCGGCTTCCCCGAGGGGCTGGTCCGCACGGTCCACGGCGGCGGCAGGGTCGGCGACGCGCTGGTCAAGTCATCGGCCCAGAAGATCTTCTTCACCGGCTCGGTCGAGGTCGGCTACAAGGTCGGCGCGGCGGCCGCCAAGCGGATGAAGGGCGCGGTGCTGGAGCTCGGCGGCAAGGACCCGCAGATCGTCTGCCCCGACGCCGACCTGGCGAACGCCGTCAGCGGCGCGGTCTGGGGCGGCTTCGCGAACGCCGGACAGACCTGCTCGGGGATCGAGCGCGTCTACGTTCATCGCGACCTCGCGGACGGCTTCATCGCCGGGGTCGTGCGCGAGACCGAGCGTCTCACGGTCGGCGACCCGCTCGGCTGGGAGACCGAGATCGGGCCGATGGTCTCCACCGAGCAGGCGAAGCTCGTGACCGAGCTGGTCGACGACGCAATCGCGAACGGCGCCGAGCGCCTCTGCGGCGGCCCGGTCGAGGTCGAGGGCATGAAGGGGGATTTCATCGCTCCCACCGTGCTCACCGGGGTCACGCACGAGATGAGGATCATGAAGGAGGAGATCTTCGGCCCCGTGCTGCCGATCGTGACGGTGGACTCCGAGGAGGAGGCGCTGCGCCTGGCCAACGACTCCGAGTTCGGCCTCGGCGCCTCGGTCTGGACGACCGACCGGGCCAAGGGCGAGCGCATGGCGCGCCGCATCCGGTCGGGGATGGTCTGGATCAACGACCACTCCTTCTCCCACGGCGCCTGTCAGTGCGCCTGGGGCGGCGTCAAGGACTCGGGCCTGGGCCGCTCGCACTCCAAGTTCGGCTTCTACGAGTGCGTGAACATCAAGCTCGTCAGCTACGAGCCGGGCTGGACCCGCGCCTTCTGGTGGCAGCCCTATGACCGCGACCTCGGCCAGGCGATCCGCGCCTCGGCCCAGTTGCTCTACGGCCGCAACGGCACGCGGCTGGACGCGCTCCGCGAAGGAGCCGGCTCGCTGCTGCGGGTCGGGCGCAAGACGCTGCGCAAGGGCGAGTAGCCACGGACCTGCGCTCGCCTCCGCGCCCGCGGCCGATATCGCTCGGACCGCGACTCATCCACCCAAGATCGGTTGGACCCTTCAAGTGCCCCTGACCGTCCCCATCCGGCTCCTTCTCTGCGCTCTCGCCACCGCCGCGGCGCTGCTCGCCTGGGCCTGGGCCTCGGCCGGGCCGGCGGGTGAGGCCGCGACCGCGTCCAAGTCGGCCCGCGGCTTCACGGTCGCGACCAAGACCTTCAAGATGTCGCGCCCCAACGACAAGCGGCGGCTGGTCGTGCGCTGCCCGGGCCGGACGATCCCCCTCGGCGGGGGCATGAAGACGAGCCCGCCGATGAGCGCGGACGGCGAGGGCGTCTATCCCCACTCCTACGAGCGGCTCGGCGTGCAGAGCGGCTGGCACATCACCACCGTCGTCTACGACCCGAGCCCGGGCAGCACCCGCACGCGCAGGGTGACGCTGCAGGTCGTCTGCACCCGAAAGCTGGGCAAGATGACCCCGCCGCACGTGATCAAGGACGTCAAGCCGGGCCAGGTGAAGACTGCGGTCGCGCGCTGTCCGGGCCGGCGCCACCTGATCGGCGGGGGCTTCCAGCGGACCAACTGGGTCTCGCGCGGCGGCAACTACGCGACCGAGGCGCGCATGGTCTCCTCCAAGCGCTGGCGCGTGACCGGGAGCGCCTTCGGCGGCTTCGGCGGCGAACTCGTCTCGATCGGCTACTGCCAGCGCAGCAGCCGCCCGCTGCTGAAGACGGTGACCGGCTCGGCCTCGCTCGACCGCGGCGAGACCGCGACCGCGGTCTCCCGCAAGTGCCCGCGCAGGCGCCGCCTCGTCTTCGGGGGCTTCAGCAGCTCGCCCGCCGGCGCGCTTCTGATCGGCCCCGGGACGCTGCGCCGCAACGGCTCCTTCGCCGTCACGGCCCACAACCGCTTCGGCCCCGCGGCGACGCTGCGCGCTCACGGCTACTGCCTCAAGCGCTGAGCACAAGGCCATGCCGGGGCCGGGTGGGCCCGGGCGTGCAACCCCGCATCCCGGCCGCTTCAGGCCGAACGCATCAGATCGCGGCCGTAGCGGCCGCCTGCAACAGCCGCGGCAGCAAGCTGCCGCGGCCAGAGAGTGCGGCCTGACAGCCGCATCAGATCGCGGCCGTAGCGGCCGCCTGCAACAGCCGCGGCAGCAAGCTGCCGCGGCCAGAGAGTGCGGCCTGACAGCCGCTAGATTCGCCCGATGCCCGAGCCCGAGCCGGCGATCGTGCTGCGCGGCCTGCGCCGTGACTATGGCGAGCGCCCCGCGCTGGCCGGGGTCGACCTGGAGCTTCAGGCCGGCCGCACCCTGGCCGTCCTCGGCCCCAACGGCTCGGGCAAGACGACGCTGCTGCGCGTGCTCGCGGGGCTGCTGCGCCCCAGCGCCGGCGAGGCGAGCGTGCTCGGCTGCCCGCTGCCGCGCGAGACCTGGCGCCTGCGCGGGCGGGTCGGCTACCTCGGCCATCGTCCGCTGCTCTACCGCGACCTCAGCCCGCGCGAGAACCTACGCCTGGCGGGCAGGCTGCACGGGCTCGAGCGGGACGGCTGCGAGGCGCGGATCGAGACGCTGCTCGAGGCCGTCGGCATGCAGCGGCGCGGGGACGACCGCGTCGCCGAGCTCTCGGCGGGAATGGCCCAGCGAGTCGCCGCCTGCGGCGCGGTCCTGCACGAGCCCGAGCTGCTGCTGCTGGACGAGCCGGACTCCCACCTGGACGCCGCCGCGCGCGACAGCGTCGGCGCCCTGATCGGGCCGGGGGGCGACCGCACCCGGGTGCTCGTCAGCCACGAGCGCGAGCGGGCGCTTGCCGAGGCCGACGAGGCCCTGGAGCTGTCGTGACGAGCTCGCGCGACGCCTGTCTGGCCCTGCTCGGCAAGGACCTCCGCGTCGAGCTGCGGACGCTGCGCTCGCTGCCGGCGATGGCGCTGTTCGCGGTTACCACCTTCGTCATCTTCCGCTTCGGCCTGGACCGGACCGAGCTCGAGGGCGGCCTTGCGGCGGGGGTGCTGGTGGCGACGCTGCTGTTCGCGGCGATGCTCGCGATCAACCGCCTGTTCGTCGCCGAGCACGAGCAGGGCGGCTTCGAGCTGGTCCGGCTCTCGCCCGTGGACCGCACGGTCCTGTTCGCCGCCAAGGCCTCGGCGCTGTTCGTCTACCTGGCGGTGCTGGAGCTGGTCGCGGTGCCGATCTTCGCGCTCTTCTTCCTCGAGTCCGGGGCGGCGCTGGCGCCGCTGGTGCCGGTGCTGCTGCTGGCGAACCTGGGGATCGCGGTGACGGGGACGCTGATCTCCACGATCGCGACGATGTCGAGCGCGCGCGACCTGCTGGCGCCGCTGATCCTGCTGCCGCTGCTGATCCCGCTCGTGATCGCGACGGCGAACGCCGCCGAGCCGCTGCTGCGTGCCGGCGGCCCCGAGTACGACCGCTTCGGGACCTGGCTGGCCGTGCTCGGCCTCTACGATCTGGTCTTCGCGCTGGTCGGCTACGCGGTCTTCGACTTCCTGCTCGAGGACTAGGGCGGGCCTCGCGAGACGATGAGACCCCCGGGAATGCGGACATTGGCGATCGCGACGGCGGTGACCCTGCTCGCCGGCTACGCGCTCGCCTTCTTCTACGCGCCAGTCGAGGCGGAGGGCTTCATCCAGAAGATCTTCTACCTGCACGTGCCGCTTGCGATCGTCGCCCTGGTCGGCTTCGCCGCCGCCGCCGTCTACGCGATCCAGCACCTGCGCCGCGACGATCCCGCCTACGACGCGAAGTCCTACGTCGCGATCCACATGTCGGTCATCTTCGGCACCGGGGCGCTGCTGACCGGAGCGCTCTGGGCCAAGGGGCAGTGGGGCGTGTGGTGGGAGTGGCGCGAGCCGACGCTGGTCAGCTTCCTGATCATCTTCCTCCTCTACTGCACCTACTACCCGCTGCGCTACGCGATCGAGGACCGCGACCGCCAGGCGCGCTACGCGTCGGTGTTCGCGATCACCGCCGGCGCCTTCGTGCCGCTCAACTTCCTCGCCGTGCGCCTGGCCGAGCCCTTCATCCACCCGCGCACCTTCTCCTCGGCCGGCGGGCTGCCGCCCGAGATGCTGCAGGCGTTCCTCGTCTGCCTGCTGGGCATGGGGCTGCTGTGGGTGACGCTGGTGCGCTTCGAGCTCGAGGCCAAGGCCGCCTCGGCCGACATCGGCCGCCTGCGGCGCGCTCTCGACCCAGGCTACGCCGAGCCGGCGCCGCCGCGCCGGACCGTGGTCCCGGCGGGAGTCTCGACCGCCGAAGGGACGCCGCGATGACGCCGCTGCTGGCGCTCGAGAAGAGCGAGGGATACGTCGCCGGCGCCTATCTGGTGTTCGTGGCGCTGCTGCTGGTCTATCTGGGGATCATGGCCGTGAAGCTGCAGCGCATCCGCCGCGAGATCGCGGCGCTCGCGGACAGCGCGGAGGAGAGGAACAGGTGAGCGGACGACGCACATCTACGGAGTCCGCATGAGCGGACGACGCACATCTACGGAGTCCGCATGAGCGGACGACGCACATCTACGGAGTCCGCATGAGCGGACGACACACATCTACGGAGTCCGCATGAGCGGACGACACACATCTACGGAGTCCGCATGAGCGGACGACACACATCTACGGAGTCCGC
>VGBV01000127.1 GCA_016870325.1 Actinomycetota bacterium
CTGCGCGGCGCGGCCTCGGGGGCGCTCGCCGCGCTCTCCGGGGGTGGCGAGGACGGGGGCGGCGCGGCGCAGGTGGCGGCTGTCGCCGAGACCGCGCTCGCGGCCCAGGACGGCGTCGACCCCGCCCTCGACAAGCTCGCCGAGCGCGCCCGGGGGCTCACGGTCGAGCTGCAGGAGCTGGCAGGCGAGCTGCGCTCCTACGCCGAGGGAATCGAGGCCGAGCCCGGCCGCCTGCAGCAGGTCGAGGAGCGGCTCGACGTGCTCGACCGGCTGAAGCGCAAGCACGGCGGCTCGATCGAGTCGGTGCTCGCCCACGCCGAGCGCTGCCGCTCGGAGATCGCGCAGATAGAGGGAGCGGGCGAGCGCACCGGCGAGCTCGAGCAGCGCCGCGCCGAGGCGACCGGGCGCCGCGCCGCGCTGGCGGGCGAGGTCAGCGAGAAGCGGGTCAAGGCGGCCCGCAAGCTGGAGCAGCGCGTGGGGGAGGAGCTCGACCAGCTCGCCATGAGCGGCGCCAAGCTGGAGATCCGGCTCGAGCCCCATCCAAACGGCTTCGGCCAGGGCGGCCAGGAGCGCGTCGAGTTCATGGTCGCGACCAACCCCGGCCTTCCCGTCTCGCCGCTGCGGGAGGCCGCGTCGGGCGGCGAGCTCTCGCGCGTGATGCTGGCGCTCGCCGGGCAGGGGGCGCGCGGAGGCGCGGCCACCTTCGTCTTCGACGAGATCGACGCCGGCATCGGCGGCAACACGGCGCGCGCGGTCGGCGAGCGGCTGCGCGACCTCGGCTCCGAGCGCCAGGTCCTCTGCATCACCCACCTGCCCCAGGTCGCCTCGCAGGCCGGCACCCACTTCAGGATCGAGAAGCGGATCGCCGGCGGCCAGGCGCTCGCCGATGTCGCCCGCGTCGACGGGGACGAGTTGGTCGCCGAGATCGTGCGGATGATGGGGGCCGAGCGGGGCGACAAGACCGCCAAGAAGCACGCCAAGGAGCTGCTGAAGGCCGCCTAGGGCGCAGGCTTTAAGGCGAGCGCGAAGCGCTCGCGTTCATGCGGGCGCCCGACAGGCGGCCTGGCTAGTGGCGAAGCCGTTCCCGATACCGTCAATAATGGGAGGCGATGGCGACCACCAGCCGCCAGCGCCTGAGGCGCGCCCTACGGGGGGGCCGCAACGGCCGCAACGAGGACGCGTCGCTGCCCGTCGGCGGCAGCGTTCGCCTGGGCCGGCGCACCAAGGACCTGGTCAAGCGCCTGGGCTCGAACGACATCGCCGTGATCGACCACCGCAACATCGACCGGATCGCGGCCGAGGAGCTGGTCGCCAGCGGCGTCCGCGCCGTCGTCAACGTCTCGCCGTCCTCGGACGGCAGCTACCCGAACGTGGGGCCGCTGACGCTGGTCCGGGCGGGCGTGCCGCTGATGGACGTCTCCGACCCGGAGCTGTTCGAGCGGCTGCGCGACGGCGAGCAGGTAGAGCTGCGGGGCTCCGCGCTGCGCCGCGGCGACGAGGTCGTCGCCGAGGG
Organism: Actinomycetota bacterium; assembly: GCA_016870325.1. GTDB lineage: Bacteria > Actinomycetota > Thermoleophilia > Solirubrobacterales > 70-9 > VGBV01. The sequence continues at coordinate 1,514 of VGBV01000127.1, forward strand.
CAGGCTGCTCGAGCCCGACGTGCTGGCGCGCGAGCTGGACGGGCAGCGCCGCCGCATCGACCGCGCGCTGCACGACTTCACCGAGAACACGATGGCCCACATCCGCGAGGAGGGGGCGTTGCTCTCGGGCACGATCGACTTCCCCGCGACCCGCACGAGCTTCCGCGACCGGCACGCGCTGATCGTGGTCCGGGGCACCGACCACCTCGAGGACCTGCGCGCGCTGCGCGCCTACATCCAGAACGTGAGGCCGGTGCTGGTCGGGGTCGACGGTGGCGCGGACGCGATTCTGAAGGAGAGAATGACCCCGGACATCGTCCTCGGGGACATGGACTCCGCGTGCGAGGAGACGCTGCGCAGCGGCGCCGAGCTGATCGTGCACGGATACAACGACGGCACCGCGCCGGGCGCCGAGCGGCTGCACCAGCTGGGGCTCGACTTCACGGTCGTTTCCGCCGCCGGCACCAGCCAGGACGTGGCGATGCTGCTCGCCTGCGAGAAGGGGGCCGAGCTGATCGTCAGCGTCGGGGCGCACTTCAACCTGACCGAGTTTCTCGACAAGCAGCGCAGCGGCATGTCCTCGACCTTCCTCACTCGCCTGCGCGTCGGCGAGACCCTGGTGGACGCCAAGGGAGTGAGCCGCCTCTACAACCCGGGCATGGGCGCCGGGCAGATGGCGCTTTTCTTCGGCGTCGCGATGATGCTGCTGGTGATCGTGGTGCTGACGACGCCGGCGCTGCAGGACCTGTTCGACCTGCTCTGGCTCAAGCTCCAGGTGCTCCTTGGGCTATAGCGCCCGCTACCACGCGGCCTCGCTGGTGGCCGTGTTCCTCGCCCTCGCAGTCGGCATCCTGATCGGGGCCGGCTTGGGCGACAACCTGGTCTCCGACACCGAGCAGAGCCTGCGCGACAGCCTCGAAGGCGACATCGAGCAGGCTCGCGGGGAGGCCGACGAGCTGGCGGCCGAGCTGGAGCGCGAGCGGGCCTTCTCAGCCCGCACCTATCCGGCCCTGGTCGGAGACGCGTTCGAGGGCGACCGCATCGGGCTGCTCGCGCTCGGCGAGCTCTCGCCGGAGTTGGCGACCGACATCGAGGACGCGCTGGAGCCGACCGAGGGAGACCTGGTCGAGGTCGCCGTCGTTCGCAGACCCCCGGACGTCGCCGCGCTCTCCTCCGAGCTCGCCAACAGGCCGGCGGCGGCGCTCAAGAAGGACCCCGCGGCCGAGCTCGAGGCCCTTGGGATCGGGCTGGGCAGGCAGTTCGCGCTCGGCCGCGGCAAGCTGCTGGACCGGATCCGGGACAACCTCTTCAGCCGCTCCAGCGGCGAGGCGGGGCGCCTCGACCGGGTCATCCTCACCCGCGCGCCCTTCGGCGAGCTGGACGACCCCGACCTGGAGAACGCCGAGGCGCTCGAGTCCGGGCTGACCGAGGGGGTGGTGCGGTCGGGAGTGGCTTCTGTCGCGGTCGAGCGCAGCGACGCCGCCGAGAGCCAGGTCGCCTTCTTCGCGTCCTTCGGGATCACGACCGTGGACAGCGTCGACCTCGTCTCGGGCGAGGTGGCGATGGTCTTCGCGCTGCTCGGCGCCGAAGGCAACTTCGGCGTCAAGGGCAGCGCCACCAGCCTGCTGCCCGAGCTGCTCTTTCCATCCGGAAGCGGCGCCGGGAGCGGCTGAGCGGTGGAGTGGCTGGCCCTGCCGGTGTCCTTCGCCGTGGCGCTGATCGTGGTCCCGGCGGGCGTGCGGGCGATGGCGGATGCGGCGATGACGCGCGAGAACTACGCGGGCCGCGAGCTCGCCTTCCCGCTCGGGGCGGTCCTGCTGGCCGCGTCGCTGGTGGCGCTGGCGCCGCTGGCGCCGCTCGACGACCGGGCCGAACTGGAGCTGCTCGATCCCGAGCTGCGGCGCTGGTTCGCCTACGCCGTCGGCGTCGCCTTCCTCGGCCTCTTCGACGACTTCCTCGGGCGCGGCGCGGAGCGGGACGCGGCGCGGGGCTGGCGGGGCCACGCGCGTGCGGTGCTGTCGGGCGAGCTCTCGACCGGCGCGGCCAAGGCCGTCGGCGCCTTCGCGCTGGCGGCGTATGCGACCTCGGGCCTCGGGCGCGAGTCGCTCGACTACGTGGCGGACCTGGCGCTGCTGCTGCTCGCCACCAATCTGGCGAACCTGCTCGATCTGCGGCCCGGGCGCGCCGAGAAGGCGCTGGCGCTGGTCGGGGCGGGGCTCTGCATCGGCTACTGGACGCTGGCGCCCGTCGAGCTGCTCGGCCTCTTCCTCGGCCCGGTCATCGTCGGTGCCGCCTTCACCCTGCGCGAGCGCGCGATGCTCGGCGACACGGGCTCGAACCTGATCGGGGCGCTGATCGGGATCTGGCTGGTGACGACGCTGTCGGACCCGGGGCGGCTGATCGCGCTCGGGCTGCTGGCCGCGCTCACGATCTATGGGGAGTTCCGGTCGATCTCCTCGGCGATCGAAAGGGTTCCGCTGTTAAAGCAACTAGACTCGCTCGGCAGAGTCAATTGAGCGGACCGAAGCCAGCCGACACGCGTTTTCTCTTCGTCACCGGCGGCGTCGTCTCGTCCCTCGGCAAGGGCATCGCCTCAGCTTCCATCGGTCGCCTTCTCGTCAGCCGCGGCTACCGTGTGCAGCTGCAGAAGCTCGATCCCTACATCAACGTCGACCCGGGGACGATGAGCCCCTTCCAGCACGGCGAGGTCTTCGTCACCGAGGACGGCGCCGAGACCGACCTCGACCTCGGCCACTACGAGCGCTTCACCGACGAGAACACCTCCCGGGCCTCCAACGCCACGGCCGGCGGCGTCTACAACTCGGTGATCCGGCGTGAGCGCCGCGGCGATTACCTCGGGGCCACCGTCCAGGTGATCCCCCACATCACCGACGAGATCAAGAGCCGGATCAAGATCGTCGCCGAGTCCCAGGCCGTCGACTTCGTGATCACCGAGATCGGGGGCACCGTCGGCGACATCGAGTCGCTGCCGTTCCTGGAGGCGATCCGCCAGCTCTACACCGACCTCGGCCCGGAGCGCTGCATGTTCATCCACCTGACGCTGGTGCCCTACATCAGGCACGCAGGGGAGATGAAGACGAAGCCGACCCAGCACTCGGTCAACGAGCTGCGCCGCATCGGGATCCAGCCCCACGCGCTCGTCTGCCGCTCCGAGCACGGCCTCGAGCGCGAGATCAGGCGCAAGATCGCCCTCTTCGCCAGCGTCCCCGAGGACGCCGTGATCTCGGCCCGCGACGTCGACAACACCTACAAGGTGCCGCTGGTGTTCCGCGCCGAGGGCATGGACGACCTCATCCTCGACCACTTCCGGATGGAGGAGGACGCCCCCCCGCCCGACCTCGCCGAGTGGGAGGAGCTGATCACGCGCGCCGACGCCTCACGCGAGAAGAAGGTGAAGATCGCGCTGGTCGGCAAGTACGTGCAGCTCGAGGACGCCTACAAGTCGGTGATCGAGGCGCTCGCCCACGGGGGCTGGCACCACGGCGTCGACGTCGAGACCGAGCTGGTCAGCTCCGAGGACCTGAGCGGGGAGGCACTGGACAGCACCGACGGCATCCTCATCCCCGGCGGCTTCGGCGAGCGCGGGATCGAGGGCAAGGTCGAGGCTGCGCGGATCGCGCGCGAGAAGGGGATTCCCTACCTGGGGATCTGCCTGGGGATGCAGATCGCGGTGGTCGATTTCGCCCGCCACGTCTGTGGCATGGAGGGCGCCAACTCCGCCGAGTTCGATCCCGAGACGCCGTATCCGGTCGTGGACCTGCTGCCCGAGCAGAAGGAGGTCTCAGACATGGGCGGCACGATGCGCCTCGGCGCCGACCCGGTCAAGCTCCACGACGGCACGCGGGCGCGCGAGATCTTCGGCGAGTCGGTCATCTACAAGCGCCACCGCCACCGCTACGAGGTCAACAACCAGCTTCGCCGCCGGCTCGAGGACGAGGGCCTCGTATGCGGCGGCACCTCGCCCGACGAGCGCCTGGTCGAGGTGATCGAGCTGCCCGACCATCCCTTCTTCGTCGCCTCGCAGTTCCACCCCGAGTTCAACTCGCGCCCGACCCGGCCCGAGCCGCTGTTCCGCGACTTCGTCGGCGCCGCGGCCGAGCGCGCGGCCGCGCGTCCCGGCTCCGAGGAGTCGGCCGAGCCCGAGGCGGAGCCCGCCGGCGAGGACGTCACCGTCCGCCGCAGCGGCTGAGTCGGCGCCGTCGCGCCCTAGAGCCTCGCCTTGAAGGTCTGGGCGGCGCCGCTGATGCTGTTCGTGACCTTGACCCTCACCTTGACCTTGCCGCGCGCCTTGGCGAGGCGCTTGCCGGCCTTCGTCAGCTTCGCCTTGGCCTTTCCGGTCAGTCCGGGCGGCACCGAGTAGCTGCCCTTGGCGACGGTCAGCTTCTTGGCCTTCGCCGCCGAGCCTAGTGATTCCCCCGCGCCGCCCGAGCCCCCCGAGCCGCTCACCGAGACGTTGCCGACGCACGGGTCGGTGGCGCCCTCCGGCGGCTCGCAGAGGATCGGCACGACCAGGTTCTTGCCCTTGGTACCCAGCTTGCCCTTCAGCTTCGCCCCGACCTTGCCCTCGAAGATGTCAGGTGGCTTGCAGGTCTCTGGCGGCTCGGTCGTGAAGCGCAGGTTGTCGAGGAACACGGCCGAGTCGTAGATGTGGTCCCCCGCGTCGAAGACCGAGAGGTAGACGGAGTGCGCTCCGGGCGTGACCACCGTCTTGGCCGTCAGCGTCTTGGTCGCGGCGTCGTAGGTGGTGCCGACGGAGTTGACCGGGTCGACG
>VGBV01000128.1 GCA_016870325.1 Actinomycetota bacterium
TGGGCGCGCGCGTCGCGCTCGCGGCGCGTGAGCCTGCGCTCGGCGGCCTCGACCTGCCTGCGCGTCTCCTCGGCGAGCTCGGCCCGCACGCGGTCCTCGGCCTCGCGCCGGGCCTGCTCGACGGCTTCCTCGACCCTGTCCTCGGTCTCGCCCTCGAGTTCCGTGAGCTGCTCGCGGAGCAGCGAGGTGTGCTCCGCCAGGCGCAGCTCGGAGTCCGCGATCAGGCGCTGCTCGGACTCGGCCCGGGCCCGCTCCGCGTTTGAGCTCGCGGCCTCCGCCCGCTCGACGCGCTCGCGGGCCTCGCGCAAGGCCTCGGCGGCCTGGTCGCGCTCGGCGATCAGCTCGTCCTCGGGCTCGCCGACCTCGGCGCCGGCCTCCTCGGGCTCGGTCGCGGTCACGGTGGCGGCGGCCTGCGCCTCGGCCTCGCGCAGCCGGCGCTGCACCTGTTCGAGGGACTTCGCCGCGGTTTCGCGCTCGCGGTCGAGGTCATCCTCCAGAGCCAGGATCTCGGCCGTCGCGCGCTCCTCGGCGGTGCGGCGCGCGGCCTCGACGGCGTGCTGCAGGCGCTCGTCGCGCTCGCCTTTGCTGGGGGGATCCAGCTCGCGCTCGAGCGCCTCGGTCTGGGCTCCCCGGATCGGGCGCAGGCGCGAGCCGCCCGTGGCCTCGGGTCCTTCGTCCGCGTCGCGATTGGGCTTACGGGGTGCTTCGCGCCGGACGCGCTCGGCAGCGCGCGAACGCGCGCCCCCGTCCCCGGAGCCCGAGTTGGGCTGGCGCTCGCTCATTCAGCCTGCACTCTACTAGGGAAGACCGGGCGATCGGGTGGGCAGGCGGCCGCTGCCGATTCCGGTGCTTGCGTGAACTCGCTCACGCCGTCGCGGGCGCCTCGAGCAGTCCCCGGTAGGCGGCCAGCACGCGCTCGCCCATGCGCTCGGCCGAGAACAGCTCCGGCGCCGGGCCCCCGTCTACGCGGGGGTCCCCGGAGTCGAGATGCGCCTCGGCGGCTCGCGCCCAGGAGGTCGCCTCGAAGGGGGTGACCAGGCATCCCGGCACCGAGCCGGCCACCAGGGGCGCGACCCCGACGGGCGTCGACAGCAGCGGCACCCCGCAGGCAAGCGCCTCCAGCGCCGCCAGCCCGAAGCCCTCGCTGTCGGAGGTGACCAGCACCGCGGCCGCGGCGTTGATCCAGAGGGGCATGCGCTCGGGCTCGACCTCTCTGGTCACGAGCAGCTCGGCGCCGGCCAGGCGGGCGACCTCGGAGGCCCGGTCGTGGCGCTTGACCGGGCGTTCGGGGTTGGCGGGGAACAGCAGGTAGCGGCCTCCGGGATCCAGCCCCAGCTCGGAGCGCGCCTCGGCGCGCGGCAGCGGCCGGAAGCGGCCGAGGTCGACCCCGCACGGCAGCACGGCGCTCGGGCCGCGGTCGAGCGGCAGCCCGGGGCGCCCGCCCTCGGAGCCGAAGGTCGAGCGGGATGCGCCGGCGATCAGGTCGATGCGGCGCAGCAGCGCCCGCGACCCCGGCCCGACCAGGCGATGGCGGACGTCGGTGCCGTGGAAGGTGACGACGAGCGGCCGCGCCCCCGCCAGCGACGCGACCCAGCCGCAGAGCCCGTAGTGCGCGTGGACGACGTCGAAGCTGCGCTCGCGCAGGAGGGCCCGCAGCCGCCTGGCCGCGGGCAGGTACTCGCGCGCGCCCAGCCCGAAGCTGAACACCTCGACCTCGGCCCCCTGGGAGCGGATCGCCTCGACCTGGTCGAACACGAAGCGGCCCAGCCGGGGGCGCTCCGGGGTCGGGTAGAGGTTGGTGACGATCAGGGCCCGCACCGCGCGGCCAGCCTAGAGGCTCCGGATCACCCGGTCGGGAAGCCGACCCAAGGATGCGCGCGATTCGGCACTCTCGAGCCTGGATCGGTGCGCTGCGTGCGCCCAGGATCGGCGCAAAGCAACGCTCGAGGAGGAACGCATGCACGCAATCGCACGCCTGGCCGCCCGGCTCCGCTCGGAGTCGGGCCAGGGCACCGTCGAGTACGTCGGCCTGATCCTGCTGGTCGCCCTGCTGATGGTGGGGATGGTCGCCGCGCTCAAGGGCTTCCAGGGCGCCCAGGGCCTGGAACTGGCCGAGACGATCGTCGACAAGATCCGCGGCGCGGTGAACAAGGTGACCTTCAAATAGCGAAGGCCGGCGCGGGCGTCGGCGCCGGTCTGGAACACTGGCGCCGATGCCCGCTTCCCGCAGCTACGACCGAGCCCCGGCCGGGATTCGCCCTGTCACGATCGAGCCGGGCTTCGTCCGCAGCGCCGACGGCTCGGCGCTGTTCTCCCAGGGCGAAACCCGGATCATCTGCACGGCGTCGGTCAGCGAGTCGGTGCCGCCCTGGATGGAGGGCAGAGGCAAGGGCTGGGTCACCTCCGAGTACGCGATGCTGCCCGCCTCGACCGGCGACCGCAAGCCGCGCGACATCAGCCGCGGCAAGCAGGACGGCCGCGGGGTCGAGATCCAGCGGCTGATCGGCCGCTCGCTGCGCGGCGTCGTCGACTTCAAGGCGCTCGGCGAGCGCTCCGTCTACGTGGACTGCGACGTGCTGCAGGCCGACGGCGGCACCCGCTGCGCCTCGATCACGGGCGGCTTCGTCGCCCTGCAGCTCTGCCTCCAGGACCTGGTCGAGAAGGGGGACCTCGAGGCGCTGCCCCTGAACCAGTCGGTCGCGGCGGTCAGCGTCGGCATGGTCGGCGGCCGCGCGCTCTGCGACCTCGACTACCGGGAGGACTCCTCGGCCGAGGTCGACGCCAACGTCGTCGTCACCGGCGACGGTGGCCTGGTCGAGGTGCAGGCGACCGCCGAGCGCACCCCGCTCTCTCGCGCGCACCTGGACGAGCTGCTGTCGCTGGCCGAGAGCGGCATCGCCCGCCTGCGCGACGCCCAGGCCGAGGCCGTCGGCGGCGACCTTCCGGGCTGAGCCCGCCGCGCCCATCCGCTCAGGGGCGGAAGATGGGAACCCGATGATCGTCGCGACCCGCAACGAGCACAAGCTGAGGGAGTTGCGCGAGGCGCTGCCCGGGATCGAGCTGGAGCCCCTGCCCGGGCGCGTCGAGCTGCCGCCCGAGGATGGCGAGACCTTCGCCGCCAACGCGCTCGGCAAGGCGCGCGCGGCCCACGCCGCCACCGGCGGGACGGCGATCGCGGATGACTCGGGGATAGAGGCCGCCGCGCTCGGCGGACGCCCCGGGGTGCGCTCGGCGCGCTACGCCGGCGAGGGCGCGAGCGACGAACGCAACCTCGAGAAGTTGATCCGGGAGCTCGAGGGTGCCGAGGACCGGCGGCTCGCCTACGTCTGCGCGATCGCGCTGGTCGCCCCCGACGGCTCGGAGTCGCTGTTCGAGGGCCGCTGCACCGGCACGCTCGCCGACCGCCCCCGCGGGGATGGCGGCTTCGGGTACGACCCGGCCTTCGTCCCCGACGACACCGGCCCCGGGGACGAGCGCACGATGGCCGAGCTCAGACCCGGCGAGAAGCACGCGATCAGCCATCGCGGCCGCGCCGCCCGCGCTCTCGCCGCGCACCTGGGGTCGGCGGCGTGAGCTTCTCCAAGGCCGGCGCGGCGAGCGTCTCGGTCGCCTACAACGCGATCCTGATCGCGGCCAAGCTCGCGGCGGCGATCGTGACCGGGTCGGTGGCGCTGCTTAGCGAGGCGCTCAACTCCTCGATCGACCTGGTCGCCTCGGTGATCGCCTTCGTCGCCGTCCGCCGCGCTGACGTGCCCGCCGACCGCGATCACCCCTTCGGCCACCAGAAGATCGAGAACGTCGCCGCCTCGATCGAGGGCTTCCTCGTGGTCGCGGGCGGCTGCTACATCATTTACGAGTCGGTCAACCGCCTGGTCAGCGGCGAGACTGGAATCAAGAGCGTCGGGGTCGGGATCGTCGTGATCGCCTTCTCAACGGTCTCGGCCGCGACCGTGGCGCTGTTCCTGCGCCTCCAGTCGAGGAAGCACGCGTCCCCGGCGCTTGAGGGGGATGCGGTCCACCTCTCGGCGGACGCGATCACTTCCTTCGGGGTGCTGCTCGGGCTGGTCGCGGTACAGGTGACCGGGGCGGAGTGGGTGGACGCCGCGGTCGCGATCGCGCTCTCGCTGTTCATCATCTACACGGGGGTCAACATCATGCGCCGCGCGGCGGGCACGCTCGTGGACGAGGCGCCGCCGCCCGAGGAGCTCGACCGGATCGAGGCCGCGATCGATCGATCCCGCCCGCCCGAGGTCGTCGGTTACCACAAGCTGCGCGCGCGGACGGCCGGCTCGCGTCGCTACATCGAGCTGCATGTGCAGTTCCGCAGCGGCACCAGCCTCGAGCGGGCGCACTCGCTGGCCCACACCCTGCGCGACGAGATCGAGGGCGAGCTGCGCGACGCCGAGGTGCTGATCCACGTCGAGCCCGAGACCTCGGTTCGCGACCCCTCGACGCAGCCGACCCAGTACCGGGCGGGCTGAAGCCCCTCGATTACGCCTCGAGCGCGGCGACGTCTGCGTCGACCATCAGCTCGACCAGCTCGCGGAAGTGGACCGTCGGCTCCCAGCCGAGCCGCTCGCGGGCGAGCGAGGCGTCTCCCTGCTCGAGCCGCTCGGCGCCGAGCTCAGCGTGCCGCGCTCCGCCGAGCACGACCTGCGCGACCCCGCCGCCGCGCGCGAGGCGCTGGCCGGAGCCGAGGTGGTGCTGCACCTGGCCGCGAACGTAGGCGGTATCGGCTTCAACCTCGCGAACCCCGGGCCGCTCGCGCGCGAGAACCTGGCGATGGGCCTGAACGTGTTCGAGGCCGCCCGCGAGCACGGCGTCGCCAAGCTCGTCGTCGCCGGCACCGTCTGCTCCTACCCGCTCGCTCCGCCCACGATCCCGTTCGTCGAGGGTGAGATCTGGGCCGGGGCCCCGGAGGGCTCGAATGCCCCCTACGGCAACGCCAAGCGGATGCTGCTGGCGCTCTCGGCGGCCTACCGCGACCAGTACGGGCTCGACTCCTGCGCGCCGGTGCTGGCCAACCTCTACGGGCCAGGCGACAACTTCGACCCCGCCGGCTCGCACGTGATCGCGGCCGCGGTGCGAAGGTACGTCGAGGCCGCGGAGGCCGGCGCGGCCGAGGTCGTGATGTGGGGCAGCGGCGAGCCCAGCCGGGAGTTCCTGCACGTGCGCGACGGGGCGCGGGCGCTGCTGCTCGCGGCCGAGCGCCTGTGGGGCTCCGAGCCGGTCAACGTAGGCACCGGGGTGGAGACGACGATCCGCGAGCTGGCCTCCCAGGTCCCGGCGCTCGCCGGGTTCGAGGGGGAGACGAGCTGGGACCGGTCCCGGCCCGACGGGCAGCCGCGGCGTGTGCTCGACGTCAGCCGCGCGCGCGAGCTGCTCGGCTTCGAGGCCGAGGTCCCGCTCGCCGAAGGGCTGCGGGAGACGGTCGAGGGCCATCGGGCTAGAGCAGGTTGATGGCGGCGGCCAGGCCGACCGCGCCGACGACGATGCTGTAGCCGGTGTAGCCGCCGACCGCGAGCAGCACGACCGCGATCAGGCAGACGACGATCACCGTGAGCCAGGAGCCTTGCGCAAGTGTCACGCCAGCTATTTTGACCGGGATGACCGACGGCGGCGCTCAGACCCTCTCCGACCCGCGCCAGGCGGTCTCCTACCTCGAGGAGATCTCGCCCGAGATGCGGGGCTGCGCGATCCTCGACGACGCAGGCCACGTGCTCGCCAGCAGCGGTGACGGCGAGGCCTGGAAACGCGTCGCGGCGAAGCTGATCGCGGCGATGGACCAGGCCGGTGGGGAGCCCGCGGCGCACGCGCACGTCGCGACCGGGGACGGCGAGGTCTTCTGCGTCCGCCACGGCGGCACCGTCGCCGTCGCCGTGACCGAGCGCTTCGTGCTCGCCTCGCTGATGCTGTTCGACCTGCGCAACCTGCTGCGCGAGCTCGAGGCGGCGAGCTGAGCCGTGCCCCCGAAGCCGCACCGCGTCCTGCTCGACCGCGTCAGCGGCTATGCCGACGAGGCCGCCGCCTACATGCGCCGCCGCCGCCACCTGCGCAAGCCCTTCGCGCGCGTCTCCTATCCGGGGGGCCGCTCGGTCGACTACTCCTCCGAGACGCCCGAGGGCCGCGAGCTGTTCCTCGCCGCCGCCAGCGCGATCGACATCGCCGGCC
>VGBV01000129.1 GCA_016870325.1 Actinomycetota bacterium
AGGAACACGGCCGAGTCGTATATGTGGTCCCCCGCGTCGAAGACCGAGAGGTAGACGGAGTGCGCTCCGGGCGTGACCACCGTCTTGGCCGTCAGCGTCTTGGTCGCGGCGTCGTAGGTGGTGCCGACGGAGTTGACCGGGTCGACGATCGTCGGCCCGACCGTGTCGACCGAGACCTGGTCGCCGCAGCCCGCCGCGAAGTCGAGCGGGGCAGTGATCTTCTGGTTCGCGGTCAGCCGGCTGGTCGCGTCGAGCTCGGCCACGAAGCCGTCGTTGAACCCCGCGTTGACGAACTCGGGGAACCCCTCGGACAGGATTGGGCGCATGGGCTGGATGGAAGAAAACGGCTGGTGGGTCGTCATGGGCATCTGGTTCCTCTGCTGGGGAATCGTCCTGCTTGACTAGTCCTGCTACTGCTCGGCGAGCTAGACCAAAGGGATTCGGACGGCCAGCAGGCTTCACGCGAAGGCGCGATACCCCGGATGGAGGCTTGAAATGTCTAGGGATCTATCGGAAACCGGCCTGAGAGGAAGCGATAGTCGATGTCGAGGCAGTTGCTGCCGCCCGGGGTGCTGAAGTCGATCCGCAGCGTCTGGGAGCCGTTGGCGTCGCCGCGAGCGGGATCCTCGATGCCGAGGTTGTCCCCCGAACTGTCAAGGGTGTTCGGGTCGTCCGCGAGTCTCGCGTCTCCGGAGGTGAGCACCCCGAAAGTGTTGCCCGCGGTCGGGAAGCCGGCCAGTGGCGGCACGTTGTCGCCGAGGCCGGCCTGGTGGAGACCCGGACATGCGTGCTCCGCTCAGCTCTGCTCATCCCTGGCGCCCTGCAGTCGTTTTCATGTACGAGGAATAATGAGTATCCGCCCGGCGTCCCGTGCTATCAAGGCGCGTGAACGGATGTCCGGGCGCCCCCGCCGCGGGGCGGCGACGTAGCCTGTCGGCGTGATCGTACCCGAGCCCGTGATGCTGGAGCGCTTCACCCGGCTCTGCGAGATCCCGAGCCCGACGGGCTGCGAGCGCGCGGTCGCCGACGACGTCGCCGCCGAGCTGCGAGGCCTGGGGATCGAGGTGAGCGAGGACGATGCGGCCGAGGCGGCGCGCGCCGCCTGCGGCAACCTCGTCGCCCGGGTGCCGGGCAGGGGCGAGGGCTGGGTCTCCTTCTTCTCCCACCTTGACACGGTCCCCCATCAGGGCCAGATCGAGGTCGTGCGCGAGAACGGCGTCTTCCGCAGCCGCGGAGACACGATCCTCGGCGCCGACAACAAGGCCGCCGTGGCCGTGCTGATGGAGATGGCGGCGCGACGCGCGCGCGAGCCGGCGGCGCTCGGCCTGGAGCTGGTCTTCACCCCCGCCGAGGAGGACGGCCTCCGCGGCGCCCATGAGCTGGACGTCGGGTCGCTGCGGGCGCCGTTCGGCTTCGTGCTCGACCACGCCAGCCCGATCGGCGAGGTGATCGTCGCCGCGCCCACCTACAAGCACGTGGTCGCGATCTTCGAGGGGCAGGAGGCCCACGCCGGGATCCGCCCCGGGGCCGGCGCCAGCGCGATCGCCGCCGCGGCCGCGGCGGTCGCGGCGATGGATCTGGGGCGCCTGGACGAGGAGACGACGGCGAACGTCGGCGTGATCGAGGGCGGCACCGCCTCGAACGTCGTTCCCGGCCGCTGCGTGCTGCGCGCCGAGGCGCGCAGCATCGACGGCGAGCGCGCCGCCGCCGTGATCGGCGCGATGGTGGACGCCTGCGCCTTCGCCGCGGGGGAGGGCGGCTGTGACCTGGACGTGGAGGTGACCGAGAAGTTCCGCGGCTATCGCGTCGATCCGGGCTCGGACGCCGCGCGCGTGGCCACGGCCGCGCTCGAGCGCTGCGGCCACGAGCCGACCCTTGTCACCACGGGCCGGGGCAGCGACGCGAACGCGTTGATCGCCCGCGGCTACCAGGCGCTGCTGCTGGCAAACGGAACCGAGGCGAACCACACCCCCGAGGAATCGGTCAGCGCCCTGGCGCTGGCGCAGATGCTCGACGTCTGCGAGGCCGCGGTCGAAGCCGCCGCCGAGATCGCGTGCTGAAGCTGCGCAGAGGCATGGTCGTCTCGGCCGACCCGCTCACGGTCGAGGTGGACGGCGAGGCCCGGAGGGCCTGGGCGGACGAGGCCCTGGTCGGGGAGGTGCTCGAGGGCGACGAGGTGATCGTCAACGTCGAGGCGCTCGACCTGGGGCTGGGCTCGGGTGGCTTCGACGTCGTCCACGCGAACCTCAGCCGAGGGCTCTCGGGCGGGGGAGCCGAGGGTCCTCACGTGATCAAGCTCAACTACACCTCGCTCCAGCACCCCGTGGAGCCGGTCGATCCCGGCGAGGAGAGCGGGGGCGAGGGGGAGGCCGGTGGCGGCTGGAGCAAGCCGTCCCGGCGCCTGCCGGTGCTGGTGGTGTTCCTGCACGGCCAGCTCGCCCCGGCGGCGTGGGCTGCCGCCGCGGCGGCCCCCGGGCTCAGCGTCGGCTACATGCAGACGCCCGGCGGGGCGCTGCCCGGGAGCCTCTCGCGCGACGTCGGCGAGCTTCGCGAGCGAGGCCTCCTCTGCGGTCACGTGACCGCGGGCGCCGCATACGGGGGAGAGCACGAGGCGATCAGCGTGCCCGGGGGTCTGCACGCGGCGGCCGCCGCGCTCGACTGGCAGGCGGTGATCGCGGGCCCCGGCCCCGGCATCCTCGGCTCGGCGACGGCCCTCGGGCACGGCGGCATGGCGGCGCTCGACACCGCCCACGCATCGCTGGCGCTCGGCTTCGAGACGCTGGTGGCGCCGCGGCTCTCCTCGGGCGACCCGCGCCCGCGCCACCTGGGCCTCAGCCACCACGCCGAGACCGTGCTGCGGATGCTGCTCGGCGGGGTGCGGGTCCCCGTCCCCGAGCTCGACGAGTCCGAGTGGCCCACGGGAGGCGGTCCCGGTGAGGCCCCGCTCGACCGCCTGCGCGACGCCTGCGGCGACCGCCACGACCTCTGGGTCCGCGAGGTGGACCTCGCGGGCTACGCCGCAAGCGGGCTTCCGGCGCGGACGATGGGCCGGGACCTCGACCAGGACAGGCTCTTCTTCGCCGCCGCGCTGGCGGCCGGGGACGCGCTCGCCGCGCTGGCGCGGCAAGATGGGGCTTGATGGGTGACGGGGGCGGGCATCGGGATCAAGGCCGCGACGACGCGGGCCCGGCGCGCGGCGAGGGAGGCCTGCACCGGGTCGGGGGAAAGCTGGTCCACAAGGGCCCGATCGCGTCGGTGCGGATGGACACCTTCGAGTATCCCGACGGCAGCACCTCGACCCGCCAGGTCGTCGTGCATCCCGGGTCGGTCGCGATCATCCCCCACGATGGCCGCGCGGTCTACCTGGTTCGCCAGCCGCGCGAGCCGGTGGGCGAGGCCTCGCTGCTGGAGCTGCCGGCGGGGAAGCTCGACGTCGAGGGCGAGACCCCGCTCGAGTGCGCGCGGCGCGAGCTGGCCGAGGAGATCGGAAAGGCGGCCGGCGATTGGCGCGAGCTGAAGGCGTTCTACACGAGCCCCGGGTTCGCGACCGAGCGCTGCCATCTGTTCCTTGCGACCGAGCTCTACGACGTCGACAGCGAGCCGCCCGACTACGAGCGGATCGAGATCGTGCGCCAGCCCCTCGATCGCCTCGACGAGGCGATCGCCGACTGCGCGGACGCCGCCTCGCTGGTCGGGCTGCTGATGTTGCGCGACCTGCTCTAGCGGCGACGGGCGTCCTCGGGGCCGCCCGGTAGGAGGCGCGGGCGTCGCGTCGAAGTCTCTTGCGTGGCGACCGCGACGCTGAAGACCCCTGAGCAGGAGCCCGCCCTCTCGCCGCGCTACGAGGCGCTCGTGCTCGACTTCCTCGCCCACCTGGAGTTCGAGCGCGGGCTCGCCCGCAACACGCTGGCCGCCTACCGCACCGATCTGCTCCAGTTCGGCGCCTTCCTGGCCTCGCGGGAGCGCGAGGCGAACACCGCGACCTCGGCCGATCTCGGCGACTTCCTGGCGCTGCTCGCCGAAGGCGACGGCAACGGCTCCAAGCCCTGCTCTACCGCGACCGTCAACCGCAAGGCCGCCTGCCTGCGCTCCTTCTACCGGCACCTTCGCCGCGAGGACCTGGTCTCCGACGACCCCGCGGCCGACCTGGCGACCCCGCGCCGCGGGCGCAAGCTGCCCGAGGTGCTGAGCTACGCCGAGATGCAGAAGCTGCTGGCCCAGCCCCGGGGCTCGGAGCCGACGGACCTGCGCGACCGGGCGCTGCTGGAGCTGATGTACGCGTCGGGGCTGCGCGCCTCTGAGACGATCGGGCTGGAGCTGAGCGACGTCGACCTCGACGCGGGCGTCCTGCGAGCGCGCGGAAAGGGATCCAAGGAGCGCCTCGTCCCGGTTGGCGACAAGGCGATCGCCGCGGTCCGCGTCTATCTGCGCTCGGGGCGCCCGCAGCTCGTCCGCAACCACGAAGAGCGCAAGCTCTTCCTCAACTTCCGCGGCGGCGCGCTGACCCGGCAGGGCCTCTACAAGATCGTGCTCGGCCACGCCGAGACCGCCGGGCTGGCGGGCCGGATGAGCCCCCACACCCTGCGCCACTCGTTCGCCACCCACCTGCTGACCGGGGGCTGCGACCTGCGCTCGGTCCAGGAGATGCTGGGCCACGCGGACCTCTCGACCACCCAGCTCTACACCCACCTCTCGGGCGAGGAGCTGAAGCAGGTCTACTTCTCGGCCCACCCGAGGGCGCGGGACTGACCCCGGGTCGGCCAATAGCCTCTGGGGCATGCCCGAGCTGCCCGAGGTCGAGACGATCCGGCGCCAGCTGGCGCCCGAGGTCAGGGGCCTTCGGATCCTCGACGCCGAGGTTCTGGACGAGCGGCTGACCAGGCCCGAGCCGCCGAGCAGGGTCGAGCGCGGGATCGTGGGCCGGGAGATCGAGGACGTCGATCGCC
The DNA here is from genome assembly GCA_016870325.1 of Actinomycetota bacterium. Taxonomy (GTDB): domain Bacteria; phylum Actinomycetota; class Thermoleophilia; order Solirubrobacterales; family 70-9; genus VGBV01. Next base: position 4,947 of record VGBV01000129.1, read on the forward strand.
GCGGCAAGTACCTGCTGCTGCGCCTGGAGGGGGGCGCGACGATGGCGCTGCACCTGCGCATGACGGGAAACGTGCTGCTGCGCCGGCCCGCCGACGAGGGCGACGTGGCCGACCTGATGGAGACCGACCCGCGGCTCGGCGGGCCGCGGCTGTATGAGTCCTCGAGCGATCTGCGTCACCTGCGCTTTCGCGCCGACCTGGACGACGGCACCGAGCTGCTGTTCACCGACGTGCGGCGGTTCGGAACGGCCGTGTTGCTGCCCGACCGGGCGGCGCTCGACGAGTACCTCGCCCCGCGGGTCGGGATCGAGCCGCTCTCGGCCGAGCTCACCCCCGCAGCGCTCGGCCGCATGGCCGCGGGCCGCACCACGCCGCTCAAGTCCTTCCTGCTGACCCAGACCGGCGTCGCCGGCATCGGCAACATCTACGCGGACGAGGCGCTCCATCGCGCCGAGCTGCACCCGCTCTCGCCCGCGGGATCGATGAAGCCCGAGCACTGCGAGGCGCTGGTGGAGGGGATCGTGGACGCGCTCGAGACCGGGCTGGCGGAGGGCGGCGCCAGCATCGACGACTATCGCGACGCCCGCGGCGAGCGCGGCTCGATGCAGGACGAGTTCCTCGTGCACACCCGCGAGGGGCTCCCGTGCCCACGCTGCGCGTCGCGCGGCGAGCGCGGGGGGGAAGCGCCGAAGATCGAGCGGATCGTGGTCGGAGGGCGCTCGACCTACTTCTGCCCCCACTGCCAGGTGAAGCTGCGCAGGCGGCCGCGGCGGCGAAAGCGGGCCGGCGGCCGCTGGAAGGCCACCGCGTGAGCGAGCCCCCGCCGCCCCCCGACGGCTTCGAGATCGGCCACTGGAGCGATTCCGCGGGGATGACCGGGTGCACAGTGGTGCTGCCCCCGGCCGGCTCGCGGGGCGGGGTTTGGGTGATGGGAGGCGGCCCCGGCACCCGCGAGACCGACGGCATGAGCCCCCACAGCCGCTCGGAGGGGCCGACCGCCGTGCTGCTGACGGGCGGCAGCGCCTTCGGGCTCGCCGCCGCCGACGGGGTCGCGCGCTGGCTCGAGGAGCGCGAGCGCGGTACCTGGACGCCGGCCGGGCCGGTGCCGCTGGTGCCGACCGCGGTCGTGTACGACCTGCCGAGCGGCGACCCGAAGGCCCGGCCGGGCCCCGACGACGGCT
>VGBV01000130.1 GCA_016870325.1 Actinomycetota bacterium
CGGCGGCCTGCGCCACGCGGCAGCCGGCGGGACCACCTGCAGAGTATCTGGCGCTGCTCGCACCCGGGGCCTTTGTTCAGAAGGGCGCTCCTCCCAAGACGACGACCTGGAAGTTTCTCGACAAGGAAGCGGACCTTCCGGGCGCCTTGGGACTCCATCAAGTGAAAGTCGTGTCGGGCAGGACGAACAAGGTCAAGCAATCCGCCGACGGCCGCAATCAGGCGATCCCCTTCTTGGCCAATCTGCCGGTCCGGGTGCGCCAGACGCTTCGCGTCGGGGACGACTGTGCGACGGCCCTGCTGAGCTGTGACGTCAAGCGCAGTGGCCGCGTCCTCCGCTGTCGTTCGACCAACCTCGGCTCGCCGAGCGGGGCGTTCTTGGACGGGACAGAGGGCTTCCGATGATCGAGTATAGAGAGGTGTTGGTTTCGCCGTCAGCCGAGCGCGCCCGCGGCCCGTAGTGCCGCGATCTTCGCGGCGTCGTAGCCCAGCACGTCGCGCAGCACCGCGTCGGTGTCGCAGCCGGCGGCGACGGCGGCGCGAGCGGGTACCGGCAGCGATTCGCCGATCGGTTTGATCGGCGAGGGCATCAGATCGGTTCCTGCCTCTTGGTGGTGGCGCAGCGGGAGGCGGTCGACGAACTGCGGGTCACGGGTGATCGACTTGACGTCATTGATGGGGCAGAGGGGGGTGTTCAACTCCTGCCCGAAGCGGACCCACTCGTCGGTGGTGCGCGTGGCGAAGGTCTCGTCGAGGGTGCGGCGCAGCGCGACGTTGCCGCGGGCGTGGTCGGCATACTTCGCGCCCGGGTTCTGTTCGAAGAGTTCTGGGCGTCCGATGCCCTCGCAGAAGTTCTTCCAGAACTCTCGTTCCGAGGCCATGAACAGGACGATCCCGTCCTTCGAGCGATAGTACTGATAGCGCACGGACTCGGTCATCGAGTTGTCGCCGACCGGACGCCGCTCGCCTTTGCCGTCGCCGTCGTTGCCGGTGACCTCGTCCTCGGGCCGCTCGTAGGCCTTGTTCCCCTCGATCCCGTTCCAGTTGAAGGCGGCGGCAGCATCGCTCTGCGCGACCTCGAAGCGCGCCGGCTCTCCGGTGGCGCGAGCGCGGATGATCGCCGCGCAGATGCCGAGCGCCGCATACAGCGGGCCGGCATTGATCCCGATCGTCGTGTAGCTCGGGATGGTCGGCTGCCCGGCCGAATTGATCGCGGGTCGCGCCGCGCCGGCCCACGCGTCATAGGCGATGCCGTGGCTCGGCATGTCCTTAGTAGGGCCCGGTCATGCCGTATCCCGAGATCTGGCAGAAGACGATGCGTGGGTTCACCTCGCACATCTTCTCGAAGCCGATGCCGCGGCGCTCCAGTGCCCCCGGCCGCATCGCCTCGATCACGGCGTCTGCGCCGCGCACGAGCTCGAGGTAGGCGGCGACGCCCTCGGGCTTGCGCAGGTCGATCACGATGCTGCGCTTGCCGCGGTTCAGGTGCCAGTGGAGCAGCGAGATGCCGTCGATGATCGGGAACGCCATCTTACGGACGTAGTCGCCGCCGGGGTTCTCGACCTTGATCACCTCGGCGCCGAGATCGGCGAGCTGCATCCCCACTCCTGCTGGGCCGAGCAGCGAGCTCTCGATGATTCGCACCCCGGCGAGCAGCCCCTGGTTCTTCTTCGAATCCGTCATCGACTTCTCCCGTTCGAGCGGCATTCGCCGCGTGCGATCGGGTATCGGTGCCGGGGCGCTCTCGCAACGCTCCGGCTGGGGGCCGTCGCCGACGCCAGCGCCCACGCGTGAGACGCGCACGCGGTCTCAGAGCGGCATCGTCATGAAGACCGAGAACGGATCGTCGACGTAGTCCGCGAACGGCCCGCAGCGCACGAAGCCGGCGCTCTCGTAGAGGCGCAGCGCCGGGGTGAACGCGGGCGTGGAGCCCGTCTCCAGCCACAGGCTCGTCATGCCGCGCCGGCGCGCCTCGCCGACGAGGTGTTGGAGAATCGCGCGACCGAACCCGCGGCCGAGCCGGCCGTCGACGACCCGCATCGACTTGATCTCGCCGCGCTCGGAGTCGATGTGAGCGAGCGCCCCCATACCGACCAGGTCCCCTCCGTCCCAGGCGCCCCACAGGGTCACCGAGGGGTTGCCCAGCTCGGAGAGATCGAGAGCATGCACGCTCTCGGGTGGGGAGTTCTCGTGCATCCCACGCAGGTGGCGGGCGACGAGCGCGCGGATCGCTTCGCCTGCGAGGTTCGTCACCTCGAGCCGCAACTGCGCCATGCAGACTACCTACCAGGCGAGGGTGCTGGGCGCCGCGCCGAGCGGTGCCGGATCAGAGACAGGGACAAGGGCTCAGCTCCTTCTGGTCACACCACGCGGCGCAGGTCTCCACGGCCAAGAAGTAGATGAAGTCGTTGCTGATGGTGCTGCCGGCGGCGTTCTTGATCCCGCCCCGGGAGTGGCAGCCGGTACAGTTCGAGCGCTCGTAGGATTCCATCGACGAGTTCCCGAGCCAGGGTCGAGTGGGGACCTCTGGGCCGACGCCACCCGGGTCCGCCATGATCGGGATCTGCGGCAGGATCTTCTCGCGGCTCTGGGGAGAGCCGAAGGCGGACTGGACGTTTTCGCATTGGCTCGGCTGCGAGGGAAACGCGAACCACTGCGTCGAGATCAACTCGTAGCGACTCCACACCGAGCGCTCGCCGATCGCCTCGGCGCAGGCTTGGTTCGCGGCGGCGGCGTCGGGATAGTAGTCGGCGACCGACACCTGCCGGCAGAGTCTCGAGAGCCCCGCCGTCGCGGCCGGGGGGAGATCGAGACACCAGCCGGGATCGGAGGCGGTGTCTGGATCGACGCATTCCCCGGCGGGCGCGTTGGAGCTCGGCGGGACGTTGCAAGCGGCGCAGCGCCCGGCGCTGCAGTTCGCCGCAGCGAAGTTGTAGTCGGCGGCGAGGCTCGCCGGGCAACCTTGGTTGACGCGGGGCTGCTGCTGGCCCGACGGCGGGAGGCCGCTGCAATCGGGTGCATTGCGCGCGTGCTCGAACGTCGCCCAGGTCCAGTTGGGCTGCTTGACGGTCTTGTGGACGACGTGCATCCCGACCAGGCTCAGGGTGCGGCGCTCGCAGGACGCTACGCCGTCGCTGCTGCGATACGCGGGCGTGTACACGAGGATGTCCTCGGTGTGGTAGCGCTCGTCGGGAAGCCCGCCGTCCATCCACGCGAGCTTCAACACCAGGCCCCCCATCTCGGGATCGGCGGGGTTGCCCCCAGTGTACGACGCGTCACCGCAAGGGAAGGAAATGCCCGTGTCGAGGGCCTGCAGCGTCTCCCAGTCGTAGTAGTGGTTGCGGGTGATGAACTCTTAGGTGGCCGGGCTGACGAGGATCTCGTAGCGCAAAAAATGCCCTTGGCTATCGAGCACGGGCGTGTTCGAGAGACCGCCGGTCTTGGCCTCGAGGAAGGCATCGTCGGCCTTGTCGATGTTGTCGAGGACGCGCAGCGACTCGTGGCCGGCCACGGCGCGACACTCCGGCGGGAGGTATCGGCTACCCGACCGGGAGCAATCGCCGTCAGGGCAGGCGCAGCCGGTGGGATCGAGGTTGCACTCGATCAAATCCACGCTCGACGACCAGCGGCTCCACTGCGTGGGGTTGTCGCCGTCGCGAGCGATGCGGCCGCCGACCTCGGGGGCGTTGAGGGCGAGGAAGGTCTGCCAGGAGTTCTGCTCGAAGTCGGCCTGCGTCGCCTGGGCGAGCGGCTGCGGGAGGTCGGCGGGGAGGACGTACTCGAGTGAGCATGACGGCTCGGACGGGCCGCTCGAGCCGCGGTCGCTGCAAGCGGCGATCCCGGCCATGACGATGGCGAGCGCCACGATCGGGAGCAGACGCGTCTCGAATCCCAAGCGCCATCCGTTCGATCGAGAGCGCGTCGGGCTGTCGTCACGGGGGCTGCGTTCGCACTGCATGGCCTCTCCTCCGATCGGCGGGCGCCGTTAGCGAGCGCCGTGTGTCGCGCGGCGGATAATCGGGCAAGCTCCGAGAGGAAGCAAGGAGATGCGCGGGCGTCGCCGACGAGCACCCCCGGACCGTGTCATTCGAAGACTACTCTGGAACGCCCCGGCTGTTCCCCCTCCGTGCGATGGCGCGATCGGAGGGGGCGATGCCCGACCTTCTCGGCGCGGTGGCCCGCAAGCTCACGTGGTGGACCGTCTGCCGGGCCCTGCACGGGAGCGGAGCCCGTCGAGCACTCGCTCCAGGCCCGAGATCACGACGTCCAGGTCGAATTCGAAGGTGTCCGCCGCGCGGCTCTTCGTGAGCTGCGCGATGGCGCGTGTCATCGCCGGGTAGCGGCGGTGTGCCGTCGAGGCACCCGGCAGGGCCGCGGACACACGCTGGGCCTCACGGATGGGAGCGTGGACGCTCGCCGCTCCCCCCGGCCCGGCGGTGACGGCGACCCGCGCAACGAGCCAGACGGCGCGGCCCGCGTCGCCGGGGCGAAACCCGGCGCGGATCAACATCGCCAGCCCCTCCTCGGCCACACCCAGGCGGCGCAGATCGAGCGGGCCGCTCAGGTCGACGCGCAGCGCGCGGCCGGCCCGACCGAGATCACGGCGCGCGCGCCGCCCAAACTCTCGTAGCCACTCGCGCCAGTCTGTGGTGCGGGGAACCTCGAGCTCGTCCATGAGCCGTGTCGCGGCGAGCGCGCGAACCTGCGCCAACCCGGCGACGTGCCCGTAGAGTGCCGGCGTGGTCACTCCGAGCCGCTCGGCGATGGCCCGCATCGACGCGGTCTCGAGGCCGAGATCGAGGGCGGCTTGGACGATGACCTCGCGGCCGACCCGCGGCGGTCGGCCGCGACGGGCTCCCCGCGTCTTCTCCGCGCTCGCCCGGGCGACGAGTCTGCGGCGACGAGCGTGGGCCGGCGAGTCCGCGCTTGCCTTCGTCCTCATTTGTGAAACAGATTAAGTAACTCAGCTTCAGAAAACAACGTACCAGGGGCCCGGTAGCGGACCTCCGAGGATCGGACGATGGCGATGTCGAGTGACGTGAAGTTCGAGCTGCGCAGTGGCGAGACCTGGCGCGATCCGTTCGCGATGTACGCGGCGCTACGCGAGCACGATCCGGTGCACTACGTGGCGTCCGGCGACTTCTACGTGCTGACCCGGTTCGCGGACGTCTGGGCCGCCGCCGGCGATCCGGAGACCTTCTCCTCGGCGCAGGGCTTGACGGTTGCCTACGACGAGCTCGATGCGACCGGTCTCGCGGTGGCGATGCCGATGGTCTTCCTCGACCCGCCGGCGCACACCGAGTTTCGGCGCCTGGTGACTCGCGGGCTCACGCCGCGGCAAGTCGCGACCATCGAGCCGGCGGTGCGCGAGTTCGTCGTCGAGCGCGTCGAGTCGGCGCGCAGGGCGGGCGAGGTCGACATCGTCGAGCATCTGTTCAAGCCGCTGCCGAGCTTCGTCGTGGCGCACTACCTCGGGGTGCCGGCCGAGGATCGCGCACTCTTCGATCGCTGGACGGAGGCGATCGTCCAGGCGGCGGCGAGCGGCAAGCCCACGGCGGCCGGGAACCCGTTTGCCGAGCTGCTCGGCTACTTCGCCAGCCTCATCGAGCTCCGCCGCTCCGACCCGGGCGACGACATCGTCTCCGATCTCGCGCGTCTCGGCGAGGACACGGTGACCACCGCGCGCATCCTGGGCTTCGCGTTCACGATGGTCACCGGCGGCAACGACACGGCGACAGGCATGCTCTCCGGGGCCGCGTGCCTCCTCACCGAGAGCCTCGAGCAGCGCGCCCGCTTGCTCGCCGATCCGGGTCTGATCCCCGGCGCCGTCGAGGAGATCCTGCGCTTGACTTCTCCGGTGCAGAATCTCGCGCGAACGACTCGCCGCGACGTGGAGATCCGGGGCGTCAGGGTGCCGGCCGGCAAGCGGGTGCTGCTGGGCTACGCCGCGGCCAACCGTGACCCGCGGGAGTTCGGCCCGACCGCCGAGCAGTTCGACGTGAGGCGGGCGATCTCGAAGATCCTCACCTTCAGCTACGGCACGCATTACTGCATCGGCGCCGCCGCAGCGCGCCTGCAGGGCCGTGTGGTGCTCGAGGAGCTGCTGCG
>VGBV01000131.1 GCA_016870325.1 Actinomycetota bacterium
GGCCCCGCGATCGAGCAGGAGACGACCGTCGGCCCCCTGATCAACGCGCGGGCGGCCGGCAACGTCGCCGACCAGGTCGGCGAGGCCGTCTCGCAGGGCGCGCGGCTGGCGGCGGGCGAGGCCGGCGCCGACGGCGCCTACTTCCCGCCTGCGGTGCTGGCCGCCACACCGCCCGATGCCGGGGTGGCGTCAGGGGTCGAGATCTTCGGGCCCGTGTTCACGCTGATCCCCGTCGACGACGCCGAGCAGGCGCTGCGGATCGCCAACGACTCGCCCTTCGGCCTGATGGGCAGCGTCTTCAGCGAGGATCTCGAGCTGGCCTGGGACCTGGCCGAGAGGCTCGAGACCGGGGGTGTCGTCATCAACGGCTCCGACAACTACCGGCCCCCGGTGATCCCGTTCGGCGGGGTGAAGATGTCGGGGCGCGGCCGCGAGGGCCTCGGGTACACGATCGAGGAGCTGAGCCGCGAGAAGACGATCGTGCTGCGGCGCTTCCGGGGCGGCCCAGGGGGAGGGCGGGGGTGAGCCCTTCCGACTACCGCGTGCCGGCCGTGGTCACCGCCGCGGCGGTCCTGCGCGAGCTCAGCGAGCGTCCCGACGGGGCGACCCAGACCGAGCTGGCGCGGGCGGTGAAGGCGTCGAAGAGCACGATGCACAACCTGCTGGCGACGCTCGAGGCGGAGCGCTTCGTGCGGCGCGATCCGCGCACCCGCGCCTACCAGCTCGGTCCCGAGCTGATCTCGCTCGGCTCGGTCGCCGAGCAGCAGATGAAGGCCGTGCAGCTCGCAGCCGAGGCGCTGGCGCCGCTGGCGGCGAGCGAGCGGCTCTCGTTCGCGATCGCCCACCACACCCCCGACGGCGGCGCCCAGGTGATCGAGCGCTTCTACCCGCCGCGCGACGTCCACGTCGGCATCACCCTCGGCGCGCGCTTCGGGCGATTCGAGGGCGCGGTCGGCAAGTGCCTGCTCGCCGCGCTGCCCGAGGCCGAGGCCGAGCGCGCGATCCGGCGGCGGAAGCTCCCCGGCTACACCGAGAACTCGATCACCGACGCCGACGACATGGCCGCCGCGGTGGCGCAGGTGCGCGAGCGCGGCTGGGCGGTCAGCGCCCAGGAGCTGAACGAGGTCAACGCCGTCGCCGTCCCGGTCTTCGGCGCCTCGGGCGAGCCGGTCCTCTACCTGCTGGCGCTCGGCCTGGTCGACCAGCTTCCCGACGAGCAGCTCGGCGAGCTGGGCTCGAGGCTGCACGGGCTCGCCGAGGAGATCACCCGGCGATCTGGCGGCGCCTCGCCGGTCGCCGCCGCCGCCCCCGCGGTCTCCTGACGCCGCCCCGGCGGCCTTGACGCGCTCGGACGCGAACTGTTATAGCTTCGTATCGCTATATGGAACAGAGTTCAGGTGACTGAACTACCGAGCCGACCCGAGGAGGCAGCAGGTGACAGCAGAGCGTGAAGTCGATCTGGTGATCACGGGTGGCACGGTCGTCACCCCGAGCGGCGCCCGCCGCGCCGGCGTCGCCGTCGACGGGGGTCGCATCGTCGCCGTCGCCGCCGACGAGCACCTGCCGCCGGCCCGCGACAGCTTCGACGCCGGCGGCAAGCACGTGCTGCCCGGCCTGGTCGACTCCGAGGCCCACCCCGGCTGCTACTCGCCGCTCAAGGACGACCTCGCGACCGAGTCGCGCGCGGCCGTGACGGCCGGCGTCACGACCTGGGGCGTGCACGCCCCCTCGACGCGGATGGGCCACCCCGACTTCGTCGACTTCGTCCAGCCCGATGACGTCGTCTCCTTTCACGACGTGATCGGGCACTTCACGGACCTGGTCGAGTCCGACTCGGCGCTCGACATCTTCCTCACCTACATGCTGGAGACCGACCAGCAGGCCCAGGAGATCCCCGAGTACGCGCGCGACCACGGGGTCACGAGCTACAAGCTCTACCTGCAATCCATGAGCCCCGAAGCCGAGCCCCATTGGCCCGGCCGGCGCGCCGGGCTCGGACACGGCTTCGACGACGGCACCTGCTGGCTGGCGATGGAGGCGGTCGCCGAGCTGGGCCGCCCGGGCGTGGTCTGCATGCACTGCGAGAACTGGGAGATCGCCCGCATCTTCGACCAGCGGCTGCGCTCGGAGGGGAGGACGGACTGGGCCGCCTGGTCCGACCGCTCGCCGCACTTCCTGGAGGCGACCCACATCCGCACATACGGCGACATGGCGCGCGAGCTGGACTGCCCGATCTACATCCAGCATGCGACGACGCCGGAGAGCTATCGCGAGATCGGCGAGCTGCGCGGCCGCGGGGCCACCGTCTGGGCGCAGACGGGGCCGCACTGGCTGCACTTCGGCAAGGGCGAGCCGAACGCGTGGCGAATCAACGTGCCGCTGCGCTCGCGCGAGAACAACCCCAACATCTGGGCGGCGCTGGCGAACGGGATGATCGACTCGGTCGGCTCCGACCACGTAGTCTCCTGGGTCCCGAGCGACTACGAGAGCTCCTATGACGAGAACCTCTGGGAGCTGAAGACGGGCTTCACCTCTCGCGTCGAGATGCTGCTGCCCGTGCTGCTCGAAGGCGTGCACCAGGGCAAGCTGACGCTCGAGCGCATGGTCGAGGTCGCCTGTCGCAACCCCGCGAGGATCTTCGGCCTCTACCCGCGCAAGGGCTCGCTCGAGGTCGGCGCCGACGCCGACCTGATCGTGGCCGACCTCGACCGCGAGATCAAGGTCTCGAACGACCAGGTCCTGACCCGGTCGGGTTGGACGGTGCTCGACGGGCACACGGTCCACGGCTGCGCCGAGGCCACCTTCCTCCGGGGCAAGCAGATGTCCCACTGGGAAGAGGGCGCGCCGGGCCCCGAATTCATCGGGGACGCCGACGGCGAGTACCTGCGGCGCGAGCCGGGCCGCGACCTGGTGCCCGTCGAGGCCGGGGCCGAGGTCGGCTGATGGCGGTCTGGGACGATGTCCTTCCCGAGCAGGACCGCCAGGTCTTCGAGCGCGCCGGCTGGGGCAAGGACGCGGGATACGGTGAGCGCCCGGTGATCCTGGTCGTCGACGTGATCTACAACTTCGTCGGCGACAGGCCCGAGCCGATCCTGGACTCGATCGAGCGCTGGCGCTACTCCTGCGGCGAGCGCGGCTGGGAGGGGATCGCCCACCTGCAGGAGCTGCTCGCCGTGGCGCGCGAGCAGGAGGTGCCGATCATCTACACCGGCATGGACCGGCGGCCCGACGGGTTCGACCAGGGGTCATGGAACTGGAAGTCCCATCGCTCCGGCGACGAGACCGACGTGGTCGGGCACAAGGGCAACGAGATCGTCAAGGAGGTGGAGCCCCAGCCCCAGGACGTCTACTTCGTCAAGCGCAAGCCCAGCGCCTTCCTCGGCACGCCGCTGCTCGGGCACCTGGTCTACCTGGGCGCCGACACCGTGATCACCACGGGCACCACGACCAGCGGCTGCGTCCGCGCGAGCGCCGTGGATGCCGCGCAGTACAACTTCCGCTCCGTCGTCCCCGAGGAGTGCGTCTGGGACCGCGGCGAGCTGACCCACAAGGTCAACCTGTTCGACATCCAGATGAAGTACGGCGACGTGAAGGAGACTGCGGAGGTGATCTCCTACCTGCGCTCGCTGCCGAAGCGCCCGTGCGGGCCCAACACCCCGACCGGGGTGCCGAACACCGCGGTCGCGGCGGCCGCGGGGGGCGACGAATGAGCCTCGAGATCCGCAAGCTGATGACCTTCGTCGAGGAGGTGCGCACCGAGGGCGGGCGCTCCGACGGCGAGCCCTTGGTCAAGGCCGCCACCGCCGTCGTCTTCCGCAACCCCTACGCCGGCAAGCCCTACAGCGAGGACCTCTCCGAGATCGAGGGGCCGAGCGCCGAGTTCGGCACGCTGATCGGCGAGCGCTGCGCGGCCGCGGTCGGCGGCACGGTTCAGAGCCACGGCAAGGCCGTGCTGATCGGGACCGAGGGCGAGCAGGAGCACGGCAACGCGGCCAAGACGACCACCTTCGGCAACCCCTTCAGAGAGGCCTTCGGAGGCGGGCTGGCGTGGCTGCCCTCGACCACGAAGCGCTGCGCTCCCGGCGCGGCGGTGGACGTGCCGCTCTGCTTCAAGCACGAGATCTGGGTCCGCTCGCACTACGACACGATCACCGTCGCGATCGCGGACGCCCCGGCGCCCGACGAGATCGTCCTGATCGGGGCCGTCGCCTCGCGCGGCCGGCTCAACGCCCGGCTCGGCGGCAAGACCGTCGAGCAGGCCCTCGCGGACACGGGAGAGTCGCTCTAGTGCCGAGCCTCGACATCATCAACCTCGGCGGGCTGGTCAGCGGCGGGCTCGGTGACGAGCGCCGCGACGTCGAGGGGCTGACGATCGAGGACGGCGCGATCACGGCGCTGGAGCCGAGCGGCGACGCCGACGCAAGACTGGACGCCGGTGGCGCGGTCGCGCTGCCGGGCCTGATCGACTCGCACGTGCACGTCGTCTTCGGCGACTGGACCCCGCGCCAGTCGGCGCTCGGCTGGATCGAGAGCTCCATGCACGGTGGCGTGACGATGATGATGTCGGCCTCCGAGGTCCACCTCCCGGGCCGCCCGCGCGACCGGGCCGGGGTCAAGGCGCTGGCGCTGGCCGCGCAGCGGGCCTTCGACGCCTTCCGTCCCGGCGGGGTGAAGGTGCTGGGCGGCGCCTTGATCCTCGAGCCGGGGCTGGAGGAATCCGACTTCGCCGAGCTCGCCACCGAGGGCGTCTGGCTGGCCAAGGTCGGCTTCGGTGACTTCAGCCCGCAGGGCGACGCGGCGCCGCTCGTGCGCGCCGCCCAGCAGGCCGGCTTCGTGGTCATGAACCACACCGGCGGCGCCTCGATCCCCGACTCCTCCCCGGTCACGATCGAGGACGTGCTGGCGCTCGGCTGCGACATCATCGGCCACGCCAACGGCGGCACCACGGCCCTGCCCGACGCGGACCTGCCGCGGCTGTTCGAGGCGCCCGGAGCGATCCAGCTGGTCCAGGCCGGCAACCTGCGCTCCTCGCTGCGGATCCTGGAGCTGGCGGCCGAGCGCGACGCCCTGGACCGCGTCTTGATCGCCACCGACACCCCGACCGGGACCGGCGTGATGCCGCTCGGCATGATCAAGACCGTCTGCGAGCTCTCCTCGCTCGGCGGCCTCTCCGCCACGGACACGATCGCGATGGCGACGGGCAACAACGCCCGCGTGCTGCGCCGCGACGAGGGCCTGCTCGAGGCGGGACGGCCCGCCGACCTGGTGCTGGCATTCGCCCCGCTCGGGAGCGCCTTCGACGACCCGTTGGCGTGCATCGAGCACGGCGACATCCCGGGCATCGGGGCGGTGCTGGTCGACGGCGAGGTGCGGGCGCTGCGCTCGCGCAACACCCCGGCGCCGGACGGGCGCTGCGAGCTTCACGATCCCGAGCGGGTGACGGCGTGAGCGCGCCTCCGATCGAGCAGCGCGGCAAGCTCGTCGAGGAGGTCGTGGTGCCCGCGCGCGAGGCGCGGGTCGCCACCGCCAGGGCGGGACAGGTGCTGCAGATCGTCGACCTCGAGGGCCAGCAGGTCGGGGACCTGATGGCCTACCTGACCGAGGACCCCACCGAGTACATGTCCCCCGGGCACACGCTCTCGTGCCTGACCAAGCTGATGCCCGAGACCGGGGACGAGGTCTTCTCCAACCACCGCACGCCGCTGCTTCGCATCGTCCGCGACGACGTCGGCACCCACGACATGATCGTGCCCTGCTGCGACCCTGAGCGCTACAGCCGCGACTACGGGATCGAGGACCATCCCTCGTGCCTGGCATCGCTGCAGAAGGCGCTGGGGGAGGCCGGGTCGAAGTTCGCCGCCCCGGGCGAGTCCGCCTGGAACGTGTTCATGAACAACAAGCACGAGGAAGGTCGCGTCGTCACCCACGAGCCCGAGCACGGCGCGGGCGCGGCAATGGACCTGGAGGTGCTGGAGGACGTGACCGTGGCGCTCTCGGCCTGCCCCCAGGACCTCACCCCCTGCAACGCGTTCAACCCCACCCCGATGGCGATCCGGGTCTGGGAGCCGGGCGGGTGACGCCGGCGGTG
>VGBV01000132.1 GCA_016870325.1 Actinomycetota bacterium
CTAAGCGGTCGCGGCGGGAGCGGCGTCCGTGCTCGCGGCCCCCTCGGCCGCCAGCACCTCGCCGGCGGCGCGCCGGCCCGCCTGGATGGCGCCGTCGAAGTAGCCCATCCAGCGCGTCGCGGTCTCGGTGCCGGCCCAGTGGACGGGGCCGACCGGCTCGCGCAGGGCGCGCCCGTAGGCGGTCCAGGTGCCCGGGGTGGGCACGCCCGCGTAGCAGCCGCGCGAGTAGGGCTCGGCGGACCAGTCCTTCTCGATGTATCCGCTGGGGCTCGCGGCGCGCTCGCCGAACAGGCGCGCGAAGGTGCCGATCACGGCCGCCCGGCGCTCGGCCTCGGGCGCGGAGCCGAGGATGCGGGCGTCGCGGCCCTCGAGGAACGCCATCAGCACGCCGGGCGTGCCGTTCGGCGGCGTGTTGTCGAACACGACCTGCGCGGGGCCGGGGAGGCTGGTGGCGATGCCGCTGAGGCCGTCCTGGCGCCAGAAGGGCTCGTCATACAGCGCCATGCACTTGATCACCGATCCCATCGGCACGCGCTGGGTAAGCTGGGCGCGCGCCGAGGGCAGCGCGGGCTCGTAGTCGATCGTCCCGGCCAGGGCCGGGGGCAGCGCCACGATCACGCGCCTGGCGCGCTGCCCGCCGGCGACGACGCCGTCGTCCTCGACCCGGACCGAGCTGACCGGCGAGGACAGCGTCACCCGGTCGCCGAGCTGCTCGGCCATCTTCAGGCTGATCAGCTGCGATCCGCCGACGATTCGGTCCTGCTGGGCGCCGCCTTCGGTGTCCAGCAGGTCGTCCCAGCCGCCCGCCGCCGCGTAGAAGAGCCAGTGCAGCATCGACATCTCGGCCGGCTCGACCGAGAGGACCACCCGGATCGTGAGCGCAAGCGTCTCGCGCCCGGTCCTGGTCTTGGCGGTGCGCCTGATCCAGTCGGCGACGGTCTGGCCGTCGAGGCGGTCGGCGTCGGGGTGCTCCCAGGGCGCCGCGGGGTCGAGGCTCTTGGCCATGCGCTTGAACTTGGCGTCGGCGCGGCCGTAGTCGGCCAGCACCAGCGGGTTCATGCGCGGGATCGTGCCGCTGTAGCGCGTCAGCTTCCCGTTCGGGCCCTCGAACAGGCTCTGGCCCTCGCTGTGGGTGGCGTAGGTCTCGATCCCGAGCTCGCCGATCAGGCCCATCACCTGGTGCTGGGTGGGGCCTACCCACTGCCCGCCGACCTCGACCACGTCCTCGGGGCGCTCGCCGACGCTCTCGTTCAGCGTGCGCCCGCCGACGCGGTCGCGCGCCTCCAGCACCCGCACGTCGGCGCCGCCGGCCTCGAGCGCGCGCGCCGCGGCCAGGCCCGAGAGCCCGGCGCCGATCACGATCGCGTCGCAGTCGTGCATCGCCTCGCAGCCTATTCCCCGGGCAGCTCCACGCTGCCCTCGATCAGCGGCGCCACCGAACCGCTCACGCGCACCAGCTCGCCCTCGATCCCGGCCTCGAGCGTGCTCGGGCGCCCCATCTCGGCGCCCTGGCTGATCGTCAACCGTGAGGGTCCCCCGCGCGCGTGCGCGTACGCGCACAGCGGGCCCGCGGCCGAGCCCGTAGCCGGGTCCTCCCCCAGCTCGACGATGCGCGAGAAGGCCCGCGCCCGCACAGCCTCGCCGCCCGGGTCGAGCCGGCAGAGGTAGGCGGTGATCGCGCCCGAGGGGGCGAGCAGCTCGTCGATCGCGGGGTAGTCGGGCGCGACCCGCGCCAGCGCCTCGCCGCTCGCCAGCGGCACGATCGCGTGCGGCACCCCGGTCGAGACCACCTGCGGCGCCCACTCGGGGTGCGCGTCGCCGGGCTCGAGCCCGTGCGCGGCCATCGCCGCCGCGGGGTCGAGCTCGGGCCCCCACTCGGTCGGGGCCTGCAGCATCGAGGCCCACCAGAGCTCGGCCGCGGCGCCCCTTTCCCCACGCTCGAGGCGGCGCACCTCGACCGGCTGCAGCCCGGCTCCCGTCTCCTGGACCAGCGATGCCTCCGCAACTCCGCGCCAGCGCGCAACCGCGACCGCGGTTCCCAGCGAGGGGTGGCCCGCGAAGGGCAGCTCCCCCCCGGGGGTCCAGATGCGGTTGCGGTAGTCGGCGCCCTCGGCGCCGGCGCCCTGCACGAACGTGGTCTCAGACAGGCGCGTCTCGATCGCGAAGCCCAGCATCACCTCGTCGCTGACGCCGTCGGCGTCGTCGACCACCGCCAGCCCGTTGCCCGCCAGCGGGCGCTCCGCGAAGACGTCCAGGAATGCGACCCGTCGCTTCATCGCACCAGCCTAGGCGCAGCGCGCCGACTGGTCTGGGCCTCTAGTGTACCGGCTAGGCGCAAGTCGCCGCGAACGACACTGGAGGTGGTAGATGGGGGAGAGGACCTATACGCTGACGTTCTCGGTGGACTATCCCGACCGGGACCTCGACCGGCTGAGCACGTTCTTCCGCATCCTCACGGTGATCCCGATCGCGATCGTGCTGGGGCTGGTTTCCGGCAGCACCTACAGCTCAGGCGGCGGCGACTCGACCACCTACTTCATCGCCGCCGGCGGCTTCCTGTTCGGGGCGCCGCTGGTGATGCTGCTGTTCCGCAAGAAGTACCCGGCCTGGTGGGCGGAGTGGAACCGCGAGCTGCTGCGCTTCACCAACCGCGTCGGCATCTACTTCTACCTGATGGACGACACCTACCCGTCCACCGACGAAGAGCAATCGGTCCATCTCGATTTCGACAACCCCAACGGCGAGGAGCTGAGCCGCGGGCTGCCGCTGGTCAAGTGGTTCCTGGCGATCCCGCACTACATCGTGCTCTTCTTCCTCTGGATCGCGGCGTTCGTCGTGACGATCATCGCCTGGTTCGCGATCCTGTTCACGGGCCGCTACCCCCAGGGGTTGTTCGAGTTCGTCGAGGGCGTGTTGCGCTGGCAAAACCGCGTCGTCGCCTACGCGCTGATCCTGATCACCGACGAGTACCCGCCGTTCAGCCTCAAGTAGGAGTCCACAACGAATAAGCGGAGCCGCCGGCTCCGCTTGGGGGTGATCCGATTCGCTGAGGGCCCACCCGGCGAAAGCCGGGTGGGCTTCAGCTTCTAGTGCCGGGCGCGCTTGTCACTGGCAATGCCCTGAGCGGTGTTGCTCGGGTTGACCAGATGAGCGAAACCTGCGGCGAGTCCGCCGAACATGATTTCTCCTTCCGAAGTCCGTTGGTTGCGTGACGACCAAAAACAGTTTAGCCATCACGTGACGAGTAAAACTGTGACGTCCGTCACTGAGCACGCAGGAGCACCCCAGGCGAGGCTTGCGAGCACTCCCCGCTACCCAAAGCGGGTTGATCCTGGGCGATTCCCGCCGAAGCCCGGGTGACCCGCAAAACTGTGACAGCGGTCACCTATACTGTCTGAGGCATGACCGAAGCCGCCCTCATCGAGATGGTCGAGGGCAAGCCCGCCCCGATGCCCCTGCTCGCGGTCCAGGCCTTCGCGAACACGGTTGACATCGAGGACGAGAGCGACCGGCTCGAGAGCGCGGAGAGCTTCGAGCGGTGGCTGCTCGACGCCGGCCTGGTCGAGCCCGACCACGAGATCCGCCCCCACCACCTGCGCATCGCCCGCGAGCTGCGCGACACCCTGCGCGACAACCTCGCCTCCAACTCCGCCGGCGAGCCCGACCCCGAAGCGGCCCGCAAGCGCGCCGGCACCGTGCAGATCGAGCTGCGACCCGACGAGGAGGGCCACCTGGCGCTCGACCTCTCGCCCGCCCCCTCGCTCGCGGTTCTCGGCAGCCAGCTGATGGCGATCGCCTTCCAGTCCCAGATCGAGGGCACGTGGGAGCGCCTGAAGCTCTGCGAGAACCCCGACTGCCGCTGGGCCTTCTACGACAACTCCCGCAACAGGTCGGGCTCCTGGTGCCGCATGGGCCTCTGCGGCAACCGCCTCAAGAACCGCGCCTACCGCGAGCGCCACCGCGGCGAGATCGCCGGCTCGGTCACCGCGGCCGCCGTGCGCCCGGGCCGCCCGCCGAAGGGTTCCTAGAACCGGCGACGCGCCGGCCGGCCAGGGACTCCGCTCTGCCCCGAGTGCGCTCACACCCGGCGGCGCGCACGCTAGGGTCGAAGCGCGACTCAGCGCCCCGCCGGGTGTTGACTCACTCGCACGGGACGGAAGGGGAGGAAGAGCGTGCTGCATGGGAGGAGTACGAGCGGCGGTGCGAGGAGAGGCGGGACCGCATCGGTTTGGTGGACCTCGGCGAGGTCATGCAAGAGGGCGTCACGGCGCCGGAGATGCTGGTCGATGACCTGCTCGTCGAGGCCGAACACCACTACGTCTACGGTCAGAAGGAGTCCGCAAAGACCTGGATCCTCCTGCATGCCTGCCGGCAACTCGTCGAGGCCGACAAGACCGTGCTCTGGGCCGACATGGAGATGGGGCGGAAGAACGTCGCCGATCGGCTCATCGCGCTAGGTGCGGAACCGGAGGCGGTGAGTGCACACTTCGTCTACCTGGAGTTCCCGGCACTCGACCTCGGCGAGGAAACGACGGTTCTGTGGCGGACCCTCCTCCGCGTGAAAGAGCCGGCGTTGGTGGTCTTCGATGCGCAGACCGAGTTCCTCGGCGTAGCGAAGTTGAACGAGAACATCGGCACCGACATCGAGAGGTGGGCACAGCCGTACATCACACCGGCCCGCCGCATCGGAGCGGCGACCGTCGTCCTGGACCACGTCCCCCACGGCGGGGCGGACCGCCCCGTAGCGTCTCGCCAGAAGGGGGCCGCGGCGAAGGTGGAGCTGAAGGTGATCAGGGACGAGCCCTTCGGTCGCGAGAAGGTCGGCCGCGTGACGGTCGAGCGGACTAAGAACACGGTGTCGGCCCCAATCCCGGAGAAGCAATCGTTTCACATCGGCGGCGACGGGGAGGGCGGGTTCGTGTTCGAGCCAGCAGAACCTGCGATTGATCCGAATTATGCGGCGAAGGCGGAGCAGGAGGAGAACGTGCGGCAGGCGATCGTCGAGGTGTTACGCGGCGAGGGGACGGAGATCTCGCAGTCGAACCTCCGGACGCTGGTCAGGGGGAAGGTCGACGGGGGCGTGGCGGACAAGCGGTTCAACGAGATCGCCCGGGAAATGGCATCGGACGATCAGCACCCGGTGGCGGTGGAGCCGCGGGGGCAGGTGCGTTTCTACTCGCTCGACGACGGCGACTGACCGTCGGGACCGGTGCGGGACGGGTAGCGGTCGACCGGGACCGTCGCGGCGGTGGCGGCGAGCTGGTCGCGGGCGAACCCGAGGTCGGCCGCGACGATGTCGTCGAACGTCTTCGCCGCCGCCGGCGCGGCCGCGCTCAGCGCCACCGCCAGGGCGGGCGCAAGGCTACGGACCGAGGTACGCATCCGCGCTCATCCACTCGGGCGCGGGCAGCTCGAGCTCGTCGCGCAGCACCCGCTCGGCGGAACGCAGCGCGCCCTCGTTCCACCCCTGCAGGCCCGACCACGCCTCGCCGCACACGTGCACCGGGAGGCCGTCAACCGGCCTCCGCATCCGCGGGATCACCTCCCACGAGCGGGCGCCGACCGCCCACCGGTGCGAGGCCCCGCCGAACTCGCCACCGCGCCAATCCATCAGCTGCGCCCAGTATGGCGCGGGCACGTCGATCCCGTGCAGCAGCCCGAGCTGGCGGGTGACCTCGACCAGCATCTCCGCCGGCGGCTCCGCGGGCGCGGGCTCGGCGTCGGGTGGGCCCGGGCGCAGGTAGGAGTCCCACAGCTCGATCGCCTCGGCGGAGCTGTATCCGACCATCGCCAGCGCCCGGCCGGTGTCCGGATCGGCGCCGAAGTAGAAGCAGCTCTGGATCGGGAGGTCGGTGGCCGAGCGCCCGTCGGCGATCCCCAGCTGCTCCCACCACGGGCGCTCGTAGGCGAGCAGGAGATGGAACAGCGGCACCGTCGTGACCGCGTCGAGATCGGTGCGAAAGCTCTCCACCTCGGCGAGCGGGGTGCCCGGCGCCAGCCGGGCGAGCCCGTGCCGCGGCAGCGCCAGCACCGCCCGCCGCGCGGCGAC
>VGBV01000133.1 GCA_016870325.1 Actinomycetota bacterium
ACCGGGCTCGCCGACGGCCTGCCTCCCCCCTGGCGGCGCAGCCACGAGGACACGCCCGAGCGCGTCGTCGAGGGCGCGCTCACGCGCGCGACCGGCTTCGTCGTCGACCTCGCCCGGCTGCTCGACCGCGAGGCTGGCCGGGCCACCCGGCGACCCGCCGGGGCGCACGGCGCCGTCACCGGCCGCCCGCTGGTATGAGTCACCGCGTGACCGACTCGCCCGAGAAGCTGTGGGAGCCGAGCGCGGAGGCGATCGAGCGCTCGTCGATGACGCGTTACATGCGCTGGCTCGCCGCCGAGCGCGGCGTCGAGGCCGCCGACTACGCCGCGCTCTGGGAGTGGTCGGTCGAGAACCTCGAGGACCTCTGGGAATCGATCTGGGATCACTTCGGGGTCGAGGCCTCCCCCGGCCCCGACGGCCCGGGACCCGGCGGCCGCCCCTACAAGCAGGTGCTCGCGAGCCACGAGATGCCCGGCACCCGCTGGTTCGAGGGCGCCGAGCTGAACTACGCCGAGCACATCTTCCGCGGCAAGTCAGACGACGAGGTGGCCCTCTGCCATGCATCGGAGCTTCGCCCGCTCGCCGAGATCCGCTGGGGTGAGCTTCGCGATCAGGTCGCCTCCGTCGCCGAGGGACTGAGGGCGCTCGGCGTCGGGCGCGGGGACCGCGTCGTCGCCTACCTCCCCAACTCCCCCGAGGCGCTCGTCGCCTTCCTCGCCAGCGCCAGCCTCGGCGCGACCTGGTCGAGCTGCTCCCCGGACTTCGGCCCGGGCAGCGTCGTCGACCGCTTCGCCCAGATCGAGCCCAAGGTCCTGTTCTGCGTGGACGGCTACCGCTACGGCGGCAAGGACTTCGATCGCCTGGAGACGGTCGCCGACGTCGCCGCCCAGATCCCGAGCCTCGAGCGCGTCGTCGTCGCCCCCTACCTGAGGGCCTCGCCGGATCTCTCGGTGCTCGAGCGGCGCGACGGTGTCGCCGCCCCGATCACCTGGGGCCAGCTCAGCGAGCTCGGTCAGGAGGTCGAGCTCAGGTTCGAGCGCGTCCCCTTCGACCACCCCCTCTGGGTGCTGTACTCCTCGGGCACCACCGGCTTGCCGAAGGCGATCGTCCAGGGCCACGGCGGCATCCTGCTCGAGCAGCTCAAGAAGAGCAACCTCCATCTGGACGCGCAGGGCGGGGATCGCGTCTTCTGGTTCACGACCACCGGCTGGATGATGTGGAACTTCCTGATCGGGGTGCTGCTGACCCCGGCCTCGATCGTGCTCTACGACGGCAATCCCGGCACCCCTGACATGGGGGTCCTCTGGGACCTGGCCGAGCGCACCGGCACGACCTGCTTCGGCACCTCGGCCAGCTACATCGCCGCCTGCATGAAGGACGGCGTCGAGCCCGGCACCGGGCGAGACCTCTCGCGGCTGCGCTCGGTCGGCTCCACGGGCTCGCCGCTCTCGCCCGAGGGCTTCGAGTGGGTCTACGAGCACGTCGGCCGCGACACCTGGCTCTTCTCCACCAGCGGCGGCACCGACGTTTGCACCTCCTTCGTCGGCGGGGTCCCGATCCTGCCCGTCTACCGAGGCGAGCTGCAGGCGCGCGCTCTCGGCGCCAAGGTCGAGGCCTTCAACGATGATGGCAAGCCGCTGATCGGCGAGGTGGGCGAGCTCGTGCTGACCGAGCCGCTGCCCTCGATGCCGGTCTTCTTCTGGGGCGATCCCGAAGGCAGCCGCTACCGGGAGGCCTACTTCGAGATGTATCCGGGCGTCTGGCGCCACGGCGACTGGATCGAGATCACCGTACGCGGCACCGCGGTCATCTACGGACGCTCGGACTCGACCATCAACCGCGGCGGCATCCGCATGGGGACGGCCGAGATCTACCGCGCCGTCGCGGCCGTGCCCGAGGTCACCGACGCGCTCGTCGTCGACGTCCCCAGGGAGGGCACCGAGGGATGGATGCCGCTCTTCGTCGTGCTCGCCGAAGGCGCCGAGCTGAACGACGAGCTGAGCGCGCGGATCAAGAGATCGATCCGCGAGCGGTGCTCTCCCCGGCACGTCCCCAACGACCTGTTCGCGATCGCCGAGGTTCCCAGGACGCTGAGCGGCAAGGTGCTGGAGGTGCCTGTGAAGCGGATCCTGGCCGGCGAGGCGCCCGATTCCGCGGCCAGCCGCGACTCGCTCGCCAACCCGGCCTCGCTCGACTACTTCGCCCAGCTCTCGGCCTCGCTCTGACGACGGCCGAGTCCTCCGGGGCCGGGCCCGGACGCATGGCGCGCTGGAACGGGTCGGTCAGGTTGCGGCCCCAGCGCGAAAGCCGGGGGTCCCCTACACCGGGTTGACGGGGTTGCGGCGCTCGGCCCAGCTTCGGTCCTTGGTCTCCGCGAGGGCATAGCGGCGGATCAGCTCGGCCCGCAGGTCGTCGGGCTCGATCACGGCGTCCACGACCAGCTCGGAGGCGAGGTGGAGGATGTCGATGTCCTCGGAGTACTCGTCGCGCTTGGCCCTCACGAACGCCTCGCGCTCGGCCTCGCCGGCGATCTCCTGGATCTGGTTGAAGAAGACGGCATTTATCGCCGCTTCTGGGCCCATGACCGCGATCTGCGCCTGAGGGAGCGCGATGCACGCGTCCGGCTCGAACGCGGGCCCCGCCATCGCATAGAGGCCGGCGCCGTATGCCTTGCGAACGACCACCGAGAGCTTCGGCACCGTCGCCTCGGCGACGGCGCTGATCATCTTGGCGCCGTGGCGGATGATGCCCTGGCGCTCGACGTCCTTGCCGATCATGAACCCGGGCACGTCGGCGAGGAAGAGCAGCGGCACGTTGAAGGCGTTGCAGGCCCAGATGAAGCGGGCGGCCTTGTCGGCGGAGTCGACGAAGAGCACGCCCCCCTTCACCTTCGGCTGGTTGGCGACGATCCCGATCACGCGACCGTCGAGGCGCGCGTAGCCGGTGACGAGCTCCTTCGCCCACCGCTTGGAGAGCTCGAGGAAGCTGCCCTTGTCGACCACGGACTCGATCAGCTCGATCATGTCGAAGGCGGGCTTCGGGTCAGTCGGGACCACCTCGGAGACCGACGCCTGGGACCCGGGTTCGGCGGGCGGTGCGGCGGGAGGAGACTCGCGCCAGTTCGACGGCATGTAGGACAGGTAGCTCTTGGCGAGGTCGATCGCGTCCTCGTCGGTATTGGCCAGGAAGTGGCCGCAGCCCGACTTCGAGGTGTGCATGCGGGCGCCCCCCATCTCCTCCAGGGTCACCTCCTCGCCGATCACCATCTGCGCCATCCGGGGCGACCCCAGGTACATCGAGGCGTTGCCGTCGCGCATGATCACGACGTCGCAGAAGGCCGGGATATAGGCGCCCCCCGCGGCGCTCGGGCCGAACAGCACGCACACCTGCGGCACCTGGCCCGACATCCGAACCTGGTTGTGGAAGATCCGTCCGGCGCCGCGGCGCCCCGGGAACATCCGCACCTGTTCGGTGATGCGCGCGCCCGCCGAGTCGACCAGAAAGATCATCGGCACCTGGTTGCGCAGCGCGCGCTCCTGCGCCCGCAGGATCTTCTCGACCGTCTTCGGCCCCCACGAGCCGGCCTTGACCGCGGGGTCGTTGGCCATCAGCGCCACCGGCCGGCCGGCGATCGTTCCCATGCCGGTGACGACCCCGTCGGCGCCCAGACCCTCCTGCTCCCAGTTGGCGAGGAGGGCCTCCTCGGAGAAGGACCCCGAGTCCAGCAGGCGCTCGACCCGCTCTCGGACCGGCAGCTTCTCCTGCTCGGCGACCTTCTTGCGGTGGCGTTCGGGCCCGCCTTCCAGCGCGGCCTCCAGCGCCGATCGGATCTCCGTCACCCGAATCGCCCCCGGGTCAGGAGCTGACCTTGCGGGCGCGGCGCCGCCTCGGCTTCGCCGGCTTCTTCGCGGCCGGCTGCTCGGACGCGTCCTCGTCGGCGGCCTCACCTGCGGCCTCGACCGCGTCGTCGGCGAGTTCCGCCTCGTCGGCGGCCCCCTCGGCGGCATCGTCGTCGGGCCCGAGGGGCTCGTCTGCCGCGATCGCGTCACGCTCGAGGTCGCCGAGAAGGTCGTCCTCGCGGGCGAGCGGATCCAGCTCCTCGGGCAGCTCGAAGGGATCGGATCCCTGCAGCGGCCTGTGCTCGCCGGCGGCGTTGGCCAACTTGCCGCTCAACTCCTCGGTGTCGTCGAGCACCTCGTCGCGGCGACGCACCAGATCCGCGATCACAACCTCGATGTCCTCGCGGCGGCGGGTCCCCTCCTCGACGATCCGCCGCGCCTGTGCCTGGGCGTCGGCGACCGTGTCACGAGCGTCCTGCTCGGCCTCGGCGCGGACCTCGGCGGCCTCGGCGTCGGACTGCTTTCGGGTCTGGGACGCGTAGGCGTCGGCTTCGGAGCGGGTCTTGCCGGCGTAGGTATCGGCCTCGCGGCGGGTCTGCCGGCCCGAGGCGTCCCCCTCCTCGATCGCCTCCCGGGCGAGTTGCTCGGCCTCGCTGCGGATCTGCTGGGCGCTCTCCTCGGCCTTCACGAGGATCGCGCCTGTGCGCTCGGCGACCCGCTCCAGCTCGCGCTTGACGGTCTCCGAGCGTGACTCGTCCCCGCCCCCGGTCTCGAGCCAGTCGGCGAGCCGCGCGAGGAACTTCTCGACCTCGTGCTTGTCGTAGCCGCGGCGCGCGGTCGGGAAGGTCGCGTTCCTGATCCGGTCGAGGCTGGTCTCGTCGACTCCCATGCTCTCTCCTGTTCGGGGCTAGGCCGGATCCACCGGGACCGGCTTCTCGCCCGAGTAATCGTAGAACCCGCGGCCGGACTTGCGTCCAAGGTTTCCTGCATCGACGAGGCTCCTGAGCGTGTCGGGGGCGGCGAAGCGGTCCTCGCCGTAGGACTCCACCATCACCTCGGAGATCGCCACCAGCGTGTCGAGCCCGACGAAGTCGGCCAGCGTCAGCGGCCCCATCGGATGGCTCGCCCCGGCCATCATCCCCGTGTCGATGTCCTGTACCGAGCCGACGCCCTGCTCGAGCGCCCGCATCGCGTCGAACATGTAGGGCACCAGCAGGCGGTTGACGATGAAGCCGCGGTTGTCGCGGGCCGCCACGGTGGTCTTGCCCAGCGCATCCCCCAGGTCGAAGCCGAGCTGGACCGCATCGTCACCGGAGCCCTCGGCGCGCACGACCTCGAGCAACGGCATCACCTGGGCGGGGTTGAAGAAGTGCAGGCCGATGAAGCGATCGGGGCGCCCGGTCACCGCCGCCTGGTCGGCGACGGACAGCGAGGAGGTGTTGGTCGCCAGGTAGGCGTCGTCCTTGACGATCGCGTCCACCTCGCGCCACATATCGAGCTTGCCGTCGAGGTCCTCGGTGATCGCCTCGATCACCAGGTCGCAGTCGGCGAGATCGCCGTAGTCGAGGGTCGGGGTGATGCGGGCGAGGACCGCGTCGGCGTCGGCCTGTTCGAGCTTGCCCTTCTCGACCGCGCGGCCGAGCTGCTTGGAGATCTTGCCCATGCCCCTGTCGAGCCGGCCCTGGTCGATCTCGCGCACGACCACGTCCCAGCCGTTCTGGGCGCAGATCTGCGCGATCCCGTGGCCCATCAGGCCGCATCCGAGCACTCCGACCTTGCCGATCTCCATATTCGGCACTGGCTCCTCTTCGGGGGTACGTGGGGTGGCGCAGCGTAGCGTTTACCCACATGTGCACTAACGTCCGGCACCGCAACGGCAGGGGGCAAGGGGCGTTGCCTGAAGCAGTGCGGGACTCGTCTACGACAACCAGCGCGTCCGCCCGCGCGGCGCTCGCCGCGGGAATCGCCTGCGCCCTCGCGGCCTCTGCGGTGGCCGGGGCCGGACCTGGGCTCGAGGC
>VGBV01000134.1 GCA_016870325.1 Actinomycetota bacterium
AAGTGGGAGAGCCAGCTACCCAACCACGCGGCGCACGACTGGAAGACGCGCGCGCGGCGCGCCGAGGCCGAGCTGGAGACGATGCGCGTGCAGTTGCGACTCGCTGAGCACTACATCACCCGTCTCTCCGAGGACTTCGACCAGATGCAGCGCAGCAAGAGCTGGCGCTGGGCGAGCCCGCTGCGAAAGCTGTTCCACCTGGCCCGCAGGATCCGTCACCCGGGGCGCGAGCCCGGGCGCGAGCTCGGCGACGGAGTGGTGCCTCCGCTCGGGAGGCGAGGCACCCCCGACTCGAACGGGAGCGGGGGCGAGGGCGTCACCGCGCCCGCCGCCGAGGCCGCGCGCCTCCCTAGTCGCCGAGGGCCCGCCTGACCTGATCGCGGGAGAAGACCGGCTCCCCGCGCTGCCAAACACTGGAGATTCGCTCGGCGATCGCGAACGCCCTCGAGTTGAGCATCGCCCGCAGCAGCACCTGCTGGCGCTCGAGCTTGATCCGGTCGACGATGTGCTGCACCCGGTCGGCCTCGAGCCGTGCCACCAACGCGCTGCGGTCCCACGGCGCGACCACGTTCGCGACGGTGTCGGCCCAGGGTGCATCCTCCGGCCACAGGACCCCAAGCCCGAAGAAGGCCGGCACGATCGCCAGCCGCAGCCCGCTCCGGTGCTCGAGGAAATCCTCGATAGCGGTCAGAACGCCGTTCTTCGGACCACCCTCGCGCGCAGCCGCCCAGGGATAGAGGATCCCCGCCGATGCCGTCCCGCTCTCCCCCGGGGCGATCATCGCCTCCCGTGCAAGAGGCTGGCGATACTGCTCGGGAATGCGCTCGGGCGCGTAGTAGGTGTCACGGCGCGCGTGCGGCCAGCAGACGTCGTGGAAGAGGATCAGCGGAAAGCCCCCGGCCGGGGCCTGCTCGTCGATCAGCCGCAACTCCTCGCTCAGCGTGTAGTGGTTGTGGTCCCCGTCGATGATCAGGGCGTCCGCCGGCGGCAACTCGGCGAGCGCTTCGTGGCTGGGCGCGCGAACCAGCTCGAGCTCGGGGTGGGCATCGGCGACACGCAGCAGCTCGGGCGGCGGATCGGGGTCGATCGCCGCCACCCGGGCCCCCGATCCGGCCGCCCATTCGAGCAGGGCACCCGTGAAGTCGCCCTTGTAGGCACCCACCTCGATCACGCTCGCGGGTGCCGCCGCGTCCAGGCAGGGGAACAGGATCTCGGCGAAGCTGACGAGCGAGTAGTCGAGGCCGGGGGCCCCGACGCTCTCGGTCTTCTCCCCTGGCATCGGGGCAGAAGTCTAGATGGACGCCGCTGCCATACTGCCGCCGTGCGCGAGACCGTCCCCGAACAGCTGGTGGTGGGGCTCGAGATAGCCCTTCCCGGCCGGCTGGCGCTGGGGCGCGGGAACGCCATGGTCATCGCGGGCCACTGCTACCACCCCAGCGTCCGGACGCGTGACCTCTGGCTGGAGGTGGACGGCGACCGCCAGCCCGTCGACCATCACGGGCTGCCGCGACAGGACGTATTCGATCGCGCAGGGCCGAAGCGTGGGCGAGCGTTCAAGAGCGGCTTCGTCGGCATCGCCACAGTCAGTCCCCGCGCGCGGCCGGGCCCGGTCGAGGTGAGCGTGGCGGTCGAACTGGAAGGCGGGCGGCGAGCCGGCGCCTCGCTGGGATCGGTCACCCTAGAGCCGGCTCTCGCGACGCCCGAGGGCTTCACAGCGCCGGCTTTCGACCCCACCGCGGGCCCCCGAGTCGCGATCTGCATGGCCACCTACAATCCGCCGCTGGACCTACTCCGCCGCCAACTCGACTCGATTCGCGCGCAGACGCATCAGAACTGGATCTGCGTGATCAGCGACGACGGATCCGATCCCCAGGCACATGCGGGTCTGCGGAAGGAGATCGACGGCGATGGCCGCTTCGCCCTTAGCCCGGGACCGCAGCGCCTCGGCTTCTACCGGAACTTCGAGCGGGCGTTGTCGCTGGCGCCGGCCTCGGCGGAGTTCGTGACGCTCTGCGACCAGGACGACCGCTGGAACCCTGACAAGCTCGAGCGCCTGCTGGAGCAGATCGGCGGCGCCCAGCTCGCCTACAGCGACGCGCGCGTCGTGACTCCCGATGGGGAGGTCGTGCAGCCCTCCTACTGGACCGAGCGCCGCAACAACTACACGAACTTCGGCTCGCTGCTGCTGGCGAACTCAGTTACGGGCGCCGCCTCGCTGTTTCGGCGCGAGCTGCTCGACGATGCGCTGCCGTTCCCCCCGAAGCTCGCGAACCCCTTCCACGACCACTGGCTCGCCGTCGTCGCCCTGGCGCGCGGCGAGATCACCTATATCGGGGAACCGCTCTACGATTACGTCCAGCATCCGGGGGCGGTTATCGGCCACTCGCAGGCCAACCGCAGGCCGAGGCCGGTCAGGCAGCACTTGATGGAGCGCCTCCGCAGTCCGGGTGATGGCTCCAGGGCCGTCTACTACTACGACTGGTACCAGCAGCTGCTTTTCGCGGAGGTGCTGCGCCAGCGCTGCTGGGAGCGGATGACCCCGTCGAAGCGCCGCACGCTGCGGCGCCTGCGCGAGGCAGACCGCGGTCTCGTGGGGCTCACGTGGCTGCTCGGTCGGCGATTGCGGCGTCTCTGGGGCTACAACGAGACGCTCGACCGGGAGCTGTTCTACGCATACGCGCTGGTGCGCCGGCGGGCAGTCTCCCTGTGGACTTTGGCACGCCGCCGGCCCAGCCGCCGCCTGCCGAGGGACGCGAGCGTTCCACCCGCCTCCGGGGGCCGGGGGCGCCCATGAGCGACCGATCCGCTACCGCATCCGCGCCGGTTGCGATCGAGGTCCGGGAGGTGCGCAAGTCCTTCCCGGTACAAGCCGAGCGCCTGACGACACTGAAGGAGCGGCTCGTGAAGCCGAGCGCCTGGCTGCGCCAGGAGGCTGAGAAGCTCGAAGCGCTGCGGGAGATCTCCTTCGACGTCAACAGGGGCGAGTTCTTCGGGGTAATCGGGCGCAACGGTTGCGGCAAGAGCACCCTGCTGAAGCTGCTGGCCTCGATCTACAGCCTGGACGGCGGCAGCATCCGGGTCGCCGGCAGGCTGGCGCCGTTCATCGAGCTCGGTGTCGGCTTCAACCATGAGCTCACCGCCCGCGACAACGTGCTGCTGAACGGCGTGATGATGGGCCTTTCGCCAGCCGAGGCGCGTGCCCGCTACGACGTCGTGATCGACTTCGCGGAGCTGCACGAGTACACCAACCTGAAACTGAAGAACTACTCCTCGGGGATGCAGGTGAGGCTGGCCTTCGCGCTGATGATGCAGGCCGACGCCGACATCCTCCTCGTCGACGAGGTCCTGGCCGTCGGCGACGTCGCCTTTCAGGAGAAGTGCATCGATTCCCTCGAGCGAATGAAGCGGAGCGGCGGCACGATCGTGCTCGTCACCCACGACATGGGAGCGATCCAGAGTCACTGCGACCGGGCGATGATGATCGAACACGGCGAGGTTGAGGCCATCGGCGATCCTGCGGTTGTCTCGGCCCGCTACCTGCAGCTCGTTTTTGCTCCCGAAGAGGAGATGGAGGCGGCGCCGTTGGACACCGGCCCTGAGCGAGGCGCAGAGTTCACGGCCGCCTGGCTCACCGACGGCGAGGAGGCTCGTGTCGAAGCGGTGAGCGCCGGCGAGCCAGTCATGGTCAATCTCACGGTCCGCGCCCATGGCGACATACCTCGGCTGCAGGCACTGCTGGAGCTGGTCAACAACCCGGAAGGGGTGGTGATCGCGAGGTTCCCGATCGGCTACGGGGGAGAGATCCCTCCGATCTCGGCGGGCGAGGAGCTGACCATGCGGGTCTCGCTGGACGCGAGTGGGCTGCGGCCCGGCAGCTACCGCTTCCACTATCACCTCGGAACCGCGGACCGGCTCTACGACCGGTCCTCGGAGCCGCTCGCGCTGCGAATCACCGGAGCCGACCCCGGGGAGTCATTGGTCGACCTAAGCCACCGGATCGAAATCGAGGGCGGCCCGCCCGAGGGGGACGAGGGGTGAGCGGTCTGGTGAAGGTCGACGCGAGACCTGAGCTGCGGCCGGTACCCGGACCCTCAGCCGCTGGGGGCGGCCCGCGGCGATTCATGTACCTGCTCTGGGTGATGTCGCTGACCGAGTTCCGCATGACCTTTCACGGCACGGTGCTCGGCTACCTCTGGTCGCTGGCCCGTCCGCTGCTCACCTTCGGGGTGCTGCTCGCCGTGTTCACGCAGGTGTTCCGCCTGGGCGCCGAGGTCGTCAACTATCCCGCCCTGCTGCTGCTCAACGTGATGCTGTTCGCGCTGTTCGCCGAAAGCACGAACAGGGCCGTGACTTCGCTGGTGGCGCGCGAGGAGATCGTGCGCCGCACGCAGTTTCCGAGGCTCGTCGTGCCGCTCTCGGTGGTCTTGACCGAGGTCTTCAATTTCACGCTGAACCTCGCGACGGTGTTCGCCTTCATCCTGCTCTATGGCGTCGAGCCGCGCTGGACGTGGCTGCTTCTGCCCGTGATCGTGCTGGCGCTGCTGATGATCACCGTCGCAGTCGCGATGTTGCTTTCGGCGACCTACCCGCGACTCCGCGACATTGCGCTGATCTGGTCGGTGATGGCCACGGTCTTGTTCTACGGCACGCCTGTGCTGTACCCGATCGAGGTGACGCCACCGACCTTCCAGGACATCGTGCAGGTCAACCCGCTGACCCCGATCTTTGAACAGGCGCAGAAGTGGATCATCGACCCGAATGCACCGGGGGCGCTGGGGGCGTCAGAGGGCTCCGAGTACCTGCTGTTCGCCTCGATCGCCCTCTACGTGGGCATCTGTGTGGCGGCGGTCCGGGTCTTCTTCCGCGAGGCGCCAAGAATCGCCGAGGAGCTTTGAGCCCCAGCGCGGTCCCCGTACTCGACGTTGTGATCGTCTCTTATCGCTGCCGCGAGTTGCTGCGCCAGTGCCTGGAGTCGCTTCGCAGCCACCCGCCCGCGGCGGGCATGAACCTGATCGTCGTCGACAACGCCTCGGGCGACGGCACGGCCCAGATGGTCGCCTCTGAGTTCCCCGAGGTCGAGTTGCACGCCCGCGCCGAGAATCTCGGCTTCGCGGCCGCGACCAACCTCGGGGCGCGCTCGGGCGCCGCGCCGTACGTGCTAGCGCTGAACCCGGACACGAGCGTGACCCCGGGGGCGCTGGACACGGTGCTGGCGACGATCGAGGCGGAACCCGAGGTCGCGGTCGTGGGACCACGCCTGCTGCAGCCGGACGGCAGCCTCGACCACGCGGC
Source organism: Actinomycetota bacterium (assembly GCA_016870325.1). Lineage (GTDB taxonomy): Bacteria > Actinomycetota > Thermoleophilia > Solirubrobacterales > 70-9 > VGBV01. Next base: position 5,293 of record VGBV01000134.1, read on the forward strand.
GCGGCGATCGTTCCCCACCCCGCTCAGCGCCCTCGGCCACTTCAGCGGCATCGGCCGCCGGAAGGGAGCGAGCGGCCGACTCGCCGACTATCGCGCCCCCGGCGTCGAGCGCGGGCCCGTCGACTCCGTCAACGGCGCCTTCATGCTGATCCGCCGCAGCGCCTTTGAGCAGCTCGGCGGTTTCGACGAGGGCTATTGGATGTACATGGAGGACCTCGACCTGAGCTACCGGCTGGCCGAGGCCGGCTACGTGAGCTGGTACGAGCCCGACGCCACGGTCCTACACGTCAAGGGGGGCACCACCGGCGGCGAGCGCTCGCCGCGGCTGAACTGGGCCTTCCACCGCGGCATGTACCGGTTCTACCGCACCCACTACGCCCGGGAGCGCTCTCCGCTGCTGAACGCCGCCATCTACGCCGGCATCGCCGTCAAGCTCGCCGCGGCGCTCGCTCAGTCGGGCCTGCGGCGCAGTCGCGCCCGCCTGCGCCAGCGCCGGCGCAGCGTCGAGGCCAGCGTCGGCGGCTCGGGCG
>VGBV01000135.1 GCA_016870325.1 Actinomycetota bacterium
GCCGAGCGCGCCCACGCCGAGGCCGCCGAGCGCGCGGCCGAGGCCCACGAGCGCAGGCAGCGCGCGGCCGAGCGGCTCAGCGGGCCGCAGCCTCCAGCGGACGCTCAGGAGCGGGGCTAGCATTGCTGTGACGCCTCGCGGTGGTCGCGGGCGTCGTCCTGTTCCAGCCGCACGATCGCAGGGAGACAGCGATGACGGAGGAAGCGGTCGACACCAGCGAGGAGCTCGCCGTTCCCGAAGCGGAGGGCGCGGCCGCCGGCGTCGGATCGCCGCTCGCGCCCGGCGAGAACGGCGAGGTCGAGCTCAGCGACCCCGCGCTCTACTTCAACCGCGAGCTCTCCTGGCTCGACTTCAACGAGCGCGTGCTGGAGCTGGCCGAGGACCCGGCGGTGCCGCTGCTGGAGCGGCTCAAGTTCTGCATGATCTACGAGGACAACCTGGACGAGTTCTTCATGGTCCGGGTCGCCAACCTGCACGACCAGGTCGAGGCCGGGATGGATCCCCGCGGGGCCGACGGCACCCCGCCGGGCGAGGTGATCGAGCGGCTGCGCGAGCGCACGCTCGAGCTGCACCGGCGCCTGGAGAGCTGCTTCGCGGGCGAGCTGCTTCCGGCCCTGGGCGAGCACGGGATCCGCCTGATCACGCCGCAGCAGGCGAGCCCGGCCGAGGCCGAGGAGCTGGAGCGGATCTTCCGGGGCCAGGTGTTCCCGGCGCTGACCCCGCTCGTGATCGGCCGCGGCAGGCCGTTCCCGTTCGTCTCCAACGCCTCGCTCAGCCTCGCGGTGCTGCTGCGAAACCCCGAGAAGGGCGAGGAGGTCGCGGCCAGGGTGAAGGTGCCGAAGGAGCTGCTGCGGCGCTTTCTCGCGATCGGCGACGGCCGCACGTTCGTGCCGCTCGAGCGGCTGATCGCGGAGAACCTCGACGACCTCTTCCCGGGGATGGAGATCCTGCACCACTCTCTCTTCCGCGTCACCCGCGACACCGACTACGACGTCAGTCACGAGGCCGACGACATGCTGCTGGCCGTGGAGGAGGAGGTGCGCCGCCGCCGCTTCGGCGAGGTCGTCCGGCTCGAGGTCAGCGTCGAGATGGAGCCCGAGCTTCGCGCGCAGCTCGTCGAGGTGATGCGGCTCGACGAGGACCAGGTCTATGACATCGAGGGCCTGCTGGGCCTGGACGACCTGGGCGACGTCGTCGGCGTCCCCGGATTCCACGAGCTGCGCTACCCGGCCTGGCAGGGGGTGACCCCGCCGCCGCTGCAGCAGGGGCAGACCCACCGCGAGGTGGACGTCTTCGCCGCGATGCGCGAAGGCGGCATCCTCGTCCACCACCCCTACGACTCCTTCGCCACCTCGGTCGAGCGCTTCGTGCGCCAGGCGGTCGAGGACCCGAGCGTGCTGGCGATCAAACAGACGGTCTACCGGACCAGCTCGGACTCGCCGCTGGTGCCGGGGCTGATCGAGGCGACCGAGCGCGGCAAGCAGGCGGTCTGCCTGGTCGAGCTGAAGGCGCGATTCGACGAGAGCGCCAACATCCGCTGGGCGAAGTCGCTGGAGGAGGCGGGCGTGCACGTCGTCTACGGGATCCCCGGGATGAAGACCCACGTCAAGTGCGTCCTCGTCGCCCGCCGCGAGGGCGACGGCGTCCGCAACTACGTCCACGTCGGCACCGGCAACTACAACCCGAAGACGGCCCGCCTCTACACCGACGTCGGCCTGTTCACGGCGGACCCCGAGATCGGGGCCGACATCGCCGAGATGTTCAACTACCTGACCGGCTACGCACGTCCGAAGAACTACCGCAAGGTGATGGTCGCCCCGTTCACGCTCAAGGACGGCATCGTGGCCCAGATCGAGCGCACGATCGAGTCCCACAGCGCGGCGCGGCCGGCGCGGCTGAGGCTGAAGATGAACTCGCTGCTGGACCCGTCCTGCATCCGCGCGCTCTACCGCGCCTCGCAGGCCGGGGTGCAGGTGGAGCTGAACGTGCGCGGGATCTGCGCGCTGCGGCCCGGGGTCCCCGGGGTCTCGGAGAACATCAGGGTCGTCTCGATCGTGGACCGCTTCCTCGAGCACTCGCGGATCTACTCCTTCGAGCGGACCGGGGAGACCCGGATCCTGATCGGCTCCGCCGACCTGATGCCGCGCAACCTCTACAACCGGGTCGAGCTCCTGACCCCGGTGAACGAGCCGGCGCTGCAGGCCCAGCTGACCGACGTGCTGGACCGCGCCTTCGCCGACAACACCAACCGCTGGGAGCTCGACTCGGAGGGACGCTGGACCCGGCGGCAGCCGAACGGCGAGCCGGCGAGGAACCTGCAGCGCGAGCTGATGGAGCTGCACGCGGAGCGCTCGACCTCCACCGCCGGGGGCACTAGCTGAGACGCCCACCCGGGCGCAGCCGCGCCCGTCGGCTCTGGTAGGTTCGCCGACGTGGCCCGGTTCTCGCTCGTACCCAAGGACCGCGTCTTCTTCGATCTCTTCGCGGAGGCCGGCCATAACAACCTGCGCGCCTCCAAGCTGCTGCACGACATGTTTCAGGAGTGGCCCGAGGACACCGGCCTCGCCCGCGACCTGCTGAAGGCGGAGCAGGAGGGCGACCGCATCACCCACGACATCGTCCAGCGCCTCAACACAACCTTCGTGACCCCGATCGACCGCGAGGACATCTACGGCCTCGCGACGCAGATGGACGACGTCGTGGACCACATCGAGGAGGCCGCCGACTTCATGGGCCTCTACAAGATCGAGGCGCCGATGGACCAGTCCCTGGCGCTGACCGAGGTCCTGGTCAACTCGTGCGAGCAGCTCTACGGCCTGCTGCAGAACCTTCGCGGCTTCAAGGACCTGGACCACTACTGGATCGAAATCCACCGCCTGGAGAACGAAGGTGATCGCATCTACCGCGACGCGGTGGCCGCGCTGTTCGCCGACCGCGTCGACCCGATGTTCGTGATCCGCTGGCGGGACATATTCCTTCGGCTCGAGCGGGCGATCGACGCCACCGAGACGGCCGCGAACGTGCTCGAGGGAATCGTCATCAAGAACGCGTGAGCGCCGACGTCATCCTCGCCATCGTGATCGCCACAGCGCTGGCGTTCGACTTCACCAACGGATTCCACGACACCGCGAACGTCGTCGCGACCTCGATCTCGACCCGGGCGATGCCGCCGCGCCTGGCGGTCGGGTTCGCGGCCATCCTCAACTTCGTCGGCGCCTTCATCTCGCTGGAGGTCGCCGCGACCGTGGCCAAGGACGTGGTCGAGAGCGGGGCGATCACCACGACGGTCGTGTTCGCGGGCTTGATCGGCGCGATCGCCTGGAACCTCGCGACCTGGTGGTTCGGGCTGCCGTCGAGCTCGTCGCACGCGCTGATCGGCGGAGTGGTCGGAGCGACCATCGCGGCGGCCGGGACCAGCGCGGTGCTGGGAGAGGGCCTCCTGGGGAAGGTCATGATCCCGGCGGTGATCGCGCCCATGCTGGCCTTCGTCGTCGGCGTCGTCGGGATCAACCTCGCCTACGGGATCGCCGGCAGGGAGCGCCCGGGCACCGTCAGCCGCGGCTTCCGCATGGGGCAGGTGGTCTCGGGCGGGCTGCTGGCCCTGGCCCACGGCACCAACGACGCCCAGAAGACGATGGGCGTGATCACGCTGGCGCTGATCGCCAACGGCACGCTCTCGGAGTCGGCGGGGGTGCCGTTCTGGGTGGTCGCCTCGGCCGCGACCGCGATCGCGCTCGGGACCTACATGGGGGGCTGGCGCATCATTCGCACGATGGGCACGCGCATCATCAAGATGGACAGCGCCCAGGGGTTCTCGGCCCAGGGCGCCGGGGCCGCCGTGATCCTGACCTCCACCCACTTCGGCTTCCCGCTCTCGACCACTCAGGTGATCAGCGGCGGTGTGATGGGCTCCGGCGCCGGCAAGCGGCTCTCCGTGGTGCGCTGGGGCGTCGCGGGCAACATCGTCGTCGCCTGGCTGCTGACGCTGCCGGCCGCCGCTGGGGGCGGGGCCGCGGTCTTCGGCCTCACGGAGCTGCTCGGGGGCGGCGCGGCGGCGGTCGTGATCGTCGCCGCGCTCTCGGCGTTCGGCTCCGTGCTCTTGTTCCTGCGCCGGAACCGCTCGTCGCTGCTCGCCGCCCCGGCACCCCAGGAGGCGACGGCGTGATCGCGACCGTCGTGGACACCAAGGAGCTCTGGGAGACCGTCGTCGCCGCGTTCGTGGCGGGCGTCGGCGTCACGGCGAGCTTCTCGTTCGTGATCCTGGGGGCCGCGCGCTTCGCGGGGCTGCGGCGGGCGGACCGTCCCCTGGCGGCGGGCGCCTTCGGGGCGCTGGCGGTCGTGGCGCTGATCGTGGCCCTTGCGGCGATCACGCTGGGGATGATCGCGATGCTGTCGAAATGAGTGGGAGCCGCCGCGACGAGACGCCGATGCTGGACGCGGCGCCTGCGACGGCGCTCTTCATCTTCACCGGGCTCTGGTACGTCGGCCCGCTGCTGCGCCGGCGGGAGATGCGCGACGAGCGGTAGCGCCGACCGGGGGGCGGCTCAGGGAGAGCCGGCGCCGGCGCCGGCGCCCGCCTGGGAGCGCAGCTCGCGCAGGTCGAGCTCGATCTCCGCCAGGAACGGCAGCTCGGCCCGGTGGCGCGTCAGCTCCTGCAGGTCCTCGGCCCAGAGCTCGAGCCGCTCCTGCAGGGTGGTGCCGAGGCTCTCTGCGATCGCCGGTCGCCGCCCGGGCTCGGCCCGCCGCCAATCGCGCAGGTTGGTGACCCGGTCCGCCGCGTAGATCAGCACCGGATCCTCGCCGGCCGCGAGCACCTGGCGGCGGAGCGCCCGCTTGCGCTCCGCGTAGCCGGGCAGCGAGTGGTCCTCGGTCAGCGCCCCGACGACATCGGCGACGTGCTCGCCGAAGCGCGAACGCACCTCGTCGATCCCCACCGGCCCCTTCTCGACGGCGTCGTGCAGGTAGGCGGCCACGACCAGGTCGCCGCCGTATCCGGCATCGCCGAGCAGCCGGGCGACCGCGATCGGATGCTCGACGAAGTCCTCGCCGGTCTGCTTGCGGCGCTGGCCCGCGTGGGCCCGACGCGCGAAGGCGAGAGCCTCGGCGCTCCGGGTTGCGTCCGTATTCGGTTCAGCGCGGGTCGCGTTCTCCATGCCCTCTTGACGGCTCGCCAGCGTGGGACACACTAGCGAACGCGAGCCGGCGTTTGGAGCGGCGGGGAGCCGGCCCCGAGGCGCATAGAATCGAGGAGATGCAGACCGCACGCAACGTCGCGATCGTGCTGGGGCTGGCGCTGATCGTCGCCGTGGTGCCGGGCGGGGACGCCGCGGCCGAGACGATCCTGGTGGCGCTCTCGATGGCCTTCCTCGCCGCGATCGCCTGGGCGGCTGCGGGCTTCTACCGCTCGCGGTCGCTGACCTTCGACGCGATGCCCGACAGCCGCCGCGCGATCCTGTTCGGCTCGGTCGGGGCGATCGCGCTGCTGCTGGTCGGCTTCGAGGAGTTCCGGTCCTGGGGCGGCGGCGTGCTTGTCTGGATCGCGCTGATGGCCGCGGCGATCGCCGCGATCTTCGTCGTCTGGCGCGACGCGAACAGCCACTAGCCGCCGCCCGGCTGCGCTACCGCGCGGCGCGACACTCGTGACGTTCCGCGCGCCCCGCGCGCGCAGACCGCGTCTAGCTTCGCCCGATGCCAGCCGCCGCCCCCCTCCCGGCCGCGAGCCGCTCCCAGGCGGGGCAGGCCTCGGTCGAGCTCGTGGCGATCCTGCCGGCGCT
>VGBV01000136.1 GCA_016870325.1 Actinomycetota bacterium
TCCCGACGACGGGGGGCCCGACGACGGGGGGCCCGACGACGGGGGGCCCGACGACGTGGAAGAGCGCTAGCCGCCCTCCGCCCGGCCGAGCTCGAGGTGGACCTCGCCGGCTCCGAGCGTCACGGTCCCTCCGGCCTCGGTCTCGACCAGCAGGTGGCCCGAGTCGTCGATCCCGGCGGCCGTGCCCTCGCCCCCCTGCCACGCGATCCGGCGTTCCGCGAGCGCGTCGCGCTCGCGGAACCCGGCCAGGACAGTGTCCGCGTCGGCGTCGATCCAGCGCCCGAGCGCGTCGCTCAGCGCCGCGCGCGCGGCCGCGGCCGTGGGGGCGGGATCGGAATGGAGCCCGAGCGAGGTCGCTGTGCCGCGCAACTCCTCCGGGAAGGCGTCGGCGGGGACGCTGAGGTTGAGCCCGACGCCGATCACCGCGAAGCCCTCGCTGCCGGCACGCGACTCGATCAGCACCCCCGCAAGCTTGCGGCCCTCGATCCAGACGTCGTTCGGCCACTTGACGGCGCAGGTGACCCGGGCCAGCCCCTCGGCGGCCTCGCAGACGGCGAGCGGGACCGCGAGCGGCAGCAGCGGGCGCTTTCCCAGCGGCCGCAGCAGCGCCGAGTACAGCAGCGAGGCGCCCGCGATGGCGAACCAGCTGCGACCCTGGCGCCCGCGTCCGGCGCTCTGCTCGTCGGCGGTGACGATCAGGCCGTGCGGGGCGCCGGCGATCGCGAGCTCGCGCGCCCTCGCGTTGGTCGATTCGGTGCTGCGGTGGTGGCGGTGCGGCACTCCGAACCCGGCCATGCCCTGGACGATGGCAGGCCCCTCAGAGCGGGCGCAGCTCGACCTCGTCGTCGGGGCTCAGGTCGAGCAGGCCCTCGGCGCTGCCGCCGTTGGCCGCGAGCGCCATCCGTCCCGAGGAGTCTCGGCAGAGCAGCAGCTCGCCGCGCCCGGTCTCCTGGAAGGTGCCGACCCAGCGCGCCTCGAAGCGGCCGTCGGGGCCTCGCACCTCGACGACGCCGCCGGGAACCAGCGAGCCGGCCTCGGCCCCCTCGGCGTCCAGATCGAGCGCGACGTTCCCGAACCGGTCGGCGACCAGGGCGTGGGCCACGATGCGGCCGGGCTCGACCTGCGGGGTGGGCAACTCCAGCGGCGCCAGCTCCGAGGGATCGAACTTCTCGCCCGCCTCGTCCAGGGTCGCCCCCAGCGCCAGGTGGGCCGCCACCGGAGCGAACAGGTCGCGGCCATGGAAGGTCGATGAGACGGGCTCCAGGCGGAAGGGCGAGGAGCTCAGGTCGATCGCCCGCGCGGCGCCGCCGAAGCGCTCGATCGCGGGCCAGAGCAGGCCGTTGTCGGGGCCGACCAGGAAGCGGCCCTCCTCCACCGCCGTCACCGCCACCGGTCGCCTGGGCGTGCCCACGCCCGGGTCGACGACGGCAAGGTGGATCCCCGGCGGGCAGAACGGCAGCGCGTTGGCCAGCGCCAGCGCCCCCTGGCGGATCCCCTGGCGTCCGATCCCGTGGGTGAGGTCGACCAGCGGAGCGTCCGGCGCGATCTGGCCGATCACGGCGCGGCAAACCCCGGCGAACTCGTCCTCGTCCCCGTAGTCGGAGAGGAAGGTGATGGGCAGGCCCTCGGCCATGCCCGCATCCAATCAGCTATTCGAAGCGGAAGCCGTCGCGGTAGCTACGGAAGCCTCGGCGGCGGAGTTCGTCAGCCGGCGGCGTCGGCGAGCAGCGCCTCGACGAGGCCGCCGATGTCGTGCTGGGTCGCCTCGACGTGGACCTCGAGGCCGGCCTCGAGGGCCGCGCCGCTGGTGACCGGGCCGATCGAGGCAATCCGGGCGCCGGGCGGAAGCTCGCCACCGAGCGCGTCCAGCAGGTTGCGCACCGTAGAGCCCGAGGTGAAGGTGACGTAGTCGGCCGCGCGGGCCCGCTCGATCGTCTCGGGCTCGGGCGTCTCGGGGACGGTCTCATACAGGGCGACCACGTCGAGCTCGGCGCCGAGGCGCCGCAGGGCGTCGGGAAGGACCTCGCGCCCCTCGGCGGCGCGCGCCAGCAGCACGGGCTTGCCCTTGAGGTCGATCTCCTCGAGGGCCTCTGCCAGCGACTCGGCGACCATGCGCTCGGGCAGCAGGTCGGCGAGCAGGCCGAACTCGGCCAGCGCCGCGGCGGTGCCGGGCCCGATCGCGGCGAGCTGGGCGCCGGCGAGCGCGCGGGCGTCGAGCCCCTGCCCGGCCATGGCCTCGAACAGCAGCCGCACCGCGTTGGCCGAGGTCAGGCAGACCAGCGCGTAGGAGCGGATTCCCTCCACGGCCTGGCGCACCTCGGGAGTTTCTAGCCGCGGCTCGATCCGGATCGCAGGCAGCTCGATCGGATCCGCGCCGAGCGCCGCGAGGCGGCGGGAGAGCTCGCTCGCCTGGGCGCGGGCGCGGGTGACCACCACCGTCACCCCGTGCAGCGGGCGCCGCTCGAGCCAGGCGATCTGCTCGCGGCGGGCGGCGACCGGGCCGACCACGGTCAGCGCGGGGGGCTTGATCTCGGCCCGGGAGGCCTCGGCCGCGATCTCGGCCAGGCCGGCGGTGACTGTGCGCTGCCCGGGCAGCGTGCCGCGCTCGATCACGGCGGCCGGCTCGGCGGGGTCGCGGCCCTCGGCGATCAGCCGCTCCGCGATCTGCGGCAGCGCCTTCACGCCCATGTAGAAGACGAGCGTCCCCGGGAAGGCGGCGAGCGCCGGGTAGTCGAGCGAGGCCTCGCCCGCGGCAGCCTTGGCGGGATCGAGGTGGCCGGTGACGAAGGCGACGCCCGAGGCGTCGTCGCGGTGGGTCACCGGGATCCCCGCGAAGGCCGGGGCCGCAACCCCGGCGGTGATCCCCGGCACGACCTCGAAGGGGACGCCCGCGGCCGCGAGCGCCTCGGCCTCCTCGCCGCCGCGTCCGAACACGAACGGGTCCCCGCCCTTGAGCCGGACCACGATCTTGCCCTCGCGCGCGCGCTCGATCAGCAGCTCCTCGATCCGGTTCTGGGGGACGCTCGCGGTCCCGGGCTCCTTGCCGACGTAGAGCAGCTCGGCGTCGGGCCTGGCGGGGGCCAGCGCCTCGGCGGGGATCAGGCGGTCGTGCACGATCACGTCGGCCGCGACGATCAGCTCGAGCGAGCGCACCGTCATCAGCCCCGGGTCGCCGGGGCCCGCGCCGACCAGGTAGACGATCCCCGTCGCGGCGCTCATGCCGTCATCTCCCCTGCGCGGTGGAGCATCTCCTCGGCGCCCGCCCCGCGCATCCGCTCGGCGAGCTCCGCGCCGAGCCGCTCGGGCTCGCTCGCGTCGTCCTCGAGCTGGTCGCGGATCCACTCGCTGCCGTCGGGCAGACCGCAGAACCCGGCGACCCGCATCCTGCCTCCCGCGACGAGGGTGGCGTGGACGCCGACCGGCGTCTCGCAGCTCGCCTGCAGCGAGGCGACGGCCGAACGCTCGCAGGAGACGGTGGCGAGGGCGCCGCGGTCGGTGATCGTCTGGGCGCGCGCCTCGACCGGGTCGTCGAGGCGGCACTCGAGCGCCAGCGCACCCTGGCCGGCGGCGGGGGTCAGCTCCGCGGGCTCGAACGCGAAGGCGATCGCTTCGGCCCGCCCGAGCCGCCGCAGGCCGGCCACCGCGAGCACGAGCCCGTCGTACTCATCCGCCTCGAGCATTGCCAGTCTCGTGTCGACGTTCCCGCGCACTCCGGCGACCTCGAGGTCGGGCCGGGCCGCCAGCAGCTGGGCGCGGCGGCGCAGGCTCGAGGTCCCGATCCGGGAGCCCTCGGGGATCTCCTCCAGCGATCCGGCCGGCCCCACGTAGGCGTCTCGCGCGTCCTCGCGGGCCGGGACGCCGGCGATCTCGAGCCCGTCGGGCAGCTCGGTGGGCAGGTCCTTGGCGGAATGGACGGCCAGCTCGACCTCGCCGCCGAGCAGCGCCCGCTCGATCTCCCGCACGAAGCGGGCCTTGTCGCCTCCCGCGCCGCAGGGGTCGGGCGGGGCCGCCTCGCCGGCCGGCCGCTCGTCGCCGGCGGTCCGGATCGCGACCAGCTCGGCCCCGCCGAGGGCGTCGGCCACCTGCTGCGCTTGGGCGAGGGCGAGTGCGCTCCCGCGCGTCCCGAGCCGGACGGGCAAGGCCCTAACCGCGTTCGTTCCGGCGCCGCCGCTCCTCGAGCGAGGGCACCTCGGCGTCGGCGCCCGCGTCCGGCTCGGTGCCGGCGTCGAGCCCGAACAGCTCGCGCAGAGCGCTGACCTGCAGGTAGGCGTCGTCGCGGTCGGCGACGCCCTTGATGCGCAGGGTCGGCTCGTGCAGGAGGCGGCCGGCGATCGCCCTCGCCATCAACTCCAGGCGCTCGTGGTCGGCTTCGGAGAGGCTCTCCCAGCGGCTCTCGTTCTCGGCCAGGACCTGGGCGACGATCTCGTTCGCGCGCGCTCGCAGCGCGGTCACCGTCGGCGTCACCTCCTGAGCCGCGAGCCAGCGCTCGAAGCGGGCCAGCTCGGAGTCGATCAGACCCTGCGCGCGGAGCGCCTCGGCCTCGCGGCCCGAGGCGTTGCGCTCGACGATCTGCTGCACGTCGTCGACGTCGTGCAGGTTGACGCCGGGCAGCTCGCGGCAGGCGGGGTCGATGTCGCGCGGCACGGCCAGGTCGATCAGCAGCATCGGCCGCTCGCCGCGCCCGGCCATCACCACCTCCATCTCGCTGCGCTCGATCAGGTGGTGGGGGGAGTCGGTCGCCGAGACGACGATGTCGGCGCGCTCGAGCTGGGCGGGCAGCTCGTCGATCCGGACCGCGGTGCCGCCGAACCGCTGCGCGAGGCCGATCGCGCGGTTGTAGCGGCGGTTGGCGACGAACACGGCCTCGACGCCGCGCGCGGCGAGCGCCCGGGCGGTCAGCTCCGAGGTCTCGCCGGCGCCCACCAGCAGCACCCTGCGGTCGGACAGGTCGCCGAGGTTGCGCTGCGCGAGCTCCATCGCCACCGAGGGGATCGAGACGCCCTTGACGCCGATCGCGGTCTCGGTGCGCACTCGCTTGCCGGCCGCCAGCGCGCCGCGGAAGAGGCGGTTCAGCACCGCGCCGGTCGCGCCCTCGACCAGCGCCAGCTCATAGGCCCGCTTCACCTGGCCCTGGATCTCGGCCTCGCCGAGGATCATCGAGTCGAGGCCGGCGGTGACCCGGTAGAGGTGCTGGGCGGCGTCGACCCCGCGCAGCGAATAGAGCGGCCCGAGCAGCTCGGTCGGCGGGATGTTGGCCGCCCGCGCGAGCACTCCCAGTGCCGAGGTCTCGGCCTCGACGGTGTCGGCGGCGACCAGGTAGATCTCGGTGCGGTTGCAGGTCGAGACCGACGCCGCCTCGGTGATCGGCTCCTCGCCGACCAGCCCGTTGAGCACGCCCGCGGCCTTGCCCTCGGTCAGCGCCAGCCGCTCGCGCAGCTCCAGCGGCGCGGTCCGGTGCGAGACGCCCAGAGCGAGGAGTCCGCTCATGCGGACTCCGTAGATGTGTGTCGTCCGCTCATGCGGACTCCGTAGATGTGTGTCGTCCGCTCATGCGGACTCCGTAGATGTGTGTCGTCCGCT
>VGBV01000137.1 GCA_016870325.1 Actinomycetota bacterium
GCTGCTGCCGTTCGGAGCGAGCCGGTGAGCGGCCCCGATGGTGCGGCCCCGCGGCGCGTGCTCTACCGCTGCCGCACCCCGACCAACTGGCTCTGCGCCTGCGGCGCCGCCGCCCGCGCGCTCGAGCGCGCCGGCCTCGAGTACCGGACCGAGCGCGTCCCCTTCGGCAAGGGCGGGCGCCCGGAGATCGTCGAGCTGACCGGCCAGCGCCGGGTGCCCGTGCTGGTCGACGGCGACGAGGTGATCCACGACTCGAGGCGAATCTCCGAATACGTGGAGTGGCGCTATACAATTGAAAGCGATGACCGAGGCACCTGAGCCGATCACGCTGTCCGACAGGGCGGCCGAGAAGATCAACGAGCTGCTCGCCGAGACCCCCGACGGCGCCGAGCAGGCGCTGCGGGTGGCTGTGCGCGGCGGCGGCTGCTCGGGCTTCCAGTACGCGCTCGCCTTCGATGCGCCCAAGGCCGACGATCACCGCTTCGAGCACAAGGGCGTCTCGGTGGTCGTCGACAAGACCAGCATGCAGTTCGTGTTCGGGTCCGAGGTCGACTGGGTGGACGGGCTCCAGGGAGCCGGCTTCTCCGTCAACAACCCGAACGTGGTCGCCGCCTGCGGCTGCGGCTCGTCCTTCCAGGTGAAGGAAGACGAGGCCGCCGAAGAGACAGCGGCCGTATAGCGGCTCACGGCTTCGCCATCAGGTCGCGACTGTAGCGGCCGCCCCCACAAGTCGCTGCGCGCTTCGCCCTCCGCTCCGAAAGAGTGCGGCCTGACAGCCGCTAGTTCTCGATCTGCATCGGCGGGCTCTGGTACTCGTCCGCCTGCTGCATCTCCTGCTTGGCCGAGGGCTGCTCGTCGGCGGACCCGGCATCCGAGGGCTGGGGGGCTCCCAGCAGAACGGCGAGCTCGCCCGATTCGGCCATCTCCTCGACGATGTCGGCGCCCCCGACCAGCTCGCCCTTGACGTAGAGCTGGGGGAAGGTGCGCCAGTCGGCGATCTCGCCGGTGGCCTCGCGCAGCGGCTCCAGGGCCGGCAGCACGTCCAGGGCGGCGTACTCGACGCCCATCGAGTCGAGCACGCCGACGACGCGCATCGAGAACCCGCAGCGCGGCTGCTCGGGGGTGCCCTTCATGAACAGGAGCACCTCGTGGTCGGAGACCAGCTCCTCGACCTTGGTCTTCAACTCGGGCTCGCTCATGGCGTTCAGTGTAGGGGTCGGGCCCGGCCGGCTACGCGGGGACGGAGGTCCTGATCGAGAGCGCGTGGATGGAGCCGTCGTCGAAGCGGGCCTGCACGGCCCTCTTCACGAGCCGGTGCTGCTCCAGGCGCGAGAGCCCCTCGAACTGGGGCGCGGCGACCGTCGCCTCCAGGTGGTCCTGGGTGCCGGTCTGATCGGCCACCTCGACCGTCGCCCCGGGCAGCGAGGCCTCGATCAGCAGCCGCACCTCTTCCAGCGCGATCGCCATCAGGCGGGGGCCTTCCGAGCGGCCCCCGGACGCGAAGCGGAGGAGGCCGCGTCAGGTCTGCCGGCCTCGACCATCTCCTCGACCGAAACGAACTTGACGCGCGGGCGGCCGTGCGGCTCGCCGGCGGCGACCTCGGCGGCGTCGATGTTGCGCCAATGCTCGAAGGTGATGTGGTCGGAGACCCGCTCGGTCAGCCAGGCCTCGAGGCCGGCGTGGTCGAGCTCGTCGGAGGCGGCGGGGATCCTGCCCGCGTCCAGGTCCTCGAGCAGGTTCGACACCGTCTCCTGGGCGTCCTTCTTGTTGGTGCCGATCACTCCCGAGGGGCCGCGCTTGATCCAGCCATTGGCGTAGAGGCCGGGGATCTGCTCGCCGCTGTCGGGGTCCGTGATGCGCCCGCCCTCGTTCGGGATCAGTCCGCGGCCCTCGTCGAACGGCAGGCCCTCGAGGGGCAGGCCGCGGTAGCCGATCGAGCGCAGCACCATCCCGCACTCGATCTCCTCGCGCTCGCCGGTGTCCCGCGCGCTGACGCGCCCATCGGACTCCACCAGCTCGTTGCGGCCGATCGCGACCCTCTCGACCCTGTCGCCGCCCTGGATCTCGATCGGCGAGCAGAGGAAGCGCAGCACGATCCGCTGCTTCTTGCCCTCCGGGGTGCGCTGGGAGAAATCGGTGAAGATCTCGACGTTGCGGCGGTTGGTCGGGTCGCAGTCATCTGACTCGACGTAGGCGCTGCTGATCTCGTCCAGCTCCATGTCGGCGGGGTCGATGATCACGTCGGCCTGGGTCATCTCGCCGAGCTCGCGGACCTCGGGGTTGGTGAAGGCCGCCTGGGCGGGTCCGCGGCGGCCGAGCACGACGATCTCCTCGACCTCGCTGTTCGCGAGCGCCTCGATCGCGTGGTCGGCGGTGTCGGTCTCCTCCAGCTCCTCGCGGGGGAGCGCCAGCATGCGGGCGACGTCGGCGGCGACGTTGCCGTTGCCGATCACGACGACCCGCTTGCAGGAGAGGTCGTAGCTGCGGTCGGCGAAGTCGGGGTGGGCGTTGTACCAGTTGACGAACTCGGTGGCCGAGTGGCTGCCTGCGAGGTCCTCGCCGGGGATCCCGAGCTTGTTGTCGACGCTGGTGCCGTAGGAGAAGAGGACCGCGTTGTAATGGCGGCGCAGCTCCTCGACGCTGACGTCGGAGCCGACCTCGACGTTGCCGAAGAAGCGGAAGCCGGGCCGCGCGGCCGTCTTCTCGTAGACGCGGATCACCGACTTGATCTTGGGGTGGTCGGGCGCGACGCCGGCGCGAACGAGCCCGTAGGGGGTGGGCAGGCGGTCGTACATGTCGACCTCGACCCCTCGCTCCTCGTCCCTCAACAGGTGCTCGGCCGCGTAGAACCCGGCCGGCCCCGAGCCGACGATGGCGACGCGAATTGGGTTCTCAGGGGTCCCGACCTCGCCCATGCGAGCGCGTAAGGGTAGGGGATCGCGCCCGCGATCCCCGCTCGAGGCGGACGACCGGGCGGCTACATCTCGCCCGGCTTCACGACCCCGATCAGGTTGCCCTCCGGGTCGAGAAACTGGCCGATCACCACCTCGTCCATGATCTCAATCGGCCCCATCGCGCGCTTGCCGCCGAGGCTCTCGGCCTTGGCCGAGGGCTCGCCCTCGCCTTCGGGCAGGCCGCCGACCCCGCCGCCGATGCCGCTCCCGTCGGGTGCGTTGCCGCCGGTCACCTCGTAGTCCATCCCCTCGGCATCCGGCGCCGGCGAGGAGAACTCCCAGCCGAACAGCTCCGAGTAGTACTCGCGCAGCCCCGGCCCGTCCTTGCCCATCACCTCGAAATGCACCACCGGCTGACCCATCTCGGCTCCTTTCGGCGCTTGCGGACCGAGACCGCCGTCCAGCCCGGAACTGATCGGCGGTGGTCGGCATTGAGCCCCAGACCCTGCCACAGCAGGGTCTGGCCGTTCAACCGGTCGGCGGGGCGGTCGTCTAGGCCGGAGTGACGGCGGTCGCGGCGGTTCCGTCGAGGGCGTCGAGGGCCCGGCCAAGCGACATCGAGACGCAGGTGAAGATGGGGGTGTCGCGCAGGGTGTAGGCGCTGGACTCGGTGCCGCGCAGCTCCTGGACCAGGTCGAGGAACCGGCCGGGCTCGTCGCCCTCGAAGGAGACGACGAACTCCTGGTCGTCGAGGCCGAAGGAGTAGGTGGTGTTGATCGTGATCTCGGGGTAGCTGCGGCCGACGTCGATGTGGGTCTGCATGATCCGGCGACGCTCCTCGAGCGGCAGCAGGTACCACTCGCGCTTCTTCTCGAACGGGTAGACGAACATGTACCTGCGGTCCGAGACGGCGATCTCGGGGCGCACCGACTCCTCGGAGTAGGGGGATGGCTTCGTCATCGCCAGGTAGGAGTACGGGATCTCCGACCAGCGCGCCAGGCCGGACTGGCCCAGCACGACGTGGAAGGTGTGGATGTCCTCGAGCAGGGGGCTCTGGCTGAGGATCATCAGGTCGGTGTCGCCGCGCGTGCCGACCGTCGAATACGCTCGCAGCGAGCGGTCCTCGGCGAAGTCCTCGCAGGCGGCGAGGAACTCGGTCTTGTCGCCGGCTCGCTCGGAGGGGCTGCGCCGCCGCCAGGCGGGATCGAGCTTGAAGAACGTGAACTTGACGAAAGTGCGCTCGGGCACGGCAAACAGGTTAGTCGCGGCGGCGCTCGCGCTCGGCGCGCTCGCGTGCAGCGTGAGCGCCGCGATCGCGGCGGGGGACGCCTCGCGCACCGTCGAGGGCGTCTCAGAGCCGACGATCGAGCGGGTCGGCGGCGCCACGAGCATCACCGTCGCGATCCTGCCCAAGGGCACCGACCCCGAGGACCTCGACGGGATCCCGGGGCTTGCCCCGGGGACGATGAGCGCCGGCCTCTCGACGGTGACCGCGGCGCAGACCTTCCTCGACATCGGCGCCGGCAACCGCGTCTTCACCTCGCTCTACCCGATCGAGCTGCCCTTGATCACGCGCTTCGCAAAGCGCGTCCCTGGCTGGCCGCTGGTCGTCTGGCGCGCCGAGGAGGCGCCGGCCGAGATCGTCCCGGGGCTGCTGGGGACGAGCGTTCGTGAGGCCGGGATCCCGATCCGGGCCGACTCGCTGCTGACGACCCCCGCGGTGATGGCCGCCGACGAGCAGGGCCGGGTGGGGAGGACGAGGCCGTTCGAGTGCCTGGACCGCCGCTGCCCGGGCGTCGCCGTGGTGCCCGCGGGGCTGAGCGCGCTCCCCGAGCTGACCCGGCGCCTGCGCGGCGAGGACCTGCTGATCGCGATCGAGCGCCCACCGCCCGGGGAGCGCGAGGTGCTGGCGCTCGGAATCGCCGGCCGCGGCTACCAGGGCAACCTCAGCTCGGACACGACCCGCACCCCGGGCCTCGCCCTCAGCACCGACATCGCCCCGACGATCCTGAAGCGCCTCGGGCTCGGGGTGCCCGAGGAGATGGCGGGCAACCCGATCCGCTCCGAGGGCGAGCGCGACGCCGCGGCGGTGAACGAGCGCGCCGAGCGCATGGAGGTCGTCTCCAAGCGTCGCGCGCCGGTGGTGCTGCGCAATCTGTTCATCTGGCTTGCCCTCGCCGGGCTCGCCGCCGCGCTGACCCGCGGCCGCGTGGCCCGGACCGCGCTTGCGCTGTTCGGACTCTCGGCCGCCTACCTGCCGCTGATGCTGCTGGCCGGCGCCGCGCTGCGGCCCGAGGAGATGCTGGTGGAGCGGCTGATGGTCGGCATCGGGGCGCCGGTGCTCGCGGTCCTGACCCGGGCCCTGGTGCGCGGCTGGGCCGCGCTGGCGCTCGGCTGCGCCGTCACGCTCGCCGCTTGCGTGATCGACATCCTCGCCGGCTCGCCGCTGACGGCGCAATCGCTGCTGGGCCCCAACCCTGGCCTTGGTGTGCGCTTCTTCGGGATCGGCAACGAGCTCGAGTCCACCTTCGCCGTGGTCGTCCCGGTCGGCGTCGGCGCGGGGCTGGCGGCGCTGGCCGCCCGCGGGCGCGAGCCCAGCGTGCGCGCCTCGGCTGC
>VGBV01000138.1 GCA_016870325.1 Actinomycetota bacterium
GCCGCGAGCGCGACGCGCGCGCCCACGACCGCGCCGAGCTGGAGCAGCGGATCCGCGCGGAGGCCGCCGAGAGCGCCGCGGAGAGGATCGAGGAGATCCGGACCGCGTCCGAGCAGCGCGCCCGCGAGGAAGTCGAGGTCGCGCGCGAGGCGGCCGAGAAGCGCTTCCGGGCCGAGCTTCGCGCGCGCGAGCAGGCCACCGAGAGCGAGCGCCGGGCCGCGATCGCGGCCGTCGAGGCCGCCGAGGCCCGCCTCAACGAGATCACCAGCCAGGTCGAGGCCGCGGGCGAGCGGGTCGAGGGCGCCGAGCGGCGCCTGGCCGAGGAGGCGACCCGCCTGCAGGACGAGGCCGCGAGCCAGATCCAGGCCGAGTCCGACCGGCTCCAGGCCGAGTTCGACCAGCAGCTGCAGGCCGCCGTCGAGCAGGTCGAATCGGAGACCGAGGCGAGGATGCGCCTCGAGTCCAACCGGCTGCTGGCCGAGCAGGCCGAGCAGCTGCGCGCCGAGGCCGAGGAGCGGGTCGAAACCACCGCCCGGAGCGTCCGCGCCGAGACCGAGCGCCGCCTGCGCGCGGAGATCGAGGAGCTGACCCAGGCGCTGGAGGGCGAGCGCGAGACGCGGGCGCAGGCGCTCGCGAAGGCCGAGAGCGCCACCGCCGAAGCCGAGACGCGCGCCGCCGCAGCGGACAACGCCCGGCTCGACGCCGAGGTAGACGCCCGCGCCGCCGCCGCCGAGTGGGTGAGGACCCAGACCCGGAGCCTGCAGCGCGGGGCCGAGCGCGCCGCCAAGGACAACCTCGCCGCGGTCCGCCGCGACACAGCCAACAGGCTCTCGGCCGATGCCGAGGAGCGCCTGGCCGAGCAGGCCGCGAAGCTGGAGCGCGAGGCCGAGCGTCAGGCCAAGGCCGCCGCCAAGGCCGCCCGGGCCGAAGCCGAGGCCGAGGCGGGCCGTGCCCTGGCCGAGCGGGAGGCCGAGCTGGCGGGCGAGCTCGAGGACGCGGGCGGGGCCCTGCGCAACGCCGAGCTGCAGCTGCGCGAGGCCGAGGAGCGCGCCGAGACCGCCGAGCGCGAGCTCGGCGGCGGCGCCGAGCAGGAGCTGGAGGCGCGCCGCAGGGAGCACGACGAGCGCATGCACGAGCTCTCCGAGCGGATCGACTCGGTAAGCGAGCGGGCCGCCAGCGCCCAGGCCAAGGCGGCCGCCGCCGAGATCCACGTGCCGTCGCTGGACGAGGTCGAGCGCGAGGCCGCGGAGCCCGAGACGGAGCCGGAGGCCGAGCGCGAGCCCGTCACCGACGAGGCCGAGGCCGTCGCCGTGGACGCCGAGCGCGAGACGGCCGAGGCGGAGATGGTGCCTCCGGTGAAGCGGATAGCGGTGCCGGACGACGAGGAGCCGGACACCGACGAGCAGCCCGCTGCCCCGAAGCTGAGCCGGCGCGAGCGCCGGCGCCTGGCCAAGGCCGAGAAGGCCGCCGCCAGGGCGCGGGCCAAGGCCGAGAAGGAGGCCGAGCGGGCCGAGGCGGAGGCCGAGCGGGACTCCCAGGCGGAGCGGGATAGCGAGGTGGAGCCGGAGCGGAATGCCGAGACCGGCGAGGCCGAGATCGCAGCAGCCGGCGCCGGGCTCGAGCAGGCGCGCACCGACGAGGACGCGGAAGCCGAGACCGAGGTCAAGGCCGCCCCCAAGGCGAAGGCGAAGGCGAGGGGGAAGGCGAAGTCGAAGGCGAAGTCGAGGGGGAAGGCGAAGTCGAAGGCGAGGGGGAAGGCGAAATCGAAGGCGAGGGGGAAGGCGAAGGCGAAGGCGGCCGCGAAGAAGGCGGGGGCGAAGAAGAAGGCGGGGGCGAAGGCCGCTCCGAAGCAGGCGATGATGAGGCGCTCCGGATCCAGGAGCGCCAAGGCTCGCGCGCGCGCCAGGGCGAAGAGCTCAGCGGAGGGCGCCCCCGAGGCGCCGAAGCCCGGCCGCACGATCAACGCCAACGAGGCAACCTTCGAGCAGCTTCGCGACCTCGGGATGTCGGTGACCCAGGCGACGCGCGTGATCGCCTATCGCGAGCGCCAGGACGGGTTCGAGACGATCGACGACATGGACACGATCCCCGGCTTCCCCAAGGAGCTGAAGGAGAAGCTGACCGCCTAGCTCGTGGTCAGGCCAGCGAGGGCCAGTAGGCCGAGAGCCGCTCGCAGAACGGCGCGGCGAAATCATCCGGGGCCTCGCGAGGCGCGGCATCGGAGTCCATCGCCTCCAGCGTCGCCAGAACCGAGGCCGCGAGCGCGCCGACCGAGTAGCCGCCCTCAAGGCAGACCACAAGGGGAGCGCCGAGCTCAGCGGCCAGCTCGCGCATCGCCGCGGTCATCTCCGCGTAGGCGGCCTCGTCCAGCTCGCACTCCGCCAGGGGGTCGTCGCGGTGGGCGTCGTAGCCGGCCGAGACCATCAGCAGGCCCGGCTTCCACTCGCGGGCGATCGGCGCGATCACCCCCTGGATCAGCGACAGGAACTCGTCCGGGCCGCTGCCGGGCGGTACGGGCAGGTTGACCGTGTAGCCCTCCCCCGCCCCCGCGCCGAGGTCGGTTGCCGCTCCGGTCCCGGGATAGAGGGGGCTCTGGTGGATGCTCGAGTAGAGGACCTCGCTGGAGCCGTAGAAGATCTCCTCGGTGCCGTTGCCATGGTGCACGTCCCAGTCGAGGATGAGGACGCGCTCGATCCCGTGGCGCGCGCGGGCGTCGGCGGCGGCGACCGCCGCGTTGTTGAACAGGCAGAACCCCATCGCGGTCGCGCGCTCGGCGTGATGGCCGGGCGGCCGGGTGCCGACGAAGGCGTGGCCGCCTCCCTGCGCGAGCAGGCGGTCGGCGGCCGCAGCGGCGCCGCCCGCCGCGTGCAGCGCGGCCTCGAAGGAGCCCTCGCTGGCGACCGTGTCGAGGTCGATCGCGCCGCCGCCGCTCGATGACAGCTCCTCGATGCGACTGACCAGCGCCGGGTCGTGGACGCGGAGCAGCTGCTCGCGCTCGGCGGCCGGGGCCTCGACCAGCTCCCAGCCGAGCCAGTCGCGCTCGGTCAGCGCCTCCTCGATCGCGACCAGGCGCCGGGCGCTCTCGGGATGCCCCCCGGTGTCGTGCCGAAAGCCGCTGGGATGGCGAACGTAGATCCCCACGAGCGCAGTACGGTAGTCGGCTCCATGGCCGCAAACGAGCCAGGCGACCGCCCCCGGAGCGACGTCGTCGTCATCGGCGGCGGCGCCGCAGGACTGCATTCGGCGCTGAAGGCGGCCGAGGCCGGCGCCGCGGTGACGCTCGTGGCCCGGAAGACGCTGCGCGAGAGCTCGAGCTTCTGGGCCCAGGGCGGCCTCGCCGCCGCGATCGGCCCCGACGACTCGCCCGAGCTGCACGTGCAGGACACGGTCGCGGCGGGGCGGGACTGCGTGCGCCGCACGGCGGCGGAGGTGCTGGCGCGCGAGGCTCCGGGCGTGGTCGACGAGCTGCGGCGCCGCGGCGTCGACTTCGACCACGACGCCGAGGGCAAGCTGGAGCTCGCGCTGGAGGGCGGGCACTCGCGCCGCCGCGTCGTCCACGCCGGAGGCGCCGGGACCGGCCGGCGGATCACCGAGAAGCTCGCGGCGGTGGTTGCCGCGGCGCCGCGCATCCACGTGGCCGAGGGCGCCTCGGCGCTGGCGCTGTGGAGCGACGGCGAGCGCTGCCACGGGGTGGTGACCGACCAGGGGCCGGTTGCCGCCGCGGCGACGATCCTCGCCACCGGCGGCGCCGCGGCGCTGTGGGCGCGGACGACGAACCCCTGGGGCGCGATCGGCGCGGGCGCCGTGATCGCCCATGCTGCCGGCGCCGAGCTGGCCGACCTGGAGCTGTGCCAGTTCCACCCGACCGCGCTGGCGGCGCCCGGAACCGAGGCCGACGGCCTGCTGGTGACGGAGGCGGTGCGCGGCGAGGGCGCGACACTGCTGAATGCCGCGGGCGAGCGCTTCACCGACGAGCTCGCCCCGCGCGACGCGGTCACGCTCTCGGTGCTGGAGCAGATGGACGCCGACGGCGCCGGCCACGTGCTGCTCGACCTGCGCGAGATCGACCGTGGGCACTACCCGAACATCTTCGAAGCGCTTGAGCTGGCCGGCTTCCGGCCCGAGTCCGAGCCCGTGCCGGTAGCGCCCGCCTCGCACTACGTGATGGGCGGCATCGCGACCGACCTCGAGGGCCACAGCTCGCTCCCCGGGCTGTTCGCGGTCGGTGAGTGCGCCTGTACGGGTCTGCACGGGGCAAACCGGCTCGCGTCCAACAGCCTCACCGAGTGCTTCGTGCTGGGCACCCGCGCCGCGGCCGCGGCGCTGTCGGAGACGGCGGTCGCCGAGCCGCCTCCGGCGCCAGAGTGGCGCTTCACGCCGCCGCCCCCCTCGACGCGCGACGCGGTCTGGGAGCAGGCGGGCCCGCGCCGCCGCGCCGACAGGCTCGAGCGGCTGCTCGACGATCCCTATCCCCTCGCCCGCCTGGTCGCGCGCTTCGCCCTGGAGCGCAGGGAATCGCGGGGCTCGCACCGCCGTGAGGAGTTCCCCGAGCAGGACCCCGCGCTCGACGGCCGTCACCTCGTCTGCGGCCCCGACGGCGAGCCGGCCTTCAGGAGCTGGGGGTAGCGGCCGGGATGCTGCTTGGAGTCGACGTCGGCGGAACCTTCACCGACGCGGCTCTGCTGGAGGGCGAGCGGCTGTACACGGCCAAGGTCCCGAGCACCCCCTCGGACCAGTCGCTGGGCGTGATGGCCGCGATCGAGGCGGTGCTCGAGCGCGCGGGAGCCGGTCCCGGCGAGGTCGCCGCCTTCACCCACGGAATGACGGTCGGCACCAACGCCCTGCTCGAGGAGCGCGGCGCGCGCACAGCGCTGATCGCCACCCGCGGCTTCGCCGACCTGCTGGAGATCGGCCGCCAGGACCGCCCCGCCCTCTACCGCCCCTGCCGCGGTCGCCCGCGCTCGCTCGTCCCGGGCGGACTCGCCTTCGAGGCGGCGGAGCGGATCGGCCCCGACGGCGTGATCGAGGCCCTCCCCGAGGGCGAGGCCGAGCGGCTGGCGGCGGAGGTCGCGGAGTCCGGCGCCGAGGCGGTCGCGGTCTGCCTGCTTTTCGCCTTCGCCGAGCCCGCGCACGAGCGGCGGATCTCGGCCGCGATCCGCGAGGCGCTGCCCGGGGTCCACGTCTCGGCCTCGCACGAGGTGCTGCCGGCGTTCCGCGAGTACGAGCGCTGCTCGACGACCGTGATCGACGCCTACCTCTCCCCACTGCTGGGCCGCTACCTGACGAGCCTCGCCGCGTCCTGCGCCGAGCTCGGGGTCCCCGAGCCGACCGTGATGCGCTCCTCCGGCGGCACCGCCACCGCGGCCGAGGCCGCGAGGGCCGGCGCCTGGAGCGTGCTCTCGGGCCCCGCGGGAGGCGCGGTCGGGGCCGCGGCGCTGGCCGTGGCCGCCGGC
>VGBV01000139.1 GCA_016870325.1 Actinomycetota bacterium
AAATGACGCAGGCCAGGCGCCGCCAGGCAAGGAGGCAGGGAGTCCGAATAGCAGCGCTATTCGGACGACCGAGGACGCAGCATGGTGGTGATCCGGACCGGTCATTTCCGGTGAAACGTTTTGAGGAGGGCCACTAGTACCGGTAGTGATCCGACTTATAGGGCCCCTCGACCGGCACCCCCAGGTATGCCGCCTGGTCGGGGCTCATCTCGGTCAGCCTCACCCCGAGGGCGTCGAGGTGCAGGCGCGCGACCTTCTCGTCGAGGTGCTTGGGCAGCACGTAGACCCTGCGCTCGTAGTCTGAGTTCTTGGTGTAGAGCTCAACCTGGGCGATCACCTGGTTAGAGAAGGAGTTCGACATCACGAATGAGGGGTGCCCGGTGGCGTTGCCGAGGTTCAGGAGGCGCCCCTCGCTCAGCACGATCACGCTGTGGCCGTCGGGGAAGCTCCAGACGTCGACCTGGGGCTTCAGCTCTGACTTCTCGATGCCGGGCACGGCTTCGAGGCCCGCCATGTCGATCTCGTTGTCGAAGTGGCCGATGTTGCCGACGATCGCCTGGTGCTTCATGCGCGCCATCTGGGAGACCGAGATCACGTCCTTGTTGCCGGTGGCGGTGATGAAGATGTCGGCCTCTGCGATCACGTCCTCGAGGCGCGCGACCTGATAGCCCTGCATCGCGGCCTGAAGGGCGCAGATCGGGTCGATCTCGGTCACGATCACCCGCGCGCCCTGGCCTCGCAGCGACTCGGCGCAGCCCTTGCCGACGTCGCCGAAGCCGCAGACGACGCAGACCTTGCCGCCGACGAGAGTGTCGGTGGCGCGGTTGATGCCGTCGACGAGGCTGTGGCGGCAGCCGTAGATGTTGTCGAACTTCGACTTCGTGACCGAGTCGTTCACGTTTATCGCCGGGAACAGCAGCGTGCCCGCGGCGAACATCTGGTTAAGGCGATTGACGCCGGTGGTCGTCTCCTCGGTCACGCCCATGATGCCCTCGGCGAGGCGGGTGAAGCGCTCGGGGTCCTTGCTCATCGACTCCGCGATCAGCGCCAGGAAGACCTTCTCCTCGGCCGACTCCCCGCTCTCGGGGTCGGGGGCCTCCCCCTTGCGCTCTGCCTCGACGCCCCTGTGGATCAGCAGGGTCGGGTCCCCGCCGTCGTCGAGCAGCATGTTCGGGCCCCCAGACCCTGGCCCATCGCCACCTTCGGGCCACCTCAGCGTCTGGTCGATCGCCCACCAGAACTCCTCCAGGGTCTCGCCCTTCCAGGCGAAGGTGGGGATGCCCGCGGCCGCGACCGCGGCGGCGGCGTGGTCCTGGGTCGAGAAGATGTTGCAGGAGGCCCAGCGCAGGGAGGCGCCGAGCGCGACCAGGGTCTCCATCAGCACCGCGGTCTGCACGGTCATGTGCAGGGAGCCGGTGATGCGGGCGCCCGCGAGGGGCCGGGCCTCGGCGTACTCGGCCCGCAGCGCCATCAGACCCGGCATCTCGTGCTCTGCGAGGGCGATCTCGCGGCGGCCGTACTCGGCCAGGGACAGGTCGGCGACCTTCAGGTCGGGGGTGGCGGTGGGGGTGGCGGTGCTGGGCGGTGTCATCTGGTGGCTGGCTCCCGGTCGGTTCTTGAGTTCGACACAGGGTACGAGGCCCGCGGCGGAATAGCTCAACCGCTCGCCCACCCGGGCTCGCGCTGCTATGTTCCCGATTCTGAATGAACGTTCAATCAGACCCTGGAGCAAAGGAGAGTCCGTGAGCTGGAGCAGCGCCGACATCCCCGACCTCAGCGGCCGCAGCGCCGTCGTCACCGGCGCCAACGGGGGGCTCGGGCTCGAAACGGCCCGCGCGCTCGCCGCCGCCGGAGCCGACGTGGTGATGGCCGCCCGCAACCAGGAGAAGGCGCAGGAGGCGCTCGAGGACGTCCGCTCGAGCCGGCCCGACGCCAAGCTCGAACTGGTGCCGATGGACCTGGCCTCGCAGCAGTCGGTGAAGGAGGCCTCCGGGCGCATCGCCGCCCTCCACCCCGCCCTCGACCTGCTGATCAACAACGCCGGCGTGATGGCGATCCCCGAGCGCAAGACGGCGGACGGCTACGAGATGCAGTTCGGCACCAACCACCTCGGGCACTGGACGCTGACGGCGCTGCTGATGCCGGCGCTGCTGCGCGCAGAGGCGGCCAGGGTCGTGACCGTGACCAGCACCGCCCATCACATGGGCCGTTCGGTCAACCCCAAGAACCCACACCTGCACGGCAGCTACGGCGCCTGGAAGGCCTACGGCCAATCGAAGCTGGCGAACTTTCACTTCGGGATCGGCCTGCACCGGATGCTGAAGGCGGCGAACGCGCCCGCGGCCAGCCTGATCGCCCACCCCGGGCTCTCCAACACCGAGCTGCAGGCGGTCAGCGTGCAGGAGACCGACGGCGGGCGCAGCCAACGGTTCTTTCACGACCTGGCGGGCCGCTCGGGCATGTCACCCGCGGACGGCGCGCTGCCGCAGCTGCGAGCCGCCACCGACCCGGCGGCCAAGAGCGGCCAGTTCTACGTGCCGATGTGGGTCAACAACGGGCCGCCCGTGCACAAGCCGATCCTGCGCCGCCTCGGCGCGGGCCGCGCGATCAAGCGCCTCTGGGAGGTCTCCGAGCGCGAGACCCGCGTCAGGCTCGAGGTCGGCTCGCCGGCGGCCGAGCAGGTCGCCGCCTGAGCCGATGGCCGTCGCGGGACTAGACCGGGCCGCAGCGGTGCGGTCGGCGCTGCGGAGGCTGGTCGCGGAGCGCGGCTTCCACGGCGCCTCGATGAGCGCCGTCGCCGCCGAGGCGGGCGTCGCCACCGGCACCGCCTACACCCACTACGGGTCGAAGGACGAGCTGGTGCTGGCGACCTACCTCGAGAGCAAGGCGGAGCTGGGCGCGGCGGCCGTGGCGGCGGCCG
Source organism: Actinomycetota bacterium (assembly GCA_016870325.1). GTDB lineage: Bacteria > Actinomycetota > Thermoleophilia > Solirubrobacterales > 70-9 > VGBV01. Next base: position 2,921 of record VGBV01000139.1, read on the forward strand.
GATCCACGCGGGATCCCGAGGCGCGCTTCCGCGAGATCTGGCTCGGCATCCACCGCCACCTCGGCGCCAACCGCGACCACGCGCTGTTCCTGGCGCAGGTCGACGTCTCGCCCTACCGCGAGCGCGCACACGAGGCGGCGATGGCCCGGGAGGACCCGCTGCTGGAGCAGGCCGTCACCCCCGAGATCGCCGCCCTGCTGCTGCCGCTGCCGCTCGAGGTCCTCTACGAGATCGGGCTCGGTCCCGCGGTGCGCCTCGCGGCCACCGGCGAGAAGCTGGGTGCGCCAGAACTGGACACCGTGGCGCTCGCCTGCTGGCGCGCGATCAGCCGCTCCTGAGCGTCTGCCCACGGAGCTTGCGGAATGGAGGCGGTGGGAATTGAACCCACGTCTTCGGTCACGAAACGATCGGCGTCTACAGGCATAGCCGGCGCTTTGTTCTCGCCCCGGGAGTTCCGCTGCCGGCGGGAGATCTCTCGGGGCCGAGTCCCTTTGATTTCCCCTGACGGCCGGGACATGCCACCTGGGTGAGCCCGATTCTGAAGCCGGGATCCCTCTGCTCGGGCGACGGAGGGCCGACTCCTGCCGCTCAGCTATTGACTAAGCGGCGAGGGCGAACTCATGGTCCGCACGTATTGGTTGGTCCCGGTGTTTAACGAGGCCTCCGGGAACCTCGACCTGCAACCTGATCGCACGGATGACCAAATCGAAGCCGAATCGCCCCCGTGCTATGTGCCCCAATGGTAGCTGCGCCACCCGCCCGCGGGCGGAGGCTCCATCCCCGCGGCCGCGAGCGCGAGCGCCCGCTCGAGGAAGAACCGGGCGCGGTGGATCCTGCCGTCGCGGACCTCGAATAGCGCCGCCGGGGCGTGCTCGACCCCGACCCCGTCGCGAATCGTCCGGGCGCGCACGTGGACGAGCATCAGCACCTGGTCCCCGGCGTCGATGAACTCCTCGGGCGTGATCAGGTAGCTCTCGTAGGACGCCCTCCGGAGTGTCGCTAACGTCCGGCCAGGGGGCTCTTCCACGTTCTCGTCGCTGGCCGGCAGGCGCTTGCTCAGGAAGTTCGCCGCGCGGCGCTCGCGCTAGGGGCAATTCATCTGCCTGGCTAGCCTTGAACCCAGATGGAAGCCGGACAACCAGCGCCGCAGCGGACCGAGTGCGAGCCGATCCACCCGGGGTCGGGACGGGGCAGTGCGCTGAAGCGCTACGGCGGCCCGCTGGCGGCGGCCGCGCTGCTGCTCGCCAAGTTCGGGACCAAGGCGAAGGTGGTGCTGTTCGCCCTGCCGAAGCTGAAGCTGTTCACGACCTCGGCCTCGATGCTCGTCTCGATCGCGGCCTACCAGCTGATCTTCGGCTGGCCGTTCGCGGTCGGCTTCGTGCTGCTGCTGTTGCTGCACGAGCTCGGGCACGTGATCCAGCTGCGCCGCGAGGGGGTCGAGGCCTCAGCGCCGATGTTCATCCCCTTCCTCGGCGCGGTGATCTCGGCCAAGTCCCTCGGAAAGGACGCGGCGGCCGAGGCACGGGTCGGGCTGGCGGGCCCGATCCTCGGCACGATCGCCACCCTGGTCCCGCTCGGCCTCTGGCTCACCACCGGCGAGGACTTCTGGCGCGCTCTCGCCTACATCGGCTTCTTCCTCAATCTCTTCAACCTGCTGCCCGTAGTGCCCTTGGACGGCGGCCGCGCGATGGCGGCGCTGTCGCCCTGGGTCTGGTTCGCCGGCTTCGCCGGCCTGATCGCGCTCACCTTCCTCTTCCCGAACCCGATCATGCTGCTGATCCTGCTGTTCGGCGGAATCGAGAGCTGGCGCCGCTGGAAGGGCCGCAACGAGCCCGAGGCGCGCGCCTACCACGACATCCCCACCCGCACCCGGGTCTACGTCGCGGCCACCTACCTGCTGCTGGCCGCGCTGCTCGCCTTCGGCGTCACCGAGACCTACTTCGAGCGCGACCTGAGCGACGTCTAGGGCGACGGGAGGCCCGTCAGCCGACGCGGAGCTTCGGGCGGACCTCGTCGAGCAGGTCCTCGGGCATGCCGGGGACGGCGGCGAGGTCGTCGAAGGAGTCGAAGCCGCCCTGGCGCTCGCGGTGGGTGAGCAGCCGGGTCGCCTGGGTGACCGAGAAGCCGAGCTCGCGCAGCTGATCGAAGCTGGCCCTGTTCAGGTCGATCAGCTCGTCGTCCTCGTCGGCCTCCCGATCCCCGCTGCCGGGGATGCGGCCGATCAGGCCGGCCGGCTTCGGCACCGGCGGCTCCTCGCCTCCCTCTGCCTCCGCCGCGGGCGTGTCGGGCGGCTCGTGGAGCGGCGCGACGGGTGCGGGCGACGGCCCGCCGCCCGGCGGTTCGAGATCGAACGAAGCCGTTGCAGGCCCGCCCAGCTCATCGGGCCCCTCGGGAGCCTCGCGGGGTGGAGCGGGCGGCTCGGGGACGGAAGGCTCGGGCTCCGGGGCGGCTCCCGGCGGCGGCGGGGACGGCGCTGCGGCCTGCTCCCCCGGGGCCTTGGCGGCGG
>VGBV01000140.1 GCA_016870325.1 Actinomycetota bacterium
CGGTTGCCACTAGCAGGCGCTGGAGGTGACCGGCTCCTCCGGCAGGTACTCGTCGGTGACGACCTCGTCAACCGACAGCTCCTCGGGGATCAGCTCCGACTCGACGCTGAGCTGGATCAGCTCCTCGTAGTCCCCGCTGGGGTTGTATCCGAGTCCTTCCTCCGCGGCATCGGGGCCGCAGGTCGCCTCGCCGAACTTCTCGAACTGGAGAAGCGGCTGCTCGAGATCCGGGAACTCTTCCGTGAAGAGCCTGTGGCTCTCCTCAGGATCCTCGTTGGCGAGCTTCGCTCCCTGCAGAGTCGCCTCGATGAACTTGCTGGCGGTCTCGGGATTGTCGCTGGCCCACTCGTCGTTGACGAAGACCCCGAACAGGAACGGAGCGCAGACTTCGTCGTAGGAGAAGTAGGTCGGCGCGTTGCCGGACTCGATCTCATAGGTGACGGTCTCGGCCGGATCGCCACCTTCCGCGGCGGCGACCTTGCCGCTGAGCAGGGGTGTCACCGAGTTGAAGCCCACATCCACCGTGTCGACGCTGTCCGGACTGAGCCCGTTGGCCTCTAGCAGGCGTGGCCTGCACGCCTCGGAGTAGGGCAGTCCCGAGAAGATCCCGACCTGCTGACCCTCGAGGTCCGCGACCGACTTGACGTCGCCAGCCGGATCGGCCATCAAGCCGAGCTGCCCAAACGCCCAGGTGGTAGCCACCTTGAGCGGAATGTCCTCGCCAACAGCGGAGATCGGGTCGAGCCCGAAGAACTCACCGGCGTCCGCTCGACCCACGCCGACCAACTTCGCGGCCGTCTGCGTGGAGTCGGGCACGACGTAGTCGACGTCGAGCCCGGCGTCCTCGTAGTAGCCGGCCAGCAGCGCGTTGAAGAAGGACACCTGGCCGTAGTTGGGCGAGAAGCCGAGGGCGAAGGTGACCTTGTTGCTCTCGCCTCCCGAGTCCCCTCCTCCATCGTCGTCACCGCCGCAAGCGGCCAGGCCGACCCCCATCACGACCGCCGCAACGGTCGCGGCGAGGAGCCTCGGCCCAGGCCGCCGCTTCTGCACGATCCTCTTCATCATCCTCTCCTTCGGTTGTGGTTGCTCGCGAGGCTCACCTGTCCCCGTCCTTCCTGTACTGCTCGTGCCAGGGCACGATTAGGCGCTCGAGCAGGCTCATGAGCGCGAAGAAGCCGACCCCAATGGCGGTGATCAAGATCAGAGCGCCGAATACCGCCTCCGTCTGGAGGTTGTCGTTCGCCCGCAGCATCAGGGCGCCAAGCCCCGATTCGGCGCCGGCAAACTCCGCGATCACCGCCGCCACCGCCGCGTAGGACGCGGCGATCTTGAGGCCGCTGAAGACGTGCGGAAGGCTCGCCGGGACGCGGATCTTGACGAACAGCTGCCACCAGCCGGCGCCGAGCGTGCGGCCGAAGACGAGCGCCTGCTGCGGCACCGAGACCAGGCCGGCCACCGTCGCCACCGTGATCGGGAAGAACACGACCTGAACCACCAGGATGACCTTGGGAACCACGCCGAATCCGAACCACAGCACCAGCAACGGAGCCAGTGCCAGAGTGGGTAGGGACTGAGACGCGACCACGAACGGATATGCAGTGCGTCGCAGCGAAGCCACCATCCCGATCAAGCCTCCGATGACGAGGCCCAGCACGAGGCCGATCGGGAAGCCGATCAGGATCTCGGTGAGCGTGGTCTGCGCATTGTCCCAGTAGCCGCCCCGGTCCTTCCACAGATCGTTGGCAACGTCAGAGGGGGCGGGAAGTATGTAGTCCGGCTGCCAGCCAGACTTGCTGGCGAACTCCCAAACGGCGAAGAACACGACGAGCACGAGCAGCGGAATGCCGGCGACGGCCAGACCTCGCCTGACGCCCCTGGTGCGCCCGTCCCGTGGCACTTGCTCGGCGACCATGCGATCCCGACCCTCGGGAGCGGGATGACGCTCTATTCGCGACGCCTTCACCGGGGGGGTCATTCCCCGCTCCCGGCGTCCTGCCGCGCCGATCGCTCAGCCTCGGCTGGGCGGCCCGGACCGGAGCCGTTCGCCGAGCCGTCCGGCTCAACCTCGGATTCGCTGTCCACCACGAGCATCTCGAGCATCTGGGTCTTCAGCTCGGTGAACTCGGGGGCCCGAAGGACCTCCTCGGCGTTTCGAGGACGCTCGAATCCGACCTCGACCGTTGCCAGAACGTAAGTCGGCCGGGGCGCGAGAACGATCACCCGGTCGCCCAGGAGCAGCGCCTCATCGACGTCGTGGGTAATGAAGATGACGGTTCGTTGATCCCGCTGCCAGCGATCGAGCAGGAATTGCTGCATCTGCAGGCGGGTGAGAGCGTCCAAGGCGCCGAAGGGCTCGTCGAGCAGCAGCAGCTCCCGCTGGGTGAGGTAGGTACGCAGCAAGGCCACCCGTTGTCGCATCCCGCCCGACAGCTCCCAGGCGCGGCGGCGCTCAAATCCGCTCAGCCCGAATTCGGCGAGCCCTTCCATGGCCGCTGCCCTCGCCTCCCCCTTCGGCATCCCCAGGAACTCCTGACCCAACACGACGTTTCCGAGCACGTCTCGCCACTCGAGCAGTGCCGCCTGCTGGAACATGTAGGCGACGTAGGGATTCGTTCCCTCGAGGGGCTCCCCGTTGACCTTGACCTGACCCGCGGTCGGCCGCAGCAGCCCAGCCGCCAGGTTGAAGAGGGTTGACTTGCCGCAGCCCGAGGGACCGACCACCGTCACGAACTCACTCCGGCCTACCTCGAGATCGACGCCGGCGATTGTCGGGACCAGTTCTCCCCCCGCTCGGAATTGATGGCCGACGCCCTTGAGGGCGAGGGTCTCGAAGCGATCGGATGAGCGGCTCACCCTCGCATCATCCTTTGCGGTGTCTCACGGTGCGAGACAGGCTGATTCATCGGCCGCAGACTATTCGCAATCGCGGCGGGGTGTCAAGCCGGCCGTCGTCGGAGCCGCCTCCGTGTGCGTGAGCGAGCGTCAGCCGGCCTGCGGTGCCGGCTCGCGTTCGGTCGTGATTCGGCGGCACCAAGCAGCCACGGACTGCCCGATCTCCCTGCGGGTCCTGGCATCCAGCCGCTGCGCCCAGCCCGAGACCGAGATTCCCCCCACCGGCTCGCCCTCTCGGTTGAGGATCGCCGCCCCCACGCAGATCGCACCCTCGTCCATTTCCTCGAGGTCCTCGGCCCAACCTCGCTCGGCCGCACGACGGATCTCCGGCCGAAGCGCCTCCCAGCTCGTGTGGGTCTTCGGGGTGTAGGCGGTCCATGGCTCCGGACCCACCAATGCCAGCTGCCGCTCCTCGGGAAGGACGGCAAGGGTGGCCTTGCCCAGCGCCGTGGAGTGCATCGGTACGTCCTGCCCTGGGCTCGCGGACATCCGCAATGCGTGACGTCCATCGACGATCTCAACGTAAGTTAGGTGCGCGGCGCGCATCAGCGCGAGGTTCACCGTCTCCCCAGTCTCTGCCGCCAGGTCGCGCAGCGCCGGCTGGGCGGCTCGAACGAGCGACTGAGACCCCGAGCGATCCGCCAGTAGCTGGGCTGCCGGCCCGAGCCGATAGAGGCTCTCGGCCGGATCGTGCTCGACGTATCCACGATCCTGGAGCGTCTTGAGCAGCCTGAAGGCTGTCGCCCTGGAGGTATCCAGCAATTCGGGAAGCTCGGCAAGCTTGACCGAGTCCCTGGTGGCCAGGATCTCAAGCAGGTCGATGCCCCGTCCCAGGGAATCGATGGTCGAGCGGCTGGGCGAACCTGAAGTCACCCGGGCGAGGCTAGCCAGATCCGTCGGCGAAGACCCGGATCGCCGGCTCGGGATCTCCAGTCAGGACGCGCGCCCCGGCCGCCTCCAACACGGTTGCATGACTGAGGCCCACTCCGCAGCGTGCGAAGGAGCGCAGCGAGGCCGGGATGTGGAACGCCATGCCCTCCTCGAGGACGGCCTGGTTGTCGACCACCATCGAGAAGGGGGCGCCGTCGAGCCATCCCGGCGGATGGGCGAGGCCGATCGCGTAGCCGAAGTTGAAATGGAAGATGTCGCGATCCTCCAGGTTGATCTTCGCCTCCACGGCGCGCGCGACCTCGCACGCGGCCTTGCCCGGCGCCGCCGTCTCGAGCACCGTCGCGAGGATCGTCTGCGAGATCTCCTCCAGCCGGCGCGCCAGGTCATCGACCCGGCGCGCCACCGTGACCATCACCGGAGCGTGGTAGCGATGGTGGGTCCCCGCGAACTCGATGAAGGTAGGACCGGACGAGAGGGGGATGTCCCGGAAGCTCGAGTGGGGTACCCCGCCGCGCGGTCCGGTCGCGACGATCACGTCCATCGCCGCCGAGGAGTCGGCTTCTCCGCGCAGGGCCTCGCCGATCTCCGCCGCCAGCTGCGAGTCGGTGACGCCCTCTCGCTCAGAAGCCACGTAGGCCGCCTCCACCCCGCGCCTCGTGGCCTCAGCGGCTAGATCCATGCAGCGGATCTCGGCCGGCGAGAGCACGAGCCGCAGCGTCTCGACCAGATACTCGCCAGCCGCAACCGAAATGCCGGCGGCCTCCAGCAGCGCCACCGCCCTGGGCGGCACAGTCGGGTCGCGGTCCTCGATCGCGATCCCGGCCCCGGGCTCCGCCCTGGCGCAGATCCTGGCCACGTCCTCGCAGATCAGGGCGATCGCGTCCTCGCTCGGCGCGTAGTGAGCGATCGAGTCGGTGCTGCCGGTGGCGAGGGCGCGACCCACCTCAGGGTCAGGAACGTAGATCCGGACCGCCTCGGCGGTGACCAGCACGGGCTGAGGGGCGGTCTCGACGGTGTGGTGTCCGCAGAGGTACTCGACGCTCGACGGCCTGAAGACGAGGACGCCCGCCAGGGCGCGACGCTCGAGCTCGGCCCGGATGCGCCCCACGCGGGCGGCGAACTCCTCGGCATCGAACGGCTTCGGCTCTAGCTCCGAGGCGTCGGCGATCCCCTCGTCCTCCAGCCAGGTGGGAACCGGCGCAGATCCGAGGTGGTCGAATTCAGGACGCATTCTCATGTGAGCGGCAACTCCACGGTCTCGCCGCGCTCAACCGACAACTCCGCCGCGATCGCAAGCTCCATCGCCTGTCGTGCCTCTGCCGGCCTCACCAGGGGCGCCGTCCCATTCTCAACGCACCGGAGGAAGTGCACGATCTGCTCTCTGAATGCTCCGGCCAGAGACCCGTGAAGGAGGGGCGCCATCGTGGTGTCGGGGAACTTCCAGCCATCCGGATCGAGCAGGCGCAACGAGGTGGGCGGATACTCCAGGTTGATCGCCGACTTCGACCCGATCAGCTCGAGTCGGCAGTCCCCCATCGTGAACGCGGACGCCCAGGGGGCGGGTTTGTCCCACTCTCCCAGGGGTGCGGGCAGG
>VGBV01000141.1 GCA_016870325.1 Actinomycetota bacterium
GAGCGCAACCGCCGCCGCCCGCGCCGCCGTCGGCGACCCGGAGCGGCCCGAACCGTGGCGCCCTCTGCTGGAGGCGGCCGAGGCCGCGGGGGGCGAGGCGGCCGCCGAGCAGGAGCGCATCCTGCTCGAGCAGGCGGAGGCGGAGTCGGCGGCGAGCAGTCGGAGGCGCTCGGGGAAGCTCGGACGCGAGGCCGCCGACCAGCTCAAGCGCAGCGAGCGGCGCGCCCGCACCGAGGCCCTCGACCTGGGCCTGGCGCTGGTCTGCGCCTGGTACCGCGACCTCGCCGCGCTGGCCTCGGGCGCCGGGGAGGTCGTGCTCAACCCCGACCGCAGCGCCGAGCTGGCCGAGGACGCCGCGAGGGTCGACGCGGGCGCGGCCGGCCGCGCGGTCGACCTGGTCCTGGAGACGCGCCGGCGGCTGCGCGTGAACGTCTCCGAGGGGCTCGCGCTCGAGGCGCTCTGGCTGCGCCTGGCCCAGACGCTGGCGGCCTGAGCGGCGCCTCGCGGCCGCGATCGGCCGCCGGGACGCCGAGCCTGTGTTAAGAAATGCTCAGATGGCGAGCGCCGAGGCGAACGCGGGCGTCGACAGCGCCCCTGGCAAGACCCCCGCCGGCCTGCTGAGCGGGCGGCGCGTCGGCATGCGGATCTGGCTCGGCGCCGCGTTCGCGCTGGTCACGCTGATCACCGCTTTGGCCGTCTACGTCTTCGTCGACGACTCCTCGGGCCGGACGCTGCAGAGCGAGAGCGCCGACCTCGCGGTCGGGCGCACGGCCAGCATCGCCGACACGCTCGAGGGCACCTCCACGCTGGAGGCGGCGGCGATCCTGAACGACTCCAACACCGAGACCTTCCAGGTCTGGGCGGTGAACCGCAGGGGCGGCTCGTTCGCGCCGCCCGCGATCCCGCCCGCCGACCTGCGCTCGATCGGGCGGGCCGGCGAGGCCTCGGCCGCGGCCCGGGCCGGGCGACGGTTCCGCGCCGACCTGCCCGGTGACCGTACCATCGCCTCGGCCCCGATCTTCGGCCCCGAGGGGGTGCGCGGGACGGTGGTGGTCGTCGCCGAGCCGCCCCCGGCGCTGACTCGCGCCTTCGACGACCTGCAGGGCGACCGCGTGCGGGCGATCCTGATCGCGATCGCGGTGGGGGTGCTGGTCGGCTTCGTCGTCTCCTCCCTGATCGCGATCCGGGTCAAGCGGCTCGCCCGCAGCGCCGAGCAGATGGCCTCGGGCAACTTCGATGCGCCGCTGCCGGCGGGCGGCGGGGACGAGATCGGCGACCTGACCCGCGCCCTGGACACGATGCGCGAGGCGCTGCGTGACAGCTTCGACCTGCTGGCCACCGAGCGCGACCGCCTCTCGGCCATTCTCGACGGGCTGCGCGAGGGCGTGATCGTCGTCGGCGAGGACGGCGAGGTCCGCTTCACCAACCCGGCGGGGCAGGGGCTGGTCCGGCACAGCCAGCCCGCCGCGGCGCTGATCCCCTCGCTGCGGGCGGCGGCCGAGCGCGGCTCCCACGACATCCCGGTGCTGAGCATCGAGGACCGCGTCTACCGGGTCCAGGCGCGCAGGGTGGCCGCCGAGCACGCGGTCCTGGTCGTCGTCAGCGACCGCACCGACGAGCTCAAGCGAGAGCAGGCCGAGCGCGAGTTCGTCTCCAACGCGGCGCACGAGCTGCGCAACCCGCTGGCGGGCATCAGCGGCGCGATCGAGGTCCTGCGCCGCGGCGCCAAGGACGACCCCGACGCCCGCGAGCGCTTCCTCGGCCGGCTCGCCGACGACGCCGAGCGCATGACCAGGCTGACCCAGTCGCTGCTGATGCTGGCGAGGGTCGAGGCCGCGGGCGAGCGCGAGGAGGCGGACGTCGTCGACGTCAGCCTCGCAGCGGAGGAGGCGGCCGAGGTCATCGAGCCCCCCGAGGGGGTGCGGGTCGCGAGCCACGTGGAGGGCGACCTGGTCGCCAACGGCGACCCGGTGCTGTTGCGCCAGGTCCTGATCGGACTGCTGACCAACGCCTGCAAGAACACGCCTGCGCCCGGCGTGGTTACCCTTCGCGCCTCCCAAGCGGAAGGCGGAGGCGTGATCATCGAGGTCGAGGACACCGGCAAGGGCATCCCGCCCGCCGAGCAGGATCGCGTCTTCGAGCGCTTCTACCGCGGCAGCGGCTCGCTCGAGACGGAGGGCTTCGGGCTGGGCCTCTCGATCGCCAAGCGCATGGTGGACGTGATGGGTGGGCAGATCGGGCTGCGGTCGGCGCCCGGCAGCGGCTCGACCTTCTGGGTCAGGCTGCCGCAGGCGAAGCCGACCCCGACCCCGGTGGCCTGATGGCGCCCGAGGCCCCGACCAGCGGCCACATCCTCGTCGTCGACGATGAGCCCTCCGTGCGCGAGTCGGTCGGCTACGCGCTCGAGCAGGAGGGGTTCCAGGTGACCCTGGCCGAGGACGGCGAGGACGCCGAGGCGCGCCTGGCCAACTCCGACTTCGACCTGCTCGTCCTCGACATCATGATGCCGGGCAAGAGCGGCCTCGACATCTGCCGCGAGGTCCGCGCCCGCAGTCCGGTGCCGATCATCCTGCTGACGGCCAAGGACGCCGAGGTCGACAAGGTGGTGGGCCTCGAGGTCGGCGCCGACGACTACATGACCAAGCCCTTCTCGGTCCGCGAGCTGCTCGGCCGCGTTCGCGCCCAGCTTCGGCGCCGCGAGCTCGATCGCAGCGGCACCGGCCAGGGCGCCGCGATCGAGGCAGGCCAGGTCACGATCGACCTGGCGCGCCATCTGGTCACGGTGCGCGGCGAGCCGGTCAACCTGACCCGCTCGGAGTTCCAGGTGCTGAGGTTGCTGGCCGAGAGCCCCGGGCAGGTGTTCAGCCGCAAGGAGATCATGGAGGAGCTGTGGCAGACCGAGTTCCGCGGCGACGTGCGGGCCTGCGACGTCCACATCTCCAACCTGCGCCAGAAGATCGAGCGCGACCCCCAGAAGCCGGAGCTGGTGCTGACGGTGCGCCGGGTCGGCTACCGCTTCGCCGACTGACCCGGGTGGCTAGCAGTTGACGCGGTAGCCGCCCTGGTAGCGGCTGGGCGCGCCGACGATGCGGACCGGCGCAGAGGAGAGCCGGATAGGACCGGTCCGCCAGTCGCCGACGGAGCCCCGGGCGAGGCGCCCGGAGCGGGGGCGGGGAGAGAGCTTGGAGTTCAGGTTCTGGGCCGAGGGGGTCATCGTTCGTGCTTTCCTCGCACAGCATCGACCCCATGCATGGCCCGGCTTGAGCCAAATTTGGCCGTTCGACACCGTTGCGGAAGATATCCCCCTACCCGGGGAGGGCGGGCGCGGCCCGATCGGGGGAGAGCGGCGAGCCTCGCCGATTGGCGCCCCCCTTGCGCCGCGGCGGAGCCCAGGCGTTAAGGCCGCGCAGCAGCCTGCGGGTGACGCCGCTGATCGTTCGGGCGCCGTAGGAGAGGCTAGGGTCGCCCTCGGTCAGGACCGAGATCGCGAGCCGGCGCCCGCGGCGCTGCAGCAGGGCCGACTGGTTCACGCGCCAGCCACCCCCCGCGGGGTATCAGCCCCCCTTGAAGTGGACGCTCCAGCCCTTCGGCCGCGCCGGCGGCACACCCCAGCGCTGGCCGCCGACGATACGGCGCAGCAGGCCCATCGCGTAGGAGCGGTGCCGCGCCGGCACCAGCGAGCGGATGCGGAAGAAATAGCGCGCCTGGTCGCGAGCCGTGATCTGGCTGCCGCCTCAGACCTCGTCGGGGATGAAGCGCCGCATGCCGGCCCGGCGCGCGAGCCGGCGCAGGCCCGCGTTGCCGACGACGTCGTGGATCCGGGTCGCCGCGGCGTTGTCGGAGCGGCGGATCATCGGCCCCAGGGTCGCCTTCTCGCCCCCGTGCAGGCGGCGGCGCTTGACGCTGCCGCGGCGCAGGTAGGCGACGAGCAGCATCGCCTTGACCACGCTCGCCGAGGAGTGGCGGGCGCCGCGGTGGAAGCCGTGGATGCGGCCGCGCTCGTCGACGATCGCGAACGAGACCGACCCAGCCCGCCGCCGCGCGAAGCGGACCGCCTTCTTCATCCGGCGGCTCCAGGGGTAGGCGTCGACCGGTCGCTTCTTGCCGGCAGCGGGGACGGCCGGATCCCGGTCACCGGAAGCCGCCGCGGCGGGGGCGGCCGGGGTCAGCAGCAGAAATCCCATGACAACGAGGATCAGGATCTGGCCGCCCGGGCGCATCCGGCGCGATCCTATCCTCGGGTGAGCCGGGCAAGTCTGGGATCCCTCGGCCTAAGATGGTGCGCTCGCGCCCGGGTAGCTCAGTTGGCCAGAGCACGCCCCTCGTAAGGGCGGGGTCGCGGGTTCGAATCCCGCCCCGGGCTTGGGAACGGCCGATCGGCGTCTCGCCGCCGCCGCTGGCGAACGTTCCCAACCGCTCCGGCGGGGATCCCCACGGCGCCCCGCGCGGCGTAGAGCCCGCGGTCCGGACCAGCGCCGGCGCTTCAGGGCGCTTAGAGCTGGCGGTCGATGAAGGCGCGAGCGTCCGAGACGCGGGCGTAGATGCTGGGCCCGTAGCCACAGGGGATCGGGCCCGAGCTGGTGACGCCGACCAGCAGCGGCCCGGACGGGGTCCGGGCCACCAGCGGCCCGCCGCTGTCGCCCGAGCAGGTGGTCGCGCGAAACGGATAGGGACTGCGGATGCGCCGGATCCTGGCGCCGAGCGCGCAGATCATCGAGGCTGAGTCGAAGCCGCGCTTGCCGTAGCTGCGCTGGCAGTGGCGGTTTGCGAGCACCCGCTCGCGTGCGCTCTTCAGCCGGTCCGCAAGGCGGAAGCCCCAGACGCTGCGGGCGCCCCAGCCGGCCGAGTGCACCGCCCGCCCGGCCCGGGTGGCGGCGGCCGACTCGCGGGCGCTGGGCAGCGCCACCGGGGTCGAGGTGGCGGCGCCGGCCAGGGTGAGTACCGCGAGGTCGCGGATGTCCCTGCGGGGGCGGTAGTGAGGGTCGATCTTGATCCGCTTCACCCGCAGGCGCGCTCCGGCGCGCTTGCCGGCGATCCAGGGACTGTCCACGAGCACCCCGAGGCGCCGGCGCTTGACGCCCCGCACGCAATGGGCGGCGGTCAGCACCTTGGCGGGCGCGATCAGGGAGCCCGTGCAGATGAAGCCCGCCTTGCGCTGCTTGAGCGCGACGGCGAAGGACCAGCCGGCGGCGTCCGCCCCGCCGCCGCCGACGATCGCGGCCTGCGCCCCCGGCGCGGCCGGCGCGGTCG